>JAFTUP010000325.1 GCA_017466205.1 Clostridia bacterium
AATAGAAAAGAAATTTTGCAAAAGCTTTATGGAAAAAATATAAACGAAAACTCAAATATGATTTATAAATAAAAGCAAGTAGGGGTGATTCACGAATCACCCTTTTTAACAATTCTCAAACATTTAAAAATCATTTCAAAAACAATTTCCATATAAAATATAAGTGATATGGGAGGCGTTTATAAATGTACAAGACGATTTTAGTGTTTTTAGCAGCAATGCTCTTTGGAATTGCTAGTTTATTAAAGTTGTGTTTTGTTTTAATAAAGCAACTGTTGAAGCGTATAATCCATTAAAGTAGTATGTCATTCTGAGCAAAGCGAAGAATCTCTGTCCAATTTGAATAGACCCTTCACTGCGTTCAGGGTGACCGAGACATTTCGGCGGGGTCAAGACCCCGCCCTACCGTGACACCAATGGTTTTACATTTATCCCTACAAACTCCGATTTGTCGATGTATTCCAATTATTAACAAACTGAAAATTATCACTAAAAGGGGCTTTTTAAGTCCCTTTTTTCTTGCTATTTATAATGTAATGTGATATAATTATACGAATATATAGTGAGGTAGTATGTCATGATAATTTTAGGTATCGACCCTGGCTATGCAATCGTTGGTTGGGGAGTTATTGATTATACCGCTAATCGTTTTCAGGTTATAGCTTTCGGTGCAGTTACAACTGAGGCAAAAACTCCTTTTAATGAACGACTTGAAACGGTTTATGACGGAATACAGGACATTATAAATAAATATAAGCCTGAAGCTTTGGCAATCGAAAAGCTTTTTTATAACACAAACGCAAAGACAGTTATTGATGTTGCTCAGGCAAGAGGTGTTATTAACCTTGCGGCACAGAAAAATGGTCTTGATATCTTCGAATACACACCGTTACAGGTAAAACAGAGTGTTGTAGGATATGGCAGGGCAGAGAAAAAACAGGTTCAGGAAATGACAAGAGTTATTTTGAAGCTTGAAAAAATTCCAAAGCCTGACGATACTGCCGATGCACTTGCTATGGCAATATGTCACGCTCACGCAAGTGGTTCACTGATGGGCAAACTTAAAAATTTGAGGTAATTTTATGATTTATTCAGTAACAGGAAATGTGGTTGATTTTGATACTTCGACAGTTTGTGTTGATGTGAACGGTGTTGCATTCCGTTGTATGACTACTCTTACAACTTCACAAAAATGTGCGTCAACGGGAATGAAAGTCACTCTTTACACATATCTCAATGTAAGAGAAGATGCAATGGAGCTTTTCGGATTTTACGATAAAACCGAAATGGATTGCTTTAAAATGCTCATAACTGTTAATGGTGTCGGCCCTAAAATGGGACTTGCGATTCTTTCTGAATTAACACCTGATAAAGTTGCATTGAGTATTGCAGCAGGTGACCATAAAGCACTTACAAAAGCAAACGGTGTTGGTCCTAAGCTTGCACAGAGAATTTGTATGGAGCTTAAAGATAAGGTCGGTAAGACAATGGGTGCAGCTTCATCATCAGTTGACTTGTCTGCTGTTAGTTCAACACTTGAACATTCTAATACTGCAGAGGCTGTTGCTGCTCTTGAAATGCTTGGATATTCACAGAGTGATGCAAGTGTTGCAGTAAGTAAAATTGACTCATCACTTTCAGTTGAAGATATTATTAAACAAGCACTTAAAATGCTCTCACTTGGTTAAGGAGAAATTAAAATGAATTTTGATAATGAAAACAGAATAATTACTCCTGATTTTACTGAAACTGACCACGATATTGAAATATCTTTAAGACCTAAAGCATTAACTGAATATATCGGTCAGGAAAAAGTTAAGGAAAACTTAAAAATATATATTGAAGCAGCAAAAAACAGAGGTGACACTCTCGACCATGTGTTGTTATATGGCCCTCCCGGACTTGGTAAAACAACTCTTGCAGGAATTATAGCAAATGAAATGGGTGTTCAGATCAGAGTAACATCAGGTCCTGCAATTGAAAAGCCCGGTGACCTTGCTGCACTTCTCACAAACTTAAACGATGGTGATGTGCTTTTCATTGACGAAATTCATCGTCTTTCACGTGCAGTTGAAGAAGTCCTTTATCCTGCTATGGAGGATAATGCACTTGATATTATTATCGGCAAAGGTCCGTCTGCAAGAAGTATCCGTCTTGATTTACCACGCTTTACACTTGTGGGTGCTACAACAAGAGCAGGTCAACTCACAGCACCTTTGCGTGACAGATTTGGTGTGATTTTAAGACTTGAGCTTTACACACCTGAAGAATTGTCACAGATTGTTAAGCGTAGTGCAGGAATTCTTGATATTTATGCAGAAGATGGTGGTGCTTTGGAAATCGCATCTCGCTCCCGTGGTACTCCACGAATTGCAAACAGACTCCTAAAAAGAGCCCGTGACTTTGCGCAGGTTATGAGTAACGGTGTAATCAGTGAAGATAATGCAAAAATAGCATTGGGAAGAATGGAAATTGACGAAATCGGTCTTGATAATATTGACAGACTTATGCTTACAACTATGATTCGTAATTTCAACGGTGGTCCTGTGGGACTTGAAACAATTGCTGCTACAATAGGTGAAGAAGCTGTAACTATTGAGGATGTTTATGAGCCATATCTTATGCAGATTGGTTTCCTTGCTAAAACACCTCGCGGCAGAGTTGTAACACCATTAGCTTATAAACATTTAGGATTAGACAGTCAGACTTCGCTTTTATAAAAAAGGAGTATAATTATGGGCAGACTTTTTGGCACAGACGGTGCAAGAGGCGTTGCAAATACAGAACTTACTTGTGAACTCAGTATGCAAATAGGCAGAGCAGCTGCTATGGTGCTCAGTAAGAATTTAAACGGTAAAAGACCAAAAGTGCTTATTGGAATGGATACACGAGCATCATCAGAAATGCTTGAAAGTGCTATTACAGCAGGACTTTGTTCCGTTGGTGCAGATGTCTTGCAGTTAGGTGTTGTGCCTACTCCTGCAGTTGCTTTTTTAGTGCGTGAATATGAATGTGATGCAGGTGTTATGATTTCCGCATCACATAATCCTTGCGAATATAACGGAATTAAAATTTTTCAGTCAAACGGATAT
>JAFTUP010000326.1 GCA_017466205.1 Clostridia bacterium
ACAAGCAGTACGCCCGAATGCCTCAAGCATTATCTAACCTCGTCTGCCTTTGTGAAATTCTTTAGGGATATATTTGTGCAAAGTTCCGTTTGCAAGATTTGTCAGCACAGGCTCTGCGATTTTAAGCATTGTTTCAAGCCAATATTTTCTCATAAAATTACCTACTTATATTTATTAGAAATTTCCTGAACCAATTGTACCATCCAAAACAAATAAATACAACCCTATTCGTCACGCAAAGCTCAGGTTAATACAAAATAAAACAGATCGATAAAAAGTAGAGATTAAATAAAAAGCAAAACCCCACAACTCTTATTTATCAAGGATTTGTGAGGCTTTATTTCTGGGATGAATAACATTAACGGAGTGATATATTTTGCTTGCACAAAATGTGATATTGTATTCGCTGATAAACTCGCGAAGCGAATAGCTTTACTTCTTCACTATTCACTATTACTTATTACCTAATCGACAAGTTTCGAAAGAAAAGAGTGAAAAGTGAAGAGTTAATAGTGAAAAAGTAAAATCGACAAGCTTCTATCGAAACTTGTCGATTTTTGGCAGGGGAAGAAGGATTCGAATGCTAAATTCACAATGCGAATGGGGGATTCGCATTGTGCTCTTCGCTAAAAACAGTCCACCGGATTGTTTTTTACGCTCAGACCCTACGGGTTCTCATCCTTTATTATTGTACGAAAAATAAAAACGGACACCTTGCGGCATCCGTTTCCATTTTTGGCAGGGGCAGAAGGATTCGAACCCTCGGCACGCGGTTTTGGAGGATAGTATTCTTTCCTTATGTGGTGCGGTTTAAGAGGTTTCGGGGGACATATCGAGGGACATATAAGTATATTTTTCTAGTTATTTAATCTTACTTTTCCGTACATTCGACTCACCTCCTATTATGCGGTAGAATGAAGCTACCAAATAACAAGGAGGTCTTATTATGAGAAGAAAAATCAAAGTCAAGTTTACGGATTTCGAGTGTAACTTACTTATCAACGGGATGAATGAGTTTCGTAATATGCTCTTGGCGGAAGGGTTACCCACAGAAGATATCGATGAGTTGTTGCTGAAAATAATTGATAAAAGTGAAAAGTAAGGAGTGGTGTTATGTCGAGTATTATAGAAGAATTTTATTACGGCAATATTGAACCGCAAGAGCTCTCTACGGAAATCACACCTAAGCTGAAAAAGAAGCTGAGTGCCCTTGTTAAGAAGGAAGAAGAATTGACGGCTATGCTACCCGAAAAGGAAAAAGAGTTGTTCTCCAATTATGTGCTTGCTTACAACGAGTTTTCAAGCATCGGGAATTCCGACAGCTTTATAACAGGCTTTAGACTTGGTGCAAGATTTACATACGATACATTCATAAACAGATAGCATAGCCTGTTTTCATTATCAAGAGTCGCTTTGCTTCTGCTCTTGACAACAAAAACTTCTATGCTCGTTGGGAATTACCAGGGTGATACCCTCAAAATATAACATTTTAAGTTATCACGAATATTATTAAGGAGGAAAAACTATGTCAAACAAAACAGAGATAACCTATCGCAGAGTTGGAGATTATTTCATCCCGAACCTCAAACTGCCACCTGAAGAAGCAAAGGTCAGGCTTGGTAAATGGGGTATGCTTTACAAGGACTACCTTTTTAATCACAAGAAAGTAGTGTTTTCTACTCTACTTGCGGAAGGTAAGCTGTATCAGCACTGTGCCGAAGTAGAAAAACAGGCAAACGAAATGTACGACTTTCTGATTGAGCAGATGAAAGAGGCAGAAGGTGTCACAGAAGAACTCAAAAAGGAAAATCAGCTTGAGTGGGTTGGCAGGATGATGAATATTGAAGCAATAGCTAAAGAAATTGTATGTGACGAGTTGATTTATAAATAAGCACAAACAAAAAGCAAGCATTCCTTTCGGAATTTATGCTTGCTTTTGCTGTTAAATATAAAGAATAGATTTATTACTTTACTTCAAGTCTGATTGAAGTAACCGAATATGCAGGCACAGTGTAATTAAAACTGCTATCAAAGCCTTCCATAGTAAATTCTTTCAATGTGCAGGTTTCTTCAGCGTCAAGTACATTTTCGTCTGTTAGTGAATTGCCCGCAACCTGATTGATAATTGCTGTGCCTGAAATGTCAGCATTATCAATATTTACTGCAACTGTTTTTGAGCTGTCGGTTACATTTACGAGCTTGATGATTATATCACCGTTATCATCTTTGCTGACAACGCTATAACATTCATACTCTTTATCAAGATTGAAGTCATAATCAACATAGAGCTCGCCGTCAATATAACACTTGACAGTATCGCCCTTTACTTCAACCTTGAGCTCGTAGGTTCTTCCCGTTTCAACAACAAAATCCTTTGTTGTGCCGGGAAGCTGTCCTGTTTTACTGCCGCATTCCACTTGCTGGAGTGTAGATACAGTGTTTTCCCAACCGCCGATATTCCAGAAGATATTATCGTCAACACCCTGTACTGCAAAAGGAATAAGGAAGCCTTCACCGCCGTCAAGTTTTGTTGCTTCAACGGTATAAGTGTAGTTTGTCCACTCGGTATCACCGAAATAAGCAACAGTACCTACCTGCGAATATCTCATATCTGTTGTCGGATAAACGAGAGCTTTATCTTTAATTTTCCATTTACCGTCAAGGGGGAAATCCCAATTTCTCTTCGAGAAAACAGTGTTGAGCTTATCACTTGCAAGAACTTTGCCTGTACTGTTGTCAACAACCTTTACATTATCAAACTTTGCCGATGTGTACCATGTACCTACACCCACAGCACCCTTGAGGTCTGTATTTTTGTTTTCTGCACCGGCAAGTGCAGAGTCCAATAATTCAGTACCGACATTCTTTGCGAAAAGCTGCTGCACATAATAGTTGACAGAGGGTGTAACGCTGTGATTGTTAAACCAGATAAGGTCAGGTGCCCAGTGTCTTGCCGTGTTGTTGCCGAAGAGTGGTGCATAAGCAGCCATAGTAACAATATCACCGTTTCTTTCAAGACCTGTCATATATGCCGCCTCAGCAAGAGCCGCCTTGAGTGTGTTGCTCTGTGCCGCATATTCACCCAGGAAAACCTTAAGGCCTCCGCCATAAAGGGTACTTGTCATATCTTCAACAGTTCTTGAATAGTTTTCTTCGTCGTAATAGTCACTGTGCTGCAAGAACCAGGAGGGTGTATTGTAATAGTGGTGATCGGTAGCACCTGCAAAATCGGAGGCATCGGTAGAATTCATTTTGTCAAGCTCAGATTTTGCATATTCATATGAGGGCATATATAAATCTCTGCCGCTGTCACCGTCGTCAACACCCGAAGAATAGATAAGCTCAAGACCTTCATAAAGCTCAGGGTTTTCAGCCTTTGCTTCATTAAATACCTTCAGGAATTCCGAATATCTCTCGAAGTAGATTTCAGTCCAGTTTTCATTGCCTATACAGATATATTTAAGCTCAAAAGGTTCTTTATGTCCCATTGCTGTACGGACTTTACCCCATGTGGTGTTTTCATCACCACGGCAGAATTCAACAAGGTCAAGCATATCGTCAAGATATTTTCTGAATTCAGGTGTGTATTTTCCCTCACCGTCAAACATTGTAACCGGTCTCCAGCCTCTTGCCTGACAGTAAAGCCCGCAGTTGAGAACGGGTACACCAACGGCACCGATATCTTCAGCAAGCTGGAAGTACTCATAAAAGCCGAGGCCGTAGGTCATAAAGGAGGGATACTCGTCATCTGTTGCACCGATGTTTGTCCATACGTTTGTACCCATTTTTCTTGCGGCAACATCGCCGTATGTACCATTAAATTCTAATGGGTTTCCGTCAGCATCCACACCGATTGAATCCTTCCAGTCGTAAGCAGAGTTTTTATCGTAACCCTCAATTACACATCCGCCGGGGAAACGCAGAAATGCGGGCTGTAATTCTTCAAGCTTTGTTGCAAGGTCATTTCTCAAACCGTTTTCTCTGCCCTTGTATGTATTTTCAGGAAAAAGGGAAATCATATCAAAATATGCTGTACCCTTGTTCATAAGAACCTGCAAAGTTACATTTTCATTGGCTGAAGCTGTCGGAGTGAGGGTAACGGAATATTTTGTCCATTCATCTGAGGTCGGTGTAATCTCGGCAGTTGCAACAGCTTTGCCGCCGACTGCAAGATTAACTGTGTATTTACCATTATACTCAGCAGATTTTGCATAGAAAGACATTTTGTAGTTTTCGCCTTGAGTGATGCTCATTCCTTCAAGGAAACCGATATTTTCTACGCCTGCAGGAGTATCGGCAGAGTTCTCGATAACAAGATAAGAGGGGTTGTTATCGTTGAGTGAGTGTGACTTTTCACTTTCAACCTTAATGTTTGCTCCTCCCACCTTTTTCCAACGGTAAAGAGCATCATCAACTGCAACTTCAGTAAACTCAAAAGAACGGTTAATGACCATTTCAGCATAAAGCCCGCCGTCAGCGGCGAAGTTGATATCCTCAAAGAAAATACCGAAAAGCAGATCGCTTATATCGTGGATTTTGTTATCGGCATCAACGGTCAGCTGATAATCCGAAGCGGCAACATCATAAGCACTGACAATATTTTCAAGACTGTCTGTCTGATTACCGCTGCAGGAAATACCTAAAGCAGTGAGAATCGAAATTACGATTGCAATAATTTTTTTGTAAAATTCTGCAAAACAGTTTTTCATAGGTTTCTACCTCCTTATATTCTATTTAGTAAATTATATCAAATTCGTCAAAAAATGTCAAAAGAGATATTATTACCTGTTTAAAAAGCAAGCAATTATCCTTATGAGACTTCTGCTTGCTTTTCGTTCTACCATCTTCTGTCTTTTACGTTCGGACAGTTATTCTTTTTAAAGGCTGCTCTGAATTCAACATAGCAGCCACATTTCATACATACACCTGAAATCAGGTTATCACAGCTTTTGCACTCGTTGAGCCTTTTTTCGTAAAGCTCACTGTCAACTCTTTCTTTTTCAGAGAGCTTATCAATTCTTTCTTTTATGCTTTTGAGGGTATTTTCCTCTGCCGACTCGTGAAGCAGACATCTTTTACATTCTGCCATATTATTTAATCACAAACTTGACTACAGAGCAAGGAGGTATCGTTGTCTTAAAGCCGTCTGAAAGCATTTCATAGTCGCTGAATACCTTTGTGCCAACAGCGGTTTTATTTTCAAAGCTGTTGTAGTCGTGGATTTCACCTGTAAGAATTTCTGCTTCAAGCTCTTTAAGGGTAAAGTCTGCTATCTGACAGTGGATTTCTGCTGTTTCATCAGCTGAGGTGTGGACTATTGTTGCGATTATAGTACCGTCTTCTTTTACTGAAGCACTTTCGATAAGCTTCGGCAGATTACCCTTTTCGGAAAGGTCGGGAGTTGTTATGTATGAGCCGAGGAGAGTGTTTTCCTGATGATCCTTATACATCTTGAAAATGTGGTATGTAGGAGTCAGAAGCATATCCTCGCCGTCGGTGAGAGCCACAGCCTGAAGTACATTTATTGTCTGTGCTATGTTTGCCATCTTGATTCTGTCGGAGTGCTTATTGAAAATATTGAGGGTAAGACCTGCGACGATGGCATCTCTCATTGTGTTCTGCTGATAAAGGAAGCCGGGGTTGGTACCTTCTTCAACATCATACCAGGTACCCCATTCATCAACTATCATACCTACTCTCTTGCCCGGGTCATATCGGTTCATAATATCACCGTGACGGCTGACAAGCTCTTCCATTCGGTAGGCTTTTTCGATTGTGGTATAGTATTCATCCTTGGTGAATTCAAGCGCCTTGCCCTTTTTCCCCCACTCACCGGGTACTGTGTAATAGTGAAGTGACAGACCGTTCATACGGCTTGCGGCTTTTTTCATAAGTACATCTGTCCAGTTGTAGTCAAAAGCATTTGCACCGCAGGCTATTCTGTAAATAGGACTGTTGCCGTCATAATTGCGGACATAAGTTTCATAGCGTCTGTATTGGTCAGCGTAAAACTCCGGGTGCATATTACCTCCACAGCCCCAGTTCTCGTTACCCACACCGAAATGTTTTACCTTCCAGGGCTTTTCCTGACCGTTAGCCTTGCGAAGCTCAGCCATGGGAGAAACACCGTCAAAGGTCATATATTCGACCCATTCGCTCATTTCCTGTACCGTACCCGAGCCTACGTTGCCGTTGATATATGCATCACAGCCGAGCTGACGGCAAAGCTCAAAAAATTCGTGAGTACCGAAGCTGTTATCTTCAACTACACCGCCCCAATGGGTATTAATCATCTTTTTTCTGCTTTCCTTAGGACCGATGCCGTCTTTCCAATGGTATTCGTCAGCAAAACAGCCGCCGGGCCAACGAAGTACGGGAATACCCATATCCTTGAGGGCGTCAACAACATCCTTTCTCATACCGTTTACGTTGGGTATGGGGGAGTCCTCGCCGACATAAAGACCCTCATAGATACATCTGCCGAGATGCTCTGAAAAGTGACCATAGATTTCTTTGTTGATTTTGCTGATTTTTTGATTTGGATTTATTAAATACTTTTCCATAATTAGCGCCCCTTCATATTTTATTATTAAAATTTTTACTCTTTTTGTATTCTTTAGGTGTTATGCCATATTTCATTTTAAAGGCTTTCTCAAACGAAACAACAGACATATATCCGCATTGTGTTGCACACTCTTCAATAGATATTTTTTCCTTTTCAAGAATAGTTGCAGCTTTTGAAAGTCTTGTTTCATTTCGTATTTTTTTGAATGTAGAACCGTATGTATCTTTAATTATTCGCTGTAATTGGCGTGTTGAAACACCGAGTCTCTCAGCAAAATCTTCAAGGGTTCCGTTTGCACTGTTGCTGTAAAACATTCTGTCAAGAAGCCACAAACGGCTTTCGTTTAAATCTACTTTTTTATGTTGATATACATCGGTGGTTGTAGGTTCGTAAAGTTTTACCATTTCCACAATTAACATAATAATAAGAGAAGCAATCAAATCCTCGCTCCATTGAGTAAGGTGTTCATTTTCTTTTATCAGTTGTTTAATGATGCTTTCAACCATCTTATTGGTGTTGCCAAACCAAAAAGCGTATGATGTAAAACATTGAATTACACTATAGGATTTTGAAGTCTGTTTTACGACAAGATAAAGAGAAAGCTCCTTCATTGGGTTGTTTTCATTTGTAATTTGTTTATGCAAAATGTGAGGGCCTGTGATATAAAAAGAGCCTTTTTTGAGTTTAAATTTTTCATTTGGTGTTTCAAGAATCCCTTCCCCTTCTTCGATAAGATGAATTTCATAGCAATCCTTACCGTGAGAATGCATCTGAATAGTTTCGTTTATTAAAGTAGGAGCAATTTTCAAAACCTGTATTGAGCTGTTTCCGTATGAAAATGATATTGCCATTTTAATCACCTTCTATCTGCTGTTATTATAGCAAACAGCAAAAAAATAAACAATATTAAGAAACAATATAACACGCTATAATAGAACTTTTGTGTCGTGTTATGTTTTAGATTTCTGATTTCATATCTTCCACAACATATTTTGCAACATTATATGACATACTTTGTAACAAAAAGTCGTATAATTTTATCTTCAAATGTGTTATTATAAAATTAAATTTACCTTGATTTGAGGAGGAAATGCAATGAATTCTTTTATTTACAAGCTCTTTTCTGTTTTTACATCTATAATCTGTTTTTTCTCTAATCTTATCGGTTCTCCTGCGGCTGAAAAAATTGATGCGAAGCAATTTTCTATGCCGGGCGGCGGCTCCTGCTATGTGGGTAACGGCAGAGTAAGCGTACACGACCCTTCAATAGTGCAGGATAAGGATGGGACATATTATGTCTTTGGCTCGCACGCAACTGCGGCAAAAAGTGATGATATGATTAATTGGGAAAATGTTGCCTGCGGTGTTCACGACAATAACAGAATGTTGGTACCCGAAGGCAGTACCCTTCGCAAGTCTCTTTCAATTCCGTTAAGCTGGACCGATACATATCAAGTGCAAAAGGGCTATGCAGATGACAAGTGGGAAACTGCTGTCTGGGCAGCAGATGTGATATATAACAAGACAATGGGTAAATACTGCTACTATGCCTGCTCATCAGTATGGGGAACAGCACATTCTGTTATATGGTTCGGTACAAGCGATAATATTGAAGGTCCATACGAAAATATCAGATGTGTAGTATATTCAGGCTTTGATAAAAAAACACGAGGAGATTATGTGCCTAAATTTCCGACACATTATTCTTTTACAAATCTCAGTGAATTGCTTAATGAAGGCAAACTGTCCTTAAAGGATGTCAGAAATGCTCCTTGGTACACAGATAACGGATATTATGACAGCAGTCGCTATCCCAATGCCATTGACCCCACCGTATTTTATGATAAAAACGGTGAGCTGTGGATGGTATACGGCTCATACTCGGCAGGTGTATTCATTATGCCGTTAGATGAAAAAACAGGTATCCCTGATTATGATTATATGAAAAAGACCGAAGGTTACGATATTTATTTTGGAAAGAAGATATCAAAAACGAATGCCGATAATGAATGGTCAGGCGAAGGTCCATATATCGTATATGACCCCATAAGTGATTATTATTATCTCTATCTTACCTACTGCGGACTTAATGCACTTGGCGGCTATAATATAAGAGAATACAGCAGTAAGAATGTTGACGGTCCTTATCTTGATGCGGCAGGCAATAATGCTCTTGACGATAAAAACACCGGTGCAAAGCTTTTTGGCAACTATAAATTTGACTGTCTTAATACTGCATACCTTGCAGGCGGACATTCTTCAAGCATCGTAACCGATGACGGCAAGATGTTCCAGGTTTATCACACCCGTTTCAACTACGGACACGAAGGTCATGAGGTAAGAGTTCATCAGATGGCAAGAACCCAAAACGGCTGGGCAGTTGTACTTCCCTTTGAATATACAGGCGAAACTATTGACTATAGCGGTTTCAATAAGGCTGACCTTGTGGGTGAATATGAGTTTATCAATCACGGCACAATCAGTAACGGCTGTGCAGATTGGGCAGATGCAAATAGTATTATCGCACCTACACAGAATATTACACTTAATGCTGACGGCACCATTTCAGGACTTAAGGTTTACGAAAGCATCAAGCAGAATACTGCTGTATCATCAAAGGATGTAAGTGGTACTTGGACTGTCAAAGACGGCACAGCATACATCATTTTTGTAATTGACGGTGTGACTTATGAGGGCGTTTTCTGCAAACAGGCTGATGAAAGCAAGGAAAGAGCAGAAAAGATTGTTTTCTCCGCTATTGGTAACAACAACGAATGTATCTGGGGCGTAAAAAGATAATTTTAAAAAGTCTTTTTTATTTAAATGTTCTTCAAAAAAACAGTTTATAATTAAATTCGGAACAATATCTTGCATTTGAGGCGGTGAACAAATGAACAGGTGCAGAGTATTATCTTCCTTGCCCGATGAAATACCTCTTTCACAAATCAACATCTTCGGAACACACGATTCGGCTGCTAATTATGTTTATTTTGGAAAAAGTGCAAGATGTCAGACTCTTGAAATTACACAACAGCTTAATCTTGGTGTAAGACTATTGGATATTCGTCTGCATAAATGCTTTATGGACTTTTATCTTGTTCACGGCTTTGCAAATTGTTATATCGATAAAAGCAAAAAAAGTAAAATGAAATTTTAGTTTTTTCTCACTGCTTGTGAAAAATTTTTAAGAGAAAATCCGATGGAAACTATTATTCTTTCCATAAAAGTTGACAAGGGTATTCATAACGACAAATTCTTTTCCGCTTTCTATAAAAAATATATTTCAGGCAATGAGGAAAAATGGTATTTAAAAAACAAGATACCGATTCTTTCTGAATGCAGAGGAAAAATCGTACTTATGCGCAGGTGCAAAAGTCATAACGATTTCAATGATATTGGCGGCCTCGACTTTTCCTTATGGGGTGAACAGGGAGATAAATTATACTATCCTCTTAATATGCCCATAAACAGTAATCAAAAAGCAGTTGTTCAGGATAGATATTATCTTGAAGCGGAAGACAAATGGGAAAATTGTGCAAAAAAAGCTCTTGATGAAGCGTTTGTAGATGAAAATAATATTGCTTTGCATTTTTTGAGTACAAGCATCAGGAATAAAAAACAAGGTCTTGATAAAAGTGCGGAAATAATTGCTTCTCACTTTAAAGAATATCCTATAGAAAAAGCTGTGGGCTGGTTGCTTTTTGATTTTTCTACAAAGGAACTCATTGACAAGTTTACCGCATCTAATTTCGAAATATATCAAGAGAATAACCGTTAAATCTGCAATATACTAACACAACATCAAATTTATATAACTTTATCATTGCTTCTATAAGATAAGTGTCGGTGATACAACCGACAGCTTAAAAACTGAGGTTGATTTATGAAAACAAAACGGAACTTATTTGACAAAATAAATACTCTGTTATTCGGCAAGGACCTTCGTGTAACGGTGGGTGAGCCTTATACTCAGGTGCGTGAGGGTGATTATTCTTCGTACTGTCCCTTGGAGAAGTATATCAATTTTTCACAGCCTGTACCTGAAAGCTGTTACGATATAAGAGCTTACGGAGCTGATGTGAACGAAACTGAGCAAGTAAACACAAAAGCTATTCAGACGGCTGTTGACGAATGCTGCAAAAACGGCGGCGGTACGGTTCTGATAAGCGGCGGAAAATACACGGCTACAACCGTTTTTCTTCGCAGTAATGTAACTCTGTTTATCGATAAAAACAGCTCACTTTCGGCAAACACAACAGGCAAGGGCTACAAGCATAATGCTCTGATTTATGCTTTTGACTGTGATAATATAGCAATAACCGGTGGTGGCAAGATAATCGGCAACGGTACGCTTTTTGGTCTGAAGCCTGTCAGTGAAAATATGTTTACACCGTCACCTGTAATTGATGTTATTAAAATGCGTCAGGACTATCGTGCACAGCTTCGTTTTGCTCACAAATCAAAATACGGTTCAATTCTGCTCACGGAAAAATGCAGAAATATAAACATACATAATATAATTTTCGAAGATTCGCCTTGGTGGACATATAAAATGCTTATGTGTGACGGAGTTAAAATTAATGATACCGTCATATGGAATAACCGTAATGTTGCTAACTCTGATGGCTTTGATATTGCAGGCAGCAGTAATGTTGAAATTGACCATTGTTTTGTGTCAACTGCCGATGACGGCATAGTACTCAAAAATGCAATCTGGTGCGGCTGTGAAAAAGAGATGCACAATATTACTGTCAGAAACTGTGAGGTAATATCCAGAACGAACTGCTTTAAAATAGGCACAGAAACAACTTATGATATTTATGATGTAACTGTGGAAGACTGCTCATTTATGATGACAGACCTCTATCCGGGAGCAGTTTCAGGTGTATCTGTTGAAGCCTGTGACGGAGCCAAAGTACACGATGTGAAAATAAAAAACATCACAATGGTCAGATGTACTTGCCCTTTATTTATACGCCTGGGAAATCGAAACAGAGCTGCCGAAGTTACATCTGCAACTGCAAATAAAACAGAAATTGTCAAAGAAGCAGGAGAAGAAAAGCCGGTAGATAAAAATCTGTTCGACGGCAAAAGCGAAATGTATAACATAACCGTGGAAAATATAAAAGCTACCAATGTTGAACTGCCTGTGATTGTAGCCGGCTATAGACAGTGGTTAAAAACCAAACATTGTACAGATATAACCCTCAGAAATTTTGACATCTCGTACCGTGATGCAGCCGAGATAGTTGACAAACGCCTTTTCATTCCCGAATACGCTAAGGTTTATCCTGAGTGTTGGAGATTCAGAAATCTTCCTGCCTACGGAATCTGGGCAAGGCATTGCAGAAATCTTAAAATCGAAGGTTTCAGGTGTAAGGGGATAGCAGGAAGTCACAGAAAAGAGAAAATTCTTATTGATTGTATATAATAAATAACTTACAATAACACAAAACTCCTTGCTTCGGCTTACAACGATTCAAGGAGTTTTTTTCGTTATAAATTAATCTTCACCGCAGACACACCGCCCATTTCAGGCTTTTTATCCATAAACCCTTCGGGCATCTTGCTTTCATAGCTTTCCATATATGTCGCAGAACCGAGATAAGCAGAGATGTTAGTCCTCGGTATGATAACCCAATCAGAGTCAGGCTCTTTGTTTGCAATATAGTACTCGGCAAGAGTTATCATAAGCCTTTCAGTTTTCGCATCCGTATTGTATGCCCTGATTTTATCAAGCGTTTCATTGGACAAAACCACTGCTTCAGTACGCAACGGTCCGAGAACAAGTGCATCTGCAATAGCGGTATCAAAAAGCAACGGGAAATCAGCAGAAGATCTGTCATTGTAAACAGAATACTGAAACTGTATCAACTTTCTGCTCCATTTATCTTCAATGGCTTTCAAGGTCTTCTTTTCGGCAAAGCAATGAAGCTTCTTTGTAATATCGTCTTTATTCTTCCTGATGTAAGCGGAAAGAGAATGAAGGTATCTGTAATACCATCCTGCACCGTTTTTATCAACAATATCAGGGAACTCAGTGTGAAGCTCAGGGAAAGATGTGTGAAACTTCAGAGCCTTGTTTGTTACCGCTTCATAAGGCAGACTGCACCAAGCACATAAAAACTCTCTTGCCCTATCAATTCTTTCGTATGGGTCATCAGTACGAAGTGTACCGTCAGAATTATGAAAAAGATAACCTCTTGCGAGAATAGTAAATATACGGTTAAAACCCTTGTTCTGTTTAATCATTCTTACTGTAAATCTGCCTATGAAAGCAGTTGATTGCTTACTGTCCGCAACGAAAACAGGAGTGTCTGTATATGCTTTGAATTCAAGCCATTCGTTAGTCATAAACTTATTCTCCCTTCCTTGCAAATCTGGTGATATGCCTGTAATAGGCATCATAAAGGAAATCACGCTTACCGAGAGCAACAATGTATTTTACGGAAGCATTGAAAGAGATAATATGCGTTTCAATTATCCTTGCTGCTTCTTTTGAAACTGTTTCACGGTAATTACCCACGGGATTTCTTAGATAGGCTTTTACCATCAATGTAAGTTCTTCAGAATCGTTAGGGTACTGCATAGCAGAAGCATTTGCAGATATGTTGTAGTTTCGGGTTTCGGTAATAATATCAGGTAACAATTTGTATCCGCCAAAACGGAAATCTGCAAAGATATCATAATACTCTCTGTACTCTGTTTCGGGCAGGTGCTTTATGAGAAAGGCGTATCTTTCGTCCTCTTTCATAAAGTGCCAATTTTCATTTCTGACTGCAAAATATATATCATTTACTCTTTCTTCAGGTAAGTTGATGAATACGGCTGCAAGCTCGTCAGCTTCGTAATCGTTTTCTTTGTTCTGCATATACAGAATACGGTTAATATCATTGTGTTTTGCTTTAAGCTTGCTTGCGGCGTGTCGCCTTGCCCTTATTCTTTTAAGGCATTCTTCATAATCAGTTATTACTCTGCCTACATAATCAAGGATTTTCGGGTCAAGTTTCTTTTCCCAACCGGGATTCCTTGCAAAGGTGAAAAGCTCACTTGCATCAGCCTGACGGCATTCTGCCTTTGGAGTATGCTTTTTCAGCTCTCTTGCAAAATACGGGAGCTTTTCAAGGTTAGAGCTAACCTCATCCCAATTCTGACCCTCAAAGAATTTTTTGAAGCGTTCATCAAAGGTAGGCTCGTACCAACGGCGTTTACCCTCTGCCTTTTCAATAAGAGCCTTGTATTTAAGGAAGGATGTTCTTTCAACCTTGTTGGTTTCAAGATATTCTGTCAAATCAGGCTTTATACCGCTTTTTGCAGAGTCTATCTCAAGACCTGTCAGTATCTCAAGCACCTCTGTCTCTTTGCGGTACTGCTCCTTCTTTTCATCATCGGTGTTTTCGTCATAGGCTATTATACTTCTGTCAAGTGCCGCATTTGAAATCTGACCGACACGAGATGAGAATGTGTTTCGTATTGTTTCAAAGCGTTTGTACCAATCATTTGCATCAGCAATTATTGGCTCTGCGGAGGGTATGCTTAAAAGAGGAAGATTACCGCCGAGTGAGAAATCACCCTCACTGTAGTTATTTGCAATACAAGATGTAAGCTTTGGCTCGGCTACTGTTTTAATCATATCACCGTCAAAGTCTGCACCGCCAAGCCTTTCGGCAAGAAGTGAAACAGAATTTACCATAATAACATCCGTAAGACCTGAGAGATATTTTTCTCTGTAACTGCCTACATTCTTTAACGGCATAACAAGAGCTTCTTCATTTCTTGCAATATGGGGATTGCGAAGTAGTGCATAGATGTTCTGCTCTGAATATACTGCACCGGGAGCATAAAACTCATTAGTATCAAGAAATTCATTTCTTATGTCTGCATAAATGTCAGGCCTTCCGCCGTTTTCTTTGATAAGCTCATAGAATAATTCCATAATATCAGCCGCAAAGAAACGGTTATCACCGTCAACAAGTAAGCGACCTATTGAGTAATCCTTAAGTAAGCTCTCTGCCGCATCGTCAAGCTGACGGACAAAATACGGCTCATTGATAAACTTTGGATTTTTCCTCAACAGCTTAGCAAGATGATAGCTTCTGCTCTTTCTTCCAAATGTCCATTCATCGGCCTTGTCGGTAAAATACCTTATACGGGCATCTGTATCATAGCGAAGGTCATAATACCTCTGCTCCGTCGGTTTGGTAAGCCACATTCTTTTGTCCTCGGAGGGAGAATGCTCCCAACCCAAAGGTAAATCATCGGGTCTGAATTCAGAAGAATGCATTTTGACAGTATTAAGGAACTGATAGTTAAGCTCGGTTGTATCTTCAGCTTCTGTCTTGCTTATATTGGTAATGTATATGGTATGTTCAAAAAAACGGCAAATACTCACATATGTCTGCCATGAAACATTGTACTTCTTAAGCCACTTGTAGCCTTTAAATTGACTTTCGGTCAGTATCATGCAAAGACTGTCTACATTGTGCTTTCTTTCCCATATATCGGTTATTGTTTCAACGCCTGCTTCCTTGAACAAGGCTTTGAAATCTGTCTTATGCACCATTCCCTTGATATACGGCATACGAATCTGAAAAGATGTATGTTCTTTTTTACTGCCTATTTTACTGTCAAGCTCACGGGCAAACTCAGGTGAAATCAGCCCCATACCGTCAAAGCGTGTAGTTTCAATATCCCCTATACATTCTGTTCTTTCATATTTCCTTATACTGCCTTCACCTGTAACGTCAGTAACAGTTACATAAGAAACATCATTTGTAATATG
>JAFTUP010000028.1 GCA_017466205.1 Clostridia bacterium
ACGGGCAATTTCACGTCTTACGGGATCAAAGCCCGACAAAATAACCACTTCAGGGGTATCGTCGATGATAAGCTCAATACCCGTAGCATTTTCCAAAGCGCGGATATTTCTCCCCTCGCGTCCGATGATACGTGCTTTCATATCGTCGTTGGGAAGAGGAACGACGGAAACTGCAACCTCAGAAACCTGATTTGATGCACAGCGCTGAATAGCGAGTGAAACGATATTCTTTGCCTTTTCTTCTGCTTCGTCCTTGATGTTTTGTTCGATATCTGCAAGTCTGAGTGCCGCCTCGTGCTTAGCCTCGGACTCAATCTTCTCAACAAGATAAGCCTTCGCTTCTTCGCTGGTAAGACCTGCGTACTGTTCGAGGGTCTTAAGCTGTTCCGCCTTTATAGACTCAATTTCGGCCTTAAGCTCTTCGTTTTCCTTGATACGGTTATTTAACTGTTCTTCTTTCTTTTCAAGATTTTCAGTTTTTCTGTCAAGGGTTTCTTCCTTCTGGATAGCTCTCTTTTCAAGTCTGAACACTTCGTTTCGGCGTTCCTTTATTTCACGGTCTGCCTCAGCCTTGTTTCTGAGTATCTCTTCCTTGGATTCAACAAGAGCTTCTTTTTTAAGTCTCTCGGCTTCCTTACGGGCATCTTCAACAATCTTTACCGCTTCAACCTCTGCAGAGCCAATCTTTGCTTCGGCGATTTTCTTTCTGTAAAAAAATCCGAGCACAGCGCCTACGATAATTGACAAAACGGCTGCAAGAACGTAGCTGATGATTTCTACCATCTTCAAAGCACCTCCTTTATATATTTTCTATCGTATATACTACGACATTGTATATTTTACACGATTTTGTGTATAAAGTCAATAAAGTATTTGATGTTTTCGTAATATATTAACCGAAAAAATTAATTTTTTTCAAAAAATCAAAATAAACTGTTGACAAATCGAGAAAATAGTGCTATTATATTCAAGCGCAAAAGCGAAATGCGGGTGTAGTTCAATGGTAGAATTCCAGCCTTCCAAGCTGGTCGCGTGGGTTCGATTCCCATCACCCGCTCCATTTTTTTGCGTATGCGCTTGTAGCTCAGTTGGATAGAGCAACTGCCTTCTAAGCAGTAGGTCGGGAGTTCGAGCCTCTCCAAGCGCGCCATTTTATGGTGGATATAGCTCAGTTGGCTAGAGCGCCAGGTTGTGGCCCTGGAGGTCGTGGGTTCGAGCCCCATTATTCACCCCAAAAGTGAAAAGCACTATATATAGGCAAAAAATGCCTGTGTATAGTGCTTTTTTCTTGTTTGCCCTTTGCCCCAAGTGTCCCAAAATACCCCTAAATTATCAAAAAAGTGATGTAAAATTGATGTAGTAAATTTTCGTGATGTGTAGTTGATGATGTTGTAAACTGTCTAATTCTATTTTTTTAGGCGAACTATCGGTTCGTCGCACTATCGGTTCGTTTTACTTTTCGGTTTAGGTTGATACACTATTAATTCGGAGGATGTGTATCAATGAATTTGAAGTTTAAATTTGCGAGTCTTATTTTTAATGCCCGTTTGGATTCAGGACTGACACAGAACCAAGTTGCAGAAGCGGTAGGAATATCTGTTCGTTGGTTGCAACGAGCCGAAAGCGGACAGCGATTGCCGGGTAGTTTAATTCTTCTTCGACTTATTAAATTCTTCAATATCGATATTTCTGATTTAAACGAAGAGGTAGAAATTTTTGACTTTGTTTCTTCTAATACGAGGGAAATACTCAAGAGTCGAAGGTGACCAAACTACTACAAGGGGCAGTGACTTTACTGCCCCTTGTTACTTCAATAACCTTCTGATTCCCTCTCAGCCCTCTCACGTGCTTCAACTGCATCTTCAATCGTATCATATGCACCGAGATGTATAACCTTTCTGTTTTTGCAAATTCTCGCACTATATTTTCCATTTAATTGTTTACAAATGCCCTTATGTCCAGTTTTATTGCTTCGTTGTCTTCTGTTGAAACATTGAACAGACATATCAGTCCATCGACAGTTTGACGGCTCGTAGTTACCGTCGTTGCAAATTCTATCTATGGTTAATCCTTCTTTGTATCCATGTGCCATCGACCAGTTATAAAAGTTAATAAAGCCGTTTTTACCAAGCCATTCGTCGCATACCTTTATCCCTCTCGCACCGTAATATTCATACCGGTTATGGTTGGGATTTCCACATCTTTGTTTCATATTATGATGTGTTCTGTATAATTTTGTTTTGCTCATCCCATGCGTTTGATGTGCTTCTTTTATTCGCCTCACTCGCCGAATCTTACTGCAACCGCACGATTTTGTGTTACCGCTACGAAGGTTGTGACCATCAACAATCTTTTGATTACCACAATCACATACCACCAGCCAAAATTGACTTTTGTCTTTTACTGACTTCGGACGAGGAGCAGGACCGATGACTGTTAGCCTTCCAAATTTTTGGTTTGTTAAATCTATCATCTTACCCATAACAAAGCCCTTTCTTTCGTTTCAATGTGCAAATATAGTGACAATTTCTCATGTAGTTGCCGAAAGACTTCCTTCTTCTCTTGCTCGGTTAAGCATTTCCATAGGGCGAGAATTTCAATATCTTTTTCAAGCATTTCAGTAACACCCCCTTAATAAGTATTGATGCACTGTTTGCATCACTTTTGCTTCTTCGAGTAATGAAATCAGTTGTGGGAGCTGAGTAAACAGTCTTTCGACCTGTTCTTCTGTTAAATTGAGTATGTACTCAACAAGTTTTTCGTTTGCGTTCATTTTGTGTTCTCCTTTTCTAAAAATTCAGTAATAATTCTCATCGCTGTTAATAGTGCGGCTTCGGGGTCAGTGCTGTTTTTAATCATTTCGAGTAATTCTTTTTCGTTTGCGTTCATTTTCTCCACCCTCTCCTGCGAAGATATAGAACGAGAGCCTTCAAGAGTTTGGCAATGCCCAAGCCTATCATAACAACAGCAAATGTAAATAAAAATTCTTTCATAATTTCTCCTTGATTTTTTATTTTGTTTGTATTATAATCAAGGGGAGGGATTAACTCCCCTTGATTTTGTCGGGTACTCTTATAACTTTTTGCTTACCCAAGCAAGTAGTAAACCGACAGCTATGTCAACAACCGCATTTATGATTATCTCCACCAAGTTAATCGTGCGGTTTGTTGACCTTTTCTTTTTCTTGCCCAATTTTATCACCCCCTCTCTTAATTTCTGTATATATTATATCACTATTTTTAGTGATGTTCAATATGCAAATATCACAAATATTAGAGATATAATTTGTGCATTTTGTCACTTGATTTAGTGACAGAACGGTGGTATTATATAAATACAAAAATGTAAGGAGTGTTAAAATGTCTATAAAATACAATAAACTATTGAAATTGATGGAAGAAAAAGGTGTAACTTCATACACTATAAAGAAAGACAACATTATAGGTCAAGCAACGTTCAAGAAAATTAAAGAAGGCGGCGATATTGATACACGAACTATTGACAAACTCTGCAAACTCCTTAGCTGTCAGCCTGGCGATATTATGGAATACGTTGAGGACGAGTAAAAAAACAAAGCTACTCTCTTTAAAAAAGTACGTTAAAAACAGACAATGACAAAAAACATCCTCCTATGATATAATAAAATATCATAGGAGGAATTTTCATTGTAAGGGAATCAAACAAATTGTTGAAAAAATTCGATTATTGTTTTTTGCGAACAATAGACCGTGTTGAACTTTGTGTCAATTGCGTATAATGTTGCTTTGAAGGAGAACATTATATCATGAACCTTAAATTTAAGTTTGCAAGCCTTATTTTAAATGCAAGACTTGATAAAGGACTTACGCAAAGTGAAACAGCCGAAGCCGTTGGAATATCGGTTCGGTGGGTACAAAGAATAGAATCGGGGCAAAAGCTTCCGGGAACCCTCACTTTGCTCCGCCTTATTAAACTTTTTAATATTGATATCAACGAACTAAATGAGGAGGTAGAAATATTTGACTTTGTATCTTCCAACACGAGAAAATTCGTCAAAAGTAGAAAGTAATTCTATTATTACATATGGTATTGTAGCATATCACAACAATAAAAAAGTAGCTTCCGTTCCAAACGTCTCACCAAATTTATTTTACGTGATTAGCCTTTGCTTTAGATTTAATATACTCAAATTGTCTCCTTTACATTTAAGAGACGTTTTGAACGATATGCTATAAAACAATAAAGTGCGGTGTTTCTACCGCACTTTATTGTTCTATACTCAAGATACAATCATTGACATAGTAAGACATTTTTTTACAAAACTATTGAAAAAAGCAAAAAAATGTGATATAATCCACAAAAAATGGGAGTGATTTCTCCAGAATTTTACAATAGCGCTATGGTATAAATATAATCATTAAAGAACTTTTAGGAGTTACAAAAAATGATTGTTAATTTTAAAAACTCGGCGCTAAAAAAAAGGTGTATTTTTATGGATTTAGAAAGCAGTAGTTTGCCAAAACAAAGAAAAGAGCAAATAGAAAAAATTGTTGATGGTTTTCTTTCTGACGTGGATTTTAAAAAAGTGCCATACATTGATATTGTTTCTATGGTGCAGAAAGACGGATTTGTCGTTGAAACTCATGAAATGGATATAGAAACTACAGGATGTTTGTTTATAGACGAAACTGACACAGACAATCCAAGCCGAACAATTTGGGTAAATACAATTTTCAAAAACCCAGATAACGAAGAAGACGTTGTTTTTAAAAAAAGTAGATTCATTACGGCTCACGAGTACGGACATTACAAGCTACACCAAACATTACGAGCACACCGAGATACATATCACAGAAAAGAACAGATAGAGCTTGAAGCCGATTATTTCGCCAGAAGTATCTTGATGCCATTAGAATATTTCCGCACATGCTACGAAACGTTGCGTAATTTCAGTTCAAATGATGAAAAATTTGTTACGACCATGCTATCTAAATTTTTTAAGGTAACAAAAAATAAAGTTAACTTACGAATAAAAGATTTAGATGAATTGAAATGTATTTAAATGCAAGGAAATAATATGGACATTAAATTTATACTGGACAATATAGACGATAAAAATGGCAAAAACACACAAGATAATAAAATTTTCAGGAAGAATACAACACAACAAATAACCATCAGAGATAAAAAATACACAAATTTGTTGTCTCACTTTGTAAAAGTTACATGCTTTAGAAACTGGGTAAAAGAGATTTTTAAATGGACTTTCTTGGTATGCATATGTATGTGTATGATTTGTTTGTTTGCTTTTATGTATTTGCTATTTAAAAAATATTTAACCGTTGTTGAAAGCATAGACGACATAGTCAAATCTGCACCTTTGCTAATAACATCAATAGTTAGTATAGTTACAACTATTATTGGTATACCTACAATAATAACGAAATATTTATTCAGCACAAGCGAAGATGAATACATAACAAGAATTATTTTACACACTCAAGAGCATGACACCAGTGGGCGTAAATGGGCAACTGAAAGCACTTCCTCAAAAGATATTGCGCAAAGCTCAAAAATAATGCAAACCGACTCCAAGATCAATAACAATGATGATGATTTTCCCTTGTTAGCTTAACTCTCCTAAACTTACATCTATATAAAAAGCAAAAAGCCCTCTCATTACGAGAAGGCTTTATCTTTTTTCTATATGCTCTCATAGGCTCTGTTGGTTAATCTTAATCGTTGTTATATAACCTCTGAAGCATAGTCCACACTTCCGCTCTTGTGGTGGTGTCATTGGGTCTTGTTCCGTCTGTAATGCCTTTGTTCACCGCCCAACTTTGAGCGTCTGTGTACCACTCTTTTTCTTCCTTGACACCGAAATAGTCAGCAATAACTTCTGCTTCTGCCTTTGCCAACTTTTCAAGGTTACTGTCAACGGACAGCCATTTTGCACACTTGGTGTTGGTGTGGAAACCATGTTCAAGAATTATTCCCGGTGTTCCTACTTTCCTTGCACCATAGAGGACACCATAGTATTCATCGTCAATGTCTCCGTTTCCGTCTCTGTCATACTCAGCACATCTCGGATATACCTGATAACCCGATAGACCCATAACATCTTTGACACAAGCACCGAGTTTTTGGGCAATTTCTCTTGATTTGTCATCAATGGTAGTCCACCCGATGTCCTGATAAGGAATTATAACGGCTCGGTCTACACTCTCGGTATTACAAGCATTGGAATGGAGTGAAATGAAAAGGTCACAGCCTTTTGATTTCATTCCCCTTGTAGCAAGAGCCAAATCAACGTCTTTGTTTTCTCTTGTGGTGATAACCTCAAAGCCGTACTTTTCAAGCTCCTTTTTCAAGAGCAGATGTAATTTCCAAGCCATATCCGACTCATAATAAGCGGTATATACTTTACTTTGATTGTACTTGCCAAAGTGTCCTGCATCGAGACAAATTTTAATTGCCATTACTACTCGCCTCCGTTATTCTTTTCGTGCTGTGTACCGAAATAGAAAGCAATTACACTTGTGACGATAATCATAACATTATCGGGGGAAATTGCCCCACGAAGTGCCAAGACAGTAAAAACCGTTATTACATCCATAGTTACAATGGTTTTAACTTTGATAAGGTTTGCTATGTTCTTAATGAAATTTGTCATAATTACACCTTCCTTTTTATTTGTGTTGTGGTTTGTTTGCGTTTAACTCTTCATTGATGAATTTTTTGACTTCACCATTACCGCCTTCATCAATGTATTTCTGACCTGCGATAATTCTTTCACCAAGGGGCATTTCATTACTCATTACAGTCAGCCTCAAGCCTGATAAGTAATTCTCGTAACAGTGTCTTTTTATGTCGGGTATTTCCTTGACATTTGGCAAGTTTTCCTTGACGATTTCTTTTGTTTCCTTGATGTCATCTGCAAGGTGTACGAAAAAAACAACAGCTCTCCATATACCGAGAACTGCTGTTATTCCACCCGCAATTTTTATAATTAAATCCACGTACTGCATTTTTTCATCTCTTATTGTTTAGTCCAACCATAGACACCGGGTTGCCATACGTTGCCGTCAACATCTGATGTCCAAAGCTCACCATTGTATGAAACAACGTCACCTTTCATATAGGCATCTGTCGCACCGAGAGGCTGTGTCCAAATAGAAACACCCTCATCAGTAAAGCCGATTGCCTTATAAAGTGAGGTTGTCACATCGGGTGTCCAGTCATCTTGACTGGTGTGTGCTTGAATGACCTTGTAAAGCTGTGTTTCGTTGTCAGCATTTACACCATATTTGAAGATTTCGTCAACCGCATAGGATTTCTTTGACTCCCAAGAGGGATATAGGTCAGCTACTTCCATTGCCTTGTCATCGTCAAGTTTTGCAGATTGCACTTGCATCTGCATAAATCTGTTGAACTGTTTTGCGAGAAATCTTTTATCCATTATTCTTCCACCCCCAGTATAATGTTCAGTAATTCTTCCGTTGTCGGTTCGGGTTCAGCTTCGGGTGTAGGTTCAGGTTCGGGAACAGTACTAGGTGTCCATTCCGTCACAGTCATTGCACCGTTGATTTTTTCTGCAACCACTTCGCCAAAAGGGAAATTGTCGGTTTTTACACTGTTGGGAATGACTGCCCAACCTTGTGGAATTGTTTCAAATGTTCCTGTTTGATTTCGATGCGCTCCGTTAGATAATGCTTGAATTTCTACTATTCTCATATTTTCCCCTCCTTATCGTCCAATCGCAAGAATATAATAGGTGCAACCTGTGACAGAACATTGGTAAGAAGCTCTATCAGCGTACCAAGAAATAGTTTTTCCGTCCTCACTTTTTTTACAAAGATTCAGATGGGTGCCATCATTGTGTCCCACACAAAAACCTCTATAACATTCATATTCCGTTGATAATTCATCGCATATGATAAAATCTAAAGCGTCTACGTCCGAGTTAGCAAGCGTACAAAAGAACTCTTCGGCAAAACTTGATGAATCGAGTGTATTTTTGAAACCTAACATTTTTAACACCGTTGGCACAAAATCAAAAGTAAGGCTGCAAGGGTTTTCTTCTCCGTAAAGTCCTGTGCCAACATAAGACACAAGTTCTATTTGTGGAGCAACAGGAATTTTTATTTCTTCTTCTTCAACTTCTATAACAGGAAAGTCGCACTCAATAAATTCTCCGTTAATGCATTGGCAAGGAATGGGAATAGTATTATATTGTTCTTCTGTTAATTCAATTTCGTTTTCGGCTACATAATCGGTATAATTTATTGCTTTGTTCACGATTATGTCCATTAGTAATGTTCCGACATATTTCATATTACCACCTCTTTCATCTTATTTGATACCATAAATAAAAAGTGTTCCAGTTACGTTGGCTGTCCTTATCCCGAAGTAATAGTTTTTAAAATCTACCAAAGAACCAGTCCCCGCCAATGTTTCACTGTTTTTTGCAATCAACTGATGATGTGATGCATAGGTATATTGACAGTTGAAATATTCGGCATCATTATATAATTGGCTGGAATTTCCGTAAACTCTTGTTCGTTTTGTTCTCACATAATCAAGTTCTGCATCTATAGGGAAAGTTTTTGACGCAGCCAACGCTTGATTAGTAGATATAAAATTATAAATGTCAAATGAAAATGAGGGGATTGTAGGATTGCCTGAATTGATTGCACCTATTCCAAAACCACTGCCCGAACCAATGGAAGAGGCTACTGTAATAGTGCCTACCATTTTAACCCTTATATATCGGTATTCTTCCCAATTTATACCGGTTATCTCAACAGGAGCTATAATAGAACCATCACCTGTGCCATTGGCATTGATATTGATGGTTTTCAAAAGTTCATAACCTTGTATTGTTAATTTATCATTTACTTCTTTTAAGGCTTTCGCACTTGCCGCAGTATCTGTGGCAGTGCTTGTCTTACTGTTGGTAATTTTTAGATGACCATAATTACTTTCAGTTCCTACACCATATGAGGTGGCAGGACTCGTATGATTGCTTGGTGCTTTCGCATTCCACGATGTTCGCTCTGCTGCTGTGATGTGCTTCACATTGTCTACAAGATGTGACAAATAATCGGTGATTAACTTTTTGATTTTACCAAGTGTGACAGTAAGTTTTTCGCCACTTGCTATGTTAGTCAAGGTTGTTGCTTCGGTATATGTCGGTGTTTGGTCATTGGTTGTTACATTGGGAACGTTGCCAAGACCGACTGTTGTAGCGGTGATTTTGTGGGGATTAGATGCCTTTAAATGTGCGTCAAGGTTTGATTTCGCATCGTCACCTGCTTTTTGTGATACGTCACCCACTCTTTTCAATTCGGCATCTATAATGTCCATATTTTCATTTGAAACATTGATGTCATAGAAGTCTTCCGCAGATGGTTTGGTTAGGTTAAAATTCGTTGTTTTGCTTGCCATTGTTTAATACACCCCATTTCTTAATACGTGATGCGTGTACGCACTCAACTGTTCGTGTGTGTAGGTACTCCAGTTCTTGTTTTGCTCATATATTAGATACAGATTAATGACCATATTTGCGGGAACAACCTTTTCAAGCATTGCATACACGTCTTTATAGCTGTTCTGTGCGGTCAAGGCAACTCCGACATTCAAGGTGAAGTTATTTGCATCTATTCCTACCGAATAATTGCCTTCCCCACACAGACTTGCCAACCTCTTTTCCATAGACCTTGTTGTGTAGGGAAGCTGTTCATTCATTTTTGTCAAGATAGTAAATTTTCTTTCGTCTAAAGAATAGGTGGATTTCGGTGCTATTCCAAGCATCTTTTCCCATCTTGACACACCATATTCATTCGCACTCTGAATGAACTGGTTGTTCAGTGCCTCTTCGATGGCTTGAAAGAGTTCTGCGACTTCAGGTTGGACACCATCTGTCAGAATTGCTTTGTATTCCCTTAATTCCCTCAAAAATTCAGGAAGATATTCAATCAGGTTTCTGTTATACATTGGTCACAGTCCCCCTTATAGGAATACTGTCTTTGTCAATTGATAGATTTGTCGCAACCCCATTCAGAAGTGTATCCGATATGTCCAATACTCCCTCAAGGTCGAGAAGCCTTGTTTCAATTTGGCTGATACGAACAATCAAGTCATTCTTGTCAGCTTCTTCCCATTCTTCCGCAAGCTCCTTGAAATAGTCATCAATTGCGGTGTTGACGTAAGGCTCAATGGTCTCCCATGTCCATTCATCTTGAAATACGATACTTGTTTGAATATTGACCGAAATTTCACCGCAACCGGCAATGGTGACAATATGACCAATGGGAGCAAGTCCGAGACCTTCGCCTTGGTTCTCCGTTGGGTCGATTATCGTCTGAACCTCATCTACAAGAATTGTTGAGGGCTTTGAATAGGTACTGTCAATTATTACCGCCTTGACAGTTCCACCGCCATTCCACGCTCGATATATCTTCACACCACCGACACCGTCTATTGCATTGATTTTCTCTTTGTAGTCCGCAACATTACCGCCAAACGCCTGAGAATCAAATGAATTAAAATATCTCTGTCGCAAGTGTTCCACATCTTCTTCATCTTCACCGGGAATTAAGACGTCTGTTAAAACGGCTGTCTCAAGTCCGTCAATATAATCATGAGGGATAAGAGAGCCTGTTTCTGCATTGCCAACAACACCCGCTGTGTCACATAGCATTTTGTAAACTCCGGTGTCAATCTTCTCTTCGACGATATAATTTAATTCATTCAACGAGAACCATGTACCAATCGGAACATCAATGTTAAATTCACCTTGTCTTACCGCATGGGTTGCGGGTTGAATGCCGATACCTCGTTCTCCGCACCTTTTAATCAAATATTCTTTAGAAGCTGTGTCTGCGTATGCTTCGGTCAGAACACCCTCTAAGTTGATATACGCATTTTGAAATTCAATTGCAGTGGGTGCTGACACATCATACACCACCGAACCTTCTCTTTTATCCACACCGCTTATTCTGTCAAGTATTCGTTGAAGAATAGTTTCAAATGTCAAGTTTTCGTACATTATACGCTCACCGCCCTTTCAGATTGAACATCACCAAAGATTGTGTGAACTGTAAATGTCAAAAAAACAGTTCTTCGGTCAGTCCGATGTTCAAACTCTTCAACACTTACTATTCTGTCATCTTGTATCAACGCTTCCGTAATTCTTCTTTCAAGCTCCGACAGTACATAATCTATCGGTTCACCGAACAAGTCGAGAAGTTCAATCCCATAGTTCCAAGAATACATAATGTTTTTATATCTCTCAGTGTTCAGAATTTTATAAATTGCCTGCTGCATAGATTCCAAATTGTCACTAAATCCGTTGACGATGTTGTTTTTGATATCTAATTTATAAGTTTTTGTCGGTTGTCTTTCTACCTTCAAATCGGTTGAAAGAATGCTGTTTTTCGATGGAATCATGTAGTCACCACCTTATCAAGAATTAAATACTTTTGACCGCCTTTTTTCTTCAGAAGAATAACTTCATCATCGACTTTCAATCCGTTGTGAATAGTCAATTCTTTCTTGCCTTCAATATTGTGGTTGTGTGAAGCAAAAGAAGACTCACCACTTCCCCCGCTTGTTGCTTCAGTTCCCCAATCAATGGTGACATCAACTTTATAATCGGTCACATTCCTTGTAAGAACCAATTGAGCAGAGCTGAGTGTCATTTTCTGTTCAACGTAAACCTTTAGAGGTGAGATACTTGTGACTTTTCCGAAAAGGAAATCGCAAGGGTGACTCGCTTCAACTGCTTTTATAGCAGCAACCTTGATTGAGTTATATAAATCGTTTGAATTAAGCAATAAATTCACCTGCCCCTCTCAAAGTCAAGTCCATCATATGCATACCGCCCTTGATTTCGTGTTTGCACTTTTCAACAAGCATATATGATTGAAGTATCATGTCTCCGAGATTTAAGATAACAGGAACTAAGCAACCCGCCCTAACTCTGATGTCACCAAAGGCATTCTTGATTGACAGATTTCTCGTTTTCTTGTTGTATAAAGAAAGAAGTGCATTGGCTTTTTCTTGACCATTTTCACCTTCATTCAATTTTTCAAAAAACTGAAGAAGACCCCATTGGTTGATATTCTCACCATGCTGTGCGATATAAACCTCTCTTGTTTTGGTCTTTTCGTTATCATATGTGAGCTTGACCTTGTTGTAAGTGTTAGAATCAATGCTTGAAGTATAATCAAGATTTTCAGCACTTCCTTCATCAATTAAGACATCGACCTTCATATTTTCAATGTCTTTCAGTGTGATTTTCCCAAAGTCATCATATAGCACAAACATTTTGCCACGTTCCATCAATGTCAAATCAAGTGTGTTCTGAGCCATATCGAACAGTGCTGTGTTTTCCTCAACCCGAGACGGTATCTTGAAGCCTGTATCCTCAATAACACCTGTCTGTAAGTGGTAGTCATTGGCTATCATCTGAATAAGTTCACCCGCTGTCTTGTTTTCATAGACATAGGTGTCTTTATTCTTGAAGTATCTCAATTGGTCATAAGCGGTCACATCAATAATCTGTTCTTTATTTCGTTTCTTTGTGAAAACAAATCCATAAAAAACATCATGCTCATCTATTCTCAATCTGACCGCATCACCTTCTGTAAAGTCAAGGACATCATCTTTCACAACCTTGAATGTTAGTTGTCCGGGTGAACCTTTTCTATCGGTTGACCATACGATGCCGTCCTGAGTAATAGGGGAGTATAGCTTTTTATTGTGTTCAATTAGAAGCTCAATGTTCATCTTGACCCTCCGCCTATCGCACTTCCGTTAGCTGATGAAATCCACGCTACCGAAATTCTAACATGGTCATTAACAGTTGCTTTCTTTCCGGGGGTCTTGGTGTTTGCGGTTTTCCAAATATCCTTCATATTCGTATCAATTATGAAGTTATAAGTGCCACCATTGACAGCTTTGGGAATTAAGACAACCTCCGTTCCTTTGTCAACCTGAACTGAAACTTCGTGAGAGTAGTCTTTGTAATATACCTTTCCCTCTACTGTGTGTTGAAGACGAAATTGCCCATAATACTTTTCTATTCCCATAAAGAGGACAGTTACCATCTTCTTGTCAGTTTCCGAAACAGATTTACTAACAGAGGAACTGTTTGTATTGTTGCTTGATGTGACTGTATTTGATGTTTTGCCCGGTATGGTTAACACTTGCCCCTCGGTAATTAAACTTGGGTTCGCAATCTTGTCTTTATTCGCTTCGTAGATTGTAGTGTATTTTGAACCATCACCGTAGTACATCTTTGCAATGTTCCAAAGAGTATCATTACCAGTAACAATATGTGTTTTGACCGAATTTTCCGAAGGTGCGGGGGCGTTTGCGGTTTCTCTTGTGTTTTCGACAGAGGCTGTGCCATCAAGAGTTGACACCTTTACAATTTTCGTTCCGTAATCCTGATATTTTTTCAGCTTTACAGAGACGATAACATCAAAGCCTTGTTTCGCATCTTCCTTGATGGTGTAGTCTTCCAGTGAGACGGACATATTTGTGTCAAACAAGGTTGTCCCTCCCGGAAGAGTTCTTGTGACTATGAACTGAAACACCTTTTTGCGTTGTTTCAACATTTCAAGTCTGTTGAGATACCACTTCGCATTTTTCCACACAAGGTTATATTCCGCAAAGGGATATTTCACGTTTGGAAGAAGTAAATCAAAACTGATATCCGTCAGCCCCGGTTTCTTCAGAATGTTTATTTCGCTATCGTTTATAAGGGTCAGTGTTTTATTCTGACCCTTTATCTTTGTGTCAATTTTTGAAGGGGGAATTGGACACAACATTGACCCCAAATATACATGATAAGCCATTTATACACGCATCCTTTCCCACGTTGACGCACTATTTTTATACATGGACACCCTCCGCTACTTTTTCCATTGCCTCGTTGACACCGATAACCAAGTATTCAACAACTCCGTCTAAGTCCATATCACCGTTAATGCTGTTATTATTTGTCATATCGACCTTGATTTCGGCTGTTGTAAATCTGTTGATTACGTCTTGTTCAGCAAGGTCTTTCAGATATTTCAAATCTTCGTTGGTTATAGCAAGGGCATTAGCTGTCTCTTCTGTTGCTTCGGCTGTTGTACCAAGGTCACTAAGGATTTTGTCAACATTGAATGCATCGGCTGTTGACTCACCAAGGTTAGCCCCCCAGTCATAGCCAGTTTGATATGCATCACCATATCCCCATCGACTCAAGCCGAGACTTTCTGCTGTCAGATTTGCCTTGGAAACTTTTTCTTCATATGTTCCATTACCATACTTGAGGGCAAATTCATTAACCATGCCATCTAAACCTGAGCGCCAACCCGCAACAGCACCCACAAGATTAAAACCGAAGATTTTGTCGATAGCACTTGCGATAGTTTCAAGAATACCAAGAACACTGTCAGCCATATCACCAAATAGATGAATTATTGAACCAATCGGGTCATTGAATACATTTCCGAAGAAATTCGCAAACATTGCAAATCTATTCCAAAATATATTGATGATACCAAGAACCAAATCGACAAGTCCGAGGAATAAGTTCCAAATGAACGCAACAGCAGTCATTACAGCACCGACAATTACACCGGTTGCGCTGATACTTTTGCCGGTTACCTTGTTGATAACCGCTATAACTGCATAAATAGCCGCTATAACTGCGATTATTATCAAGAGAATCCAAGTCAAAGGACAAGCATATAGTGCAGCGTTAAACGCTAACTGTGCCGAGGTCATTCCTGTTGTCGCAGTCATCTCTGCGGTTATGGCTGCACCATGTGCAATTGATTTGATTGTGTCTATTGTCTTTGCAATGGTAGATGCTACTTGAACCCCTTTGTTAATCAATAAAGCCGCTGTGTATAATCCCACTGCGGTTACAAGTCCAATCACAATAGGTTCAAGAATTGACCAGTTTTGAGCTAACCAACTGATGGCTTCGAGAATTGGTTGTGATACTTGATACAACTTATTCATTACACCAGTCCACACCTGAGCCCATGTCATAGGCATACTTTCAAACTGTGCATTGATATCATCAGTTGCACCCAAGAGTGCATTTTTAACGATATCCGCTGTAATTTGCCCTTCTGCTGCCATTCCACGAAGTTTTCCGATAGGAACATTCATATAATCTGCCACAGTCTGCATGATGTTCGGTGCAGCTTCAAACACTGCATTGAATTCTTCACCACGAAGGACACCCGAACCGAGTGCTTGTGTCAACTGTAAAGATGCACTCGCAATAGAAGCTTGTTCAGTTCCCGCAACTGCAAACAATTTATTCAAGTTTTCTGCAAACAAAATTGTTTCATCGTTTGAACCAAAGGCATCACCCGCATTCAGTGACAACTTCGCAACAGTGTCGGCTGTTACAGTATAAGAAGCTCTCGCTCGTTGTGCTGAAGCAAAAATTTTGTCTTGCAGTTCGTCTGTGGTTTGTAAACCATCATTTATCATGTTCAACCTTGCTGTGGTTTGAACATACGTGTCAGATAAATCAACAAGTTTGCTCAGTCCTTGCATAGATGCATACGCACCAACAAAGCTCATAAGTTTAGATGTGGCATCGTCAATCTTATCATTGAACTTTTCTTGCTTTTGTTTGCTTTTTAGGATTTCTTCACCAAGTTGATTCATTTCTGCTGAAGCAAGGTCAATAGCTCTTCTTGTTTCGTCAATAGCGGAGGGGTCGAACCCACTGTCCATTGCGGTTTCAACGGACTCAAAGATGCCAACCATATTATTCAAAACACCGATTATTCTGTTGACCGGTGCCGAAATTCTGTCATACAATTCAATTGTTGAAGATATTGTTGCCAAATATGGTTCACCACCTTTCTTTACTTTTTACGTTTGATTTTTTTTGCCTCTGCTTTTTCTTTTTCAAGTCTTATTGAAATTGAGGCAATGACAAACGCTTTTTCTTCCATACTCATATTACAAAAAACTGAAGGTAAGATGTGAAGTTTGTGCAGTGCGTAATACGCATAGTTCGCTTCGGCATCACCTTCATTAATTAGTTTTTTGCTTCGTCAACCTTATCCTCCAAGGTGGTATTGAAACCATTGTAATTCTGTATGAACGCAACAAGGTCATTGTATTCACTGGGGTCATCAACCATCTCTTTCAGGAGGTCTTCGGGAGTCATTACTCCGTAAGAGTCCTGAAGTTCCTTGTCATAAAGATTAGGTTCAACAATAGAAGCCGCCACCATCTTTGCAATGTATTTAGAAGTGTTCAACTTCGGTCTGTACATATTGGGTTTTCCGGTAACCTGAACATCTATCATACAGGACTCTCTGATGTTTTCGTTTTCAGTAGTGGTCAAGGGTTTGATTGTCCACTCAAGGGGTTTTCCGTTCTCGTCAACAAGAGATTTCGTTGCGGGGAATGTTGTATTCTCTCTCACAACTTTGTTTGCTTTCATAAAACGATTAAAGTTAGACATATATACCGCCTTTTCAATATAAAATTTTAACCCCCATAAAAATGGGGGTTATTGTTTGTTTAAACCATACCGGGAAGAAGTTTGAAGCTTTCACTCATCTTGAAATCTTCAAATGTGCCGTCTATATCTTCATCGAGATATTCACCATCAGCATCGAATTTCGCAAGAATACCACCATCAATATTACAATCAATGAATATCATAGTCTGTCTTCCTGCCGCACTTGCGGGGTCTTCGTTAGTTACCTGAACTTCAAAGTATGTATCTTCCCCGGTGTCCTTAAAGTCAACCATCATCTGACGAAAGATAGATGTGTTGTAATGCATTGTTCCTGAGAATGTTCCCTTCCACCCTGTGGACTTGTTACCAACTCCGGTTTTACCGAGAACAGGGACTTCGGATTTAGTCTTTTCAAAGTTAGCCTCGAAGTTAATAATCTGCATGAAGTTATATCTGTTTTTTCCAACAGTGATAAAACATTCTGCTAACTTCGCAGAAACCGCATCTTTTGCATTCATTTTAACGTTGTTCAGCATATTGTTTCACTCCTTTCTTATCTTATGACAGTTGTGCTGTAAAGCTTTGTCATAGTTCCAATAGGTGTGATGGCATCATGTACAACTACTGATTTTCTGTCAGAGCCCTGCTCAACTGTTACATCTGTATCGTTGAAGTTTTCAATTGCCTTATTGTTCTGAAGTGTCTCATGGTGCTTCACCACGTCTACCCAAAAGCTCGTTCTTCCCGACTGGTCATTGGGAATATTGCCAAGATACTTGGTGTTGAACAGAACCGCAATATCATTGGCAATCTGGTCAATAATTCTGATTGTCTGATTGTCCTTGAACACATCACCCTTTACATCGGTTGTGGTAACAAGGGAATTAATATCCTCAAGAACTCTGATGTCAGAACCTACCTTGTGAAGTGTAAATTCACCTGACTTGATTGCATTTTCAAGCTGTTTCTGTGTGTAGTCCACGTCCACTGTAAATTCACCATCATAGATTTTGTTCAGAACAGATTTGTTGATTGCACAGCCCGCTATGGCACCTGTTACCCAGTACACAAGAGACGCTTCGGAAACATCTGCGTCGGTGACCTTGTTCTTAACGTTGATGACACCTTCGTAATCTGCTGCCTTGTTATATATAACAACTTGGAATTTTGCACCGATTTCATCACGCATTCTTGAACAGAAATTTACGTACATAGATTTAACAGTTTCCTCTGTTGTTACAACACCCATTGTGTTGTATGAATATGACTCAATCTTGTCAAGATATGCCTGATGTGAAGCTCCGTCAATAGTGCCATTCGTACCGCCCGAAAGAGGGGTCGCTGCTGTGACTGAAAGTGTTCCGCTTGTGCTGAATGTAACAAAGTCATTTGACTTCAGTTCACTCCACACCGAAACAGTCTGTGTGTCAACAATTGTGGTGTCAAGTACAGTCTTAACATCATAAAGTGACTCATCGTCTACATTCTTCTGAATGACAATCTTCAGGTCATTACCACGCACACCGCTGAATTTTGCAGTTGCATATGTATTACTTGCCTTTGAGCCACCGTTATTCAGACGATAAGCATACAAGGTTGTAATATTCTTGAATAAGTCACGCAGTCCTTTCATTTTTTCGTGGTTGTTGTGATAACCAAAAATTTTCAATGTGTCATTTGCAAAATCTGAATTAGAGACTTCAAAAATCTCACCTTCAACACCCCATTCAAGTTCAAGGGGCATTGTCGCAATTCCTCTGTCTGAGAGCTCGGAACTTGCGGATTTTGTCGACACAAAATTCATATAAGCACCGGGAAGAATTTTATTCTGCGAAGTAAATGTTCCACCGCCTAACATATGTTAGTTCACCTTACCTTTCATAAATTTATCAAGAAGGGAATCGACCTTTTCAAAGGTGTAATTTTCGTCATTTCTGAGGAGTACACCAAGGATATCCCTTCTGTTTTCGTACTTTCTCGAACTTAGAATTTGCTCCTTTGTGTAGGCAACATTCTGTTCGATTTCTGCTGTTTGCTTTTTTGCCATTGCCTTATCCTTTCACATCAAAAGTTTGCTCAAAATCTTCCATTAGCGTTTTGTCTGTTTCGCTAATCGTGAAAAAGTCATAATTCACGAAGAAGTGCAAGACCCCTTCATCTATTTCACTTGACATCTTTGTTCCTCTCACTAAGTCACTGTCAACTTCAATGAGCTCCAGTGTCTCATATAGGTCTTCAAGAATTTCAAGGCATTCTGAATTGGGTTCGTTACTCTTGGGAAAATAATGTATGCAGAACTGATTTGTCCTAAGATATCTTTCACCCAAAAAACGTGAATTGGTGGGATTTAGACAGACGATTGCGAAAGAACCCTCTTTTAGCCCTTGCTCAACCGCTTCTGTGTAGATTTCACGTTCATCACCAAAGTTAGAAGAAAGTGCAAGGCAAATTCCATCAATAATCTTTTTTATCATATGAAAATCTCCCCAAGTTTCTTCTTTAGCTTGTTTTCAAGAACTCTTGGTGCATCTCTTTGTAGCTCTTCTTCCGAAATAGTCAACATAAAGTGTCCTTCAACCCAACCTTTACCGCCTCTCGTTCTATGCCCGAATTCAACATATGAAGCGTATTCGACAGGGTTTACTATCTCGATAACGTAAGTGTTTCCAAAGTGATGAACCTTTAGGTCTTGTGCAAAAGAAGAGGCGGACTGTTTTTTTTCACCAGTCCAACCTCTTCTTAATGTTCCACCCGTTTTACCGGGAACTTTATTTCCTTTGTGAGCCTTTTTAGTTTCACAAGTGTAAGGTTCACCGGAATAAACACCCACAGGAGTCCTTTTCACTACCTTTGCGAGAAGTCTCGCAGCGAGTTCTTTCGCACAGGAGTCAATGAACGAGTAGAGTTCTTTACCGGTCAAGCTCTTTTCGATTTCGTCTCTCAAGTCGAGAATTACTTGATAATTAACCTTTCCGTTCCTACCCATTACGCCCACCCCTCGAACAGTTCAAGTGGAATTTCCTGATGAGAAGAATAAACCGCAGGCTTGCCACTGCACTTGTAGTCGTTTGTCACGTTGTTCTGTGTGATAGTCAGCTTTGAGCCGGGCTTCACAACAATGTCGGGTGACAAGTAAACAACAATTGATTGCGTGACAGCATTTGCTGTGTCGGTTGGGGTTGTAGAATTCACAGTCTTATGTGACATTCTGCATGGTTGATTTTCAAGGACTACAACCTCACTGAATGCAGTTGACTTGTTCTCTTTCTTGATTTTTTGGTATTCTGTGATTGTGCAAACTCCGTCATATAAGGACTCGACAGCTTTTCTTACCTTTACCATTTTAGTTGTCTGTAACATACGAACTCACCTTTTCCTTTTGTCAACAGATAACTCACCAACTGATTAAACTTCTGTTCATCGGTTGCGTTGGTATCGAAAGAAATACTGACATCACCCTCGGAGATAGACGTGATTGCACCACTCAAATCCAAATCAGAAATGTCAAGTCTGCCCGAATTTTTGCGGTTCATAAGAAATTCACCGCATATCATATCTGCCGCAACATTGAACAGACCCTCGGGAATGGAAGTGATGTTGCATGAATTCTTGATATGGTTTTCAACACTCATCATCACAAATGACAGTTCCCATGAATCGTCTTCCGTAGGAAGATACCCAAAAGATGTCAGCCTATTCAGAACCGCCCTGATAGACGGCTCTGAATGACTTGATGTGGGAATGATATTCAAGATTTTTTGTATCATTTCGTTCATGCCATATCACCCCTTATTTTTTTACAGACTTTTTCGGAGATGTGGCAGACTCTTTTTTCGGAGTCTCTTTCACCTTTTCTTCAGTCTGTTTTTCAGCCTGCTTTTTATGTCTTCTTAGCAACATATAAACACCGCCTTACTTCTTGAACTTCGCAAGAACAACCTTTGACTCGTTGGTGAGCTTAGCTGTGAAATGCTCGTCGGCAGAAATAACAGTTGTCTTCGCAAGAATATCTCTGTCATCTTCAACTTCAACGTTTCTCTTGAGGTAGATTGTAAGTGCAGCGTCTTCAGGTGCAACGCCATCTGCTGCGGGGTCTTCGTTGGGGTCAGCCTTTGCCACTACAACAATGGGGTTGAGCCAGTTTGTGCCATCGTCCTTTACCTTCTTGGACTTAACAACCTGACAGCCGGCAATCTTACCGATTACACCGTTCATAATAACATCAAGGGGATACTTGTCTCTTGACTTGAAGTTTTCGTCAAGAAGGAGAGTTTCTTCCTGCTGAGGGTGAATGAAAATAATCTTTTCCATACCTTCATCAACTTCATCTTCAAACTTGGTGTTCGCCTTAACAACTCCGTCATAGCCGATTACACCCGCAGAACCATCATAGATAAGGGAAGCCTTACAAAGTTCTTCATAACAGTCTGTGTCAACCTTTGAACCGATTGAAAGTGTAATCTGTCTTGTAGCTTCGCCTATGGGGTCTCCATAACCGGAAAGAACAGACTCGTCTGTGATTTCAACAGCCTTGCCCGCTTTCTTGACAGTTGCCTGAGTGGTTGATGCAGTAAGAACAGTTGTACCCATTGCAACGCCTTCAGCAACGTCTTCTGCATCTCCAATATCATTTACATTCGTGCAAGTTCGCTACTCCTTACACCGTTCTTTTACGAACCGCTATATATTACTATATAGATTAGACTATATCACCAACTCTATGAGTTGCCCCCCATTTCCACACGCTTGTGTGTACTCCATAAATGGATAGTCGTTGAACCTTGTTATTCAAAAAGAAATTTGTTTAGAACTTTGTTTATTTTATCTGTTCTTAAATACCAAATCTCGGTATTGTAATAACCTTGGCTGCTGATTGTCTTGCAATTCCGATGCTTAAAATCACAAGAGTTTCCAGCAATTAGAGGGGTTTTCTATGTATGTCACCATAACATAGGCACATATTGTTTATGCATACTTGGGAATTGTGATTGTGTCACCCGCTCTGCCGACAAGTGTTGTGTCGATGTGGGCAATAGGGCTGAATTTGATTTTCTTAGGGAGTGTTGCAGATATCATGTCTGCCATAACTTCGGGATTTACAAGATTTGCTATTTTAGTCTGTGCCATAATTCATTTCCTTTCTTTAGCTATTCCTTTGTTAAGGAATCGTATAATTCTTTGTTTTCGTTATAGAGGTTCATTCTGTCCTTGTAGGACATCTTGTTGAACTTCTCTTTTGTGATACCGGGGTCTCCATCGGAGCTTTCACCGACTTCTGCACCCTTCATCTTCTGCTTCGTTTCTTTCGGCTCGAAAAGGTAATCGGCTGACTTCTGCAACGCTGTAATCTGTTCACTTCTTTTGGTTCTGTAACCCTCAATGTCAACAGTGTCTTCAATAGCCTCAAGCAAAGCAAGAGCAGCTTTTGAATTTTTTGCTTTTGCAGTAGCAAGCAGTTCATTATCAACCGCTTCTCTCTGCAAGCGTTTGATTTCGGCAGCGTGAGCTTCGTCTTTCGCCTTGTTGTCCGCCTGAAGTGTTGCTATCTGATTTTTAAGTGACTCAACATCTCCTGTGGAGTTCTTCAAGGTTTCAAGCTGTCCGTCTCTTTCCTTGACAAGTGCTTCAGCCGTATTCTTAGCGGTGTTCACCTCGTCAAATCGTGCCTTGGGAATGAAACTTTTCAACTCTTCCAGTGAAGCCGTTTCAAGTTTCTTTGCGGTTTCCTCGTCGATACCTAATTTTACAAAGTCTTCTTTTCTCATAATTTTTGCCTTCCTTTCATAATCATTTGTTAACCCGGTTCTGTCCGGTTCTTTATGTCTCGTTCTTTTTCGTCTGCGATACCAAAAAGACGGAATAAAAAAGCAACCATCACAAACCGCTTATTTTGGCTGTGTGGTTGCTTATATTGATAAGGGCATAAAGTTTATACCCATAATCACTAAGTGTGCAAATATGCCCCAATTCTGTGCGGATTTAGGGCATAAGAAAAGCACTCCGTAGAGTGCTGTGTTATAATGCGAGTAAATTTTGAACTGTTTCTTGGTCTGTAATCTCAAATGTCCACTGTTCCGGTGAAATTTCCGCTACCGATACACCATACAACGTGAAAGGAACATAAACACCATCTTTGCGAGGTAATAACATATACAAATCAAAAAATGTTATTCCTTGCATGGCTTCTGCTGTTATGTTCATATTCATTTTGACATTGGGGCATATTGCGATAGAAAAGTACGTGCTTTTATAACGAATGTTATTTGTGCCGATGGTCGGCACTTCAACACTATCTTCGTAAACTTCAATGCTCGGTGTTGCTTCTCCCATCATCAATCTGTTGTGATGTGAAATAGCATAAACCTCGCACGATTGTCCGTTTATGGTTTTGATTAATTTTTTCATACGTTGCCACCTTTTTTGCATAATAAAAGCACCCTTGTGGGGTGCTTGTGTTTATAATGCTCCTGTTTTTGCCTTTTCTTTAAGTTGCTGTCTATAATTCTCAAAACTCTTTTTTGCTTTTTCGGGTGCATCATCGTGAATGACAATGTTCCAGTTGTCATCATAATGATACCATGCTTCATTAGTAGACCAATAGAAATCTAATTTTGTCATATATTCCACCCCTCTTTCAACAATTTTATGAATTCAGAAGTAAAATCGTCTGGACTCGTTGTGTTCTTGCCGAACATCTCAGGAATGAGCTCACGAAGATATTTAGGTTTAAACGGTCTATCAAGTAACTCTTCTGATATTGAAATAGAATACTTAGAAACATTATTCTTGAGATATTTTCTGAGCATATCAACAGACGGATTTTCTCCAAAGACATTATAATATGTTTTTTGGGCAATGTCAAGACCTTTGTTGCCATATTTTTCATACAACTTATGTCCCATTTCGTGTGCAGCTATGCCTTTAATATCCGTTGAGGACAATTCATTATCAGCATTCAAATAAGCATTTGTAAGATTTCTGTCTCGCAATGCACAACGATTAAATGTAATGGTTTTGCTATTGGGTTCTGTCCTTGCAAGGTCATTTGGGTCAAAATCTTCAAAAGAAATCGTTATTCTCTCGTCATACTTGTATTCTGTTTTCAAACTACTCAACATATCGATTTCTTCTTTCAGAACTTCACTGTCACCATCAAAGTCATCAATATTATAAACATTGATACCTCTTTGGGTTGCATATGCTTTCAATTCCGAAAGTTCCTCGGGAGAGTGCTGTATCGGTTTTGCCTTACTCAAATTTATTCCTAATGATGCAGAGGACATCAAATCCAGTCCCGATGTATCACCATCAACCATTGACTTCTTCCACTCTTTGTAGGTCATATCACCGGGGACATAATATGTATTGCCGTCTTCGTCCCTTGCCGCTCTTTCCGTAAAGTTGTCATCGAAGTAAGGCACTGTCACCGACCTACACCACACATGAAAAGGCGGAGCAGTTACACCGGGTTCATATTGAGACATCGGGAACACCTTGCCGTCCATTTCTTGACAGATAGGGGAGGTGTGCGAGTCAAGGGTTGCGACAATCTCAAATTCCTCAACGTCAAGCTCTTTAAATGCATCTTGTTGTGCAACAGAATGGAAGTATGCTTGTTCGGTCATTACAAGTCTGCCCGCTTGATGTTTCGTGACATCGAATTTCTTTGATATAGCAGAAATAGCTTCATCAGGCGCTTTGCCGAGAAGACAGGTTCTTGTGAGTTGTTGATGTAATTCGTTGACAAGTTCGCTTCTTTGCTGCCAAATTCTTTCACAAAATTGTCTGCCGTCAGCCGCCCACGGCTTAGAAATAAGGGTGTTTAGCTTTCTTTCGTCTATCTGCCCTATTTCCCAACCGAGATTAAAGCCTCTCTGGACTTCAAAAATACTTTCGTAGTAATTTTCGGTATATACTCGTCTTGCGAGTCCATCGATAACATCAAGCTCATTTCCGAAGGCGACCTCCGCCGCATTTTGCACTCGTATTTTTAGAGCTTCGAGTCTTGAAATATGAAATTTTGCAGAAGCGTTCTCAAGTTCTTTTACCCAGCCACCGTTAAGAGCGTTTTCCCGACCTTTGCTGATATACTCTTCAACGTCCCACCGAAGCTCTTTGAGTTCTTTTGTGGTCAGTTGGCGACGGGCTTCTATCATATTGACTTGGTTATTTTTCATATATCTTCCGAACCAGGCTTCAATTTCCTTTTGAATTTCCCTCTCGGCAGAAGTAAAGACAGACTCTATTTTTCTATATGCTTCAACACCATAAGCATTGGAAGCTTGTTCGAGGTATAGAAATCTTTTTCGCCAATATTCTGTTGATTTCATTTTTGTTTTTTGTGCCATTTTAATTCCTTTGAAACGAATAATAAAAAGCACTCTTTCAAGTGCTTTCTTCGTATAGTTCGGGATATAATTTTCTTTCTGCCTTTTCTCTTGCTTCAATTGCTTCTTCGAGGGTATCAAAGTAGCCGAGGTGATGCATTTTCCCGTTTTTCGCTATGTATGCTTCATATTTTCTATTTTTTCGTTTACAAACTCCTGTATGTCCTGTGCTATTTTTTTGTGGTCTTCGATTGAAACTTTGAATACTATCATCTGCAAAACGGCAATTCGAAGGCTCGTAGTTCCCATCCACATCTATACGGTCTATGGATAAGTCATCTGAATAACCGTTAGCCAAACTCCACTCGGCAAAATTTTGAAAACCGCTTTCACCGAGCCATTCTGAGCATATTTTTATTCCTCGCCCGCCATAGTGTTGGAAGGCTACATTGTTAGGATTTGTACACCGTTGTTTCATGCTATCGTATTTTTTATACAATTTTGTATAGGACATAGTATGTTTTTTTATTTTCTCTTTTTGTAAACACCCGCAAGACCGAGTTTGTCCTTGTCTAAGACTACGACCATTGACAACAGTCTGATTCCCGCATGTGCATTCACATTCCCAATATTTATGTGTATCTTTTATGTTTTTCGGGCGAGGAGCAGGACCGAGAACTGTTAATCTACCAAAATTTTTACCTGTTAAATCAATTATCTCACCCATGACAAAACCCTCTCTTTCATTTCAATATGAATATGAGAAGTTAGCTTTTCTTGAAGTTGCCTAAAGACTTCTTTCTTCTCACTTTCTGTGAGTGTTTTCCAGAGAGTGAGGATTTCAATATCTTTTTCAAGCATTTCAATCACCCCTTAATAATACGTCCTGTCGTATTCCTTGCACCAGTCCTTTGCTTCTTCAAGCGTTCCGAAGGTGGACTCGTCAAGCCCTACTGTTTCATAGGTTTCACCTTCGCAGAAGACAGCAAAGCAAGGAAATTCGTACCAGCGTTCTTTACATTCTTCCTTAGTAAGCTCGAAAATATCATATCCGTATGCAGTTTCAATTTTTTTCATTTTTCCCACCTCTTCTATAAAGATATAAGACAAAAGCCTTCAAGAGTTTGGAAATACCAAGCCCAATCATTACGATTGATAACGTTAACAAAAATTCTTTCATAATTACTCCTTGATTTTTTATTTTGTTTGTAGTATAATCAAGGGGAGGGATTAACCCCCCTTGATTTTGTCGGTTCTCTATAACCTCTTGCTGATTAAAACAAGAAGGACTCCGACGAGCAAATCGACCAAGCCACTTATAATCAATTCCACTAAATTGATTGTAGCTTTGGTCGGTTTTTTCTTTTTCTTGCCCAATTTAATCACTTCCTTTCTCTTGATTACATTTATATTATACACTCATATTGTGTTTATGTCAATAGATAAACTCAAAAATAGTGTATTTCTCTGTTTTTCACAAAACAATAAACTCATTTTTAGTTAATGTGTACACTTGAAATGTGTTTATATGTATGTTAGAATATATAGACGAAACCATATTCAAAAAGGAGAAGTAAAAAATGGCAATAGTTTATAAAATTGATGTATTGTCTGAACTTAAAAGAAAAGGTTATAGTTCTTATGTTTTGATGAACAAAGACAAAATGGGTGAAAATTATATCGGTCAAAGGCAAATACAGCAGATTAGAAACGGTGAAATTGTATCCAACGCAGTGTTGAACAAACTCTGCAAACTTCTAAACTGTCAGCCCGGAGATATTCTCGAATTTGTTGAAGAGGAATAAACTAAATTTTAGACTTCTTCTTCCGTATCACTTTTTTTCACTTTATTAAAGTCGAATGCACCGTTGTATTGCTCGGTTGCTTCGGCTTTTTCTTTATTTATCCTTTCGATTTCCTTTTCAACGTCATCAACCCAAGGGTGCTGTGCAAGTCTTGTTTCGAGTGACAAGTCTTGTGACTTATTGATGTTGTCGATAATAGAAGACTCAGATATGAGCATATCACGATTGAATATAATATCCACTTCTTCATTCTCAAAGTCACCCATGCCTATATTGGCAAGATGACAGTTGATAAACCAAAGCAATTCCTCAAAAGCAGATTGGAATTCGGTTTCCATTCCGTTGGCATCAAGGTCTATGTCGGAGTACATTGATTGAACGTTCATTTCGTTAGGACTTCCGTTCAATCTGTCATCTTTGGCATCGTACCCCATAGCGTTCTCTATAATGGCTTTCTTGAAGATTTCAAGAATTGCTTTGTAATTTTCGGAATTGACTTCAACCTGAAGTGACTTCAAATCACCACCGGAGCCATCAACAGTCTTGACCTTAACCGCACCATACTGTGCAAGGTTTCTTCTGAACTCGCCAAGGTTCTGTCCGTCATAGTTCACAAGAACGAGAATAGTGTTCCTTGTATCCTCTTCCATAGCATTTTGGAAGTTTGACTCGATGATATTTAACCCATCTTGAAGAGTTTTCACCATCTTAATCAGGGGAATTTCTTTACTGTTATACTTGAAGGGTATTAAGGGGATTTTAGTCCAGTTGTAGCCTATTTCTTTTCCGCTCTCGTCTGTAATGGTGAAGTAATTCTGAAAATAAGGTTCAGCCGGTTTCAGTGAACCGGAATTTGACATTTCAAAATAGTTGATACCTTTGTCATCGTACACTTCGACCTTCTGAACGGTCTTTTCTTGTTTCTTATCACATACAATCACTTCATAGACTCTGACCGCATATTCAAGAATGGTATGTTCGGCATCTTTCCACCCCGGTATGACCTCAAAGGGTCTCAACCTTTTAAAGCAGAGTTCACCACGTTCATCATAGTGAATGAATAACCAACCAATACCACAGTTCAATGAGTCCTCACCGACAGATTTTAAAAGGCGGTGGAACTTTTTGTTGAACACTTTCCTTAGTATTTTGGAATAAGGCTCATTGTCGGTTTGAATTAAAAAAGGTTGCCCCAAAAGATAATTATTCTTTTGGTCAACCATCTTCTTATATTGGTTATCAACAATTCTATTGTTGGGGAGGTTGTCAACCTCTTGCAGTTTACCACCTTCACCAATGACTTCTCTTTTTCTCGTTAGGATATCATGCTTTCCGCAGTAATACCTTTCACCATCAAGCATTTCTTTTCTTTTTTGTGAAAGCTGAAAGTGTCTGATTTCCCGCAATATGTATTCTTCGTCGGAAATTCTATCTTTACCTAAGACAATCGCATTCGCAAGTCTCGCAGCTTCACTTAACATGAATTTGAACATCGGGTATCACCACCTTTAACATAATTCGTCATTATTTTACCTCTTCCCAATAAGTGGGATATTCAGAAGGAGACCAAGTACACACAACACCTTCGGGGGCAATACATTTATATTCCTTGCCCTCAAATGTAACTTTGTCACCGTTGTAGTACCACTTACCAACCACATATTCGGGGGCAGTATTGGTTACTTCTTCGCCTTCTTCCTCTGCCGTTGTGTCTCGTTCTTCAAGTGCTTTTACTCTCTTGTCAAGCTCTTCAAGTTTTGCGAATACATCAACACTGTTTTCGGTCTGTGCGTTGTTGCGGGCAAGGTCTGTAAGGTAGTTTCTTTCTTCCTCGGATATCTTACCCTCAATGTAACAAGTGTCAATTTTGTTTAAAATGCCTTTAAGGTCATAACTTCCTCTGTTGATTACACTTTCAAATATTGTTTTCATATTTTTTCACCTCGTTATATTAATGCTTCTTCAACGGCTGCAAGACGCTTTTCAAGTTTGTCTGCAACAATGTTGATGTCTCTGTTATATTTAACATTAAGGGTTACACCGCTTGTGTTGGACACAAGTGCCATATAAGGAGACCTATGTGTTACTTTATCTATTTCGCATTCAATAGGCTCTATATATGGTTGATATTCGGTTGCTTTGTTTCCAAGTTCAAGCTGAATTTTTGACAATTCCACGCCTGCGTGTGAAAAAGTGCCCCAACTCTTGGCGGGGAAGAACTTCACATAGCTTATGGTTCTGCTTTTATTGTTCAACAAGAATGTAGTGTAATTCGTGCCTTTAGTTCCGTAATATTCTATCAGTTCGCCGTCAGAAT
>JAFTUP010000327.1 GCA_017466205.1 Clostridia bacterium
TGGCATTCGCAAACGCATTCTTAGGTGTGTGCCACTCTATGGCTCATAAGCTGGGTGCATTTCACCACTTACCTCATGGTGTTGCAAACGCTCTTATGATTGAAGAAGTAATCCGCTTTAACGCATCTGAAGCACCTGCAAAGATGGGTACATTCTCACAGTATGACCATCCGCACACACTTGCTCGTTACGCTGAAGTTGCAGATTACCTTGGTATTAAGGGTAATTCTGATGAAGAAAAACTTGAAGGCCTTATCAAAGCAATTAACGACCTTAAAGCAAAGGTTGGTATAAAAGAAACAATTAAAGATTACGGCATTGATGAAAAAGTATTCCTCGACAATCTTGACGAAATGGTTGAACAGGCATTTGATGACCAGTGCACAGGTGCTAACCCAAGATATCCGTTAATGGCAGAAATCAAGCAGATGTATTTGAATGCATACTATGGCAAGCACTTTGAAGAGAAGGCTATGCCTACAGCAATGGATATCAAATCCAATGCAAAACCGGATGCAATCAAGGGCGTATATAATAAAGGCAAAAAAGCCTGAGTCAAAATAGAAGGAGGAATAAATCATGAAACTTGAAAGAGTAATTGCAGTTAGAAATAATAAAACCATATACCGTGACGGTGACAGATGCGTAAAGGTATTTGACGATCACTATTCAAAGGCCGATGTGCTTAATGAGGCACTCAATCAGGCAAGAATCGAAGAAACCGGACTTAACATTCCTAAAATCCTTGAGGTAACAATGGTTGACGGAAAGTGGGCAATCGTTTCAGAATTCATTAAGGGGAAGACTCTCGCACAGCTTATGGAAGAAGAGCCTGACAAAAAGGAAGAGTACATTGAACTTCTTGTTGACCTTCAGCTTGAAGTACACTCTAAGAAATCTCCTCTCCTCAATAAGCTTAAGGATAAGATGAATCGCAAAATTAGTGCAGCAGATATCGATGCTACAACCCGTTATGATTTGCACACAAGGCTTGAAGGAATGCCAAAGCATACCAAAGTTTGTCACGGCGATTTCAACCCTTCAAACATTATAATAACAGAAAACGGAACAGCATATATCTTAGACTGGTCCCACGCAACACAGGGAAATGCATCAGCAGATGCTGCAAGAACATATCTTTTGTTCTGGCTTGCAGGTGATATCGAAGGTGCAAAAGCATATCTTGAACTTTTCTGCAAAAAGAGTGATACTGCTAAACAGTACGTTCAAAAGTGGATGCCAATTGTAGCTGCGTCACAGTCAGTTAAAGGTAACGAGAAGGAACGTGAATTCCTGCTCTCCTGGGTAGATGTTGTTGATTACGAATAATAAATTGTTAACCGGATTATGTGCCTTTTCACAAAGGCACATAATCACGAAAAAATTTGAAAGGATTGAATAGTAAAATGAAAATAACAGTATGTATCGGTAGTTCATGTCACATTAAGGGTTCCCGTCAGGTTGTAGAACAGCTTCAGTATCTTATTAACGAAAATAATCTCGGCGATAAGGTTGAACTTGGCGGAACATTTTGTATGAATAAATGTCAGCAGGGTGTTTGCGTTACAGTAGACGAAGAATTTCATTCAGTTACACCGGATACAGTAAGCGAGTTCTTCCAGAAAGAAGTTCTTGCAAAGGTGTGATAATATGATTATTCAGATTTGTGTTGGAAGTTCTTGTCATTTGAAAGGCTCACCGGAAATAGTAGAACTGCTCACTCAAGCGGTTAAAGATCACAAACTTGAGGATGAAATAACACTTGCCGGAAGCTTTTGTATAGGTAAGTGCAATAGAGTAGGGGTAACTGTACAGGTAGATGATGTTATACATACAGGAATTAACCGTGAGAATTTTAAAGAATTTTTTAATGACAAGGTGCTCTCTGTAATAGAAAACGAAAGGAAGTAACGGGAAATGCCAAATTGTTTGACCTTAAAAAAATCAAATTGCAAAAACTGTTATAAATGTATTCGTCATTGCCCCGTAAAAGCAATCCGCTTTTCCGGAAATCAGGCACATATTATAGGGAATGAATGTATCTTATGCGGTCAGTGCTTTGTTGTCTGTCCGCAGAATGCAAAACAGATTGTAGATGAAACAGAAAAAGTAAGGGTATTATTACAAAGCGGCAATCCTGTAGTTGTAAGTCTTGCTCCGTCATTTGTTGCCAACTATGACGGAGTAGGCATCAATGCAATGCGTGATGCACTTCAAAAGCTTGGATTCTATGATGTGGAAGAAACAGCTATCGGTGCAACCATCGTAAAAAAAGAGTATGAAAGAATGCTGAAAGAGGATGAGCGCGATATAATCATCACATCTTGCTGCCACTCAATCAACTTGCTTATACAGAAGTATTTCCCGGCAGAGCTTGAATATCTTGCAGATGTGGTTTCTCCTATGCAGGCACATTGCATGGATATTAAGAAGAGATTCCCAAATGCTAAAACAGTATTTATCGGACCTTGCGTGTCCAAAAAGGATGAAGCAGAGCATTATGAAGGAATTGTTGATGCGGTGCTTACATTTGAAGAACTTACACAGTGGTTAAAAGAAGCAAATATAGAGCTGAAAAAGGAAATGGATTCAGATCCTGAAAGTCGTGCAAGATTCTTCCCGACAACAGGCGGAATTCTTAAAACAATGACTCAGGATGCTCCCGGATACACATATCTTGCACTTGACGGTGTAGAAAACTGTATAGATGCACTTAAAGATATTGAAAGCGGTAAAATTCATAAATGCTTTATTGAAATGTCGGCATGTAGCGGAAGCTGCATCGGCGGTCCTGTAATGGAAAAGTATCACCGTACTTCTGCAGTAAAAGACTACATCACAGTTTCCAACTATGCAGGTGAAAAAGATTTCGATGTGCTACAACCTAACTCGGTTGAACTAAGCAAACAGTTTGAATTTATTGAACACAGACTTCAGCAACCGTCAGAAACTGAAATTTTCAATGTGCTTCGTCAGATGGGTAAATTTAAACCTTCTGATGAACTCAACTGCGGCTCCTGCGGATACAACACTTGTCGTGAAAAGGCTATAGCAATCTGTCAGGGTAAGGCTGAAATATCCATGTGTTTGCCGTTCTTAAAGGATAAGGCAGAAAGCTTCTCTGATACAATTGTAAAGAATACACCGAATGGTCTTATTGTTCTTAATGAGGAACTTGAGGTACAACAGATAAATGAAGCCGCAAGAAAAATAATGAATGTACGCTCAAGCACAGATATATTAGGTGATCAGGTTATTCGCATTATGGATCCTACAGACTTTATGGAAGTAAGAAATACGGGCAGAGATATCAGAAACAAGATGGTATATCTTCCTGAATATAAAAGATATGTTGAACAGTCAGTTGTTTATGATAAAGACTCACATCTCTTAATAGGCATTATGCGTGATGTAACCGATGAACAGACAGAAAGAGAAAAGAAAGAAAGCATCAGCAGACAGACTGTTGAGGTAGCAGATAAAGTCGTAGATAAGCAGATGCGTATCGTTCAGGAAATTGCTTCTCTTCTCGGCGAAACTGCAGCAGAAACCAAAATTGCTCTTGCAAAGCTAAAGGAGTCGATACAGGATGAATGATTTATGTGCAGATATCGGCTGGAAGAGTATTAACCATATAGGAGAACAACTTTGTGGTGACCATGTTGAAATAGTTGAACAAAACGAAGACTCAACTGTTATCGTTCTTGCAGACGGTCTTGGAAGCGGAGTTAAGGCAAGCATTTTGTCTACTCTCACATCAAAGATAATATCCACGATGATGGCTGCCGGACTTCCAATAGAGGAATGTGTTTCAACAATTGCCGCAACACTTCCTGTATGTTCGGTAAGAGGCGTTGCATATTCAACTTTCACCATTATGCATCTCATAAACAATGAAACTGCAGAAATTATACAATATGACAATCCGCAGGTGATTGTACTTCGTGATAATGTGAACTATGATTATCCGAAGACCGAAATGAATATTGACGGTAAAAAGATTTATAAGTCTGTTATACGCCTGCATGAAAATGATATTTTTATTGCAATGAGCGATGGCTGTCCTCATGCCGGTATCGGTATGGCATACAACTTTGGATGGAAGAGGGAAGACATCATAGATTTTATGGAAACGATGTCTGTAGCCGGATTAACCGCAAAAAATTTGTCAACATTGCTCGTTGACGAATGTGATAAGTTGTACGGACATAAGCCCGGCGATGATGCAACAGCGTGTATTGTTAAAATAAGAAAACGCGAGCCGATGAATATACTCTTTGGTCCTCCCTCTAATCGTGATGATTGCGACAGAATGATGTCTCTGTTTTTCTCGAAGCAAGGCAAGCATATTATATGCGGCGGAACAACATCATCAATCGCTGCAAAGTATTTGAGAAAACCTTTGCAGGCAACTCTGAATTTTGAAAAATCAGATGTGCCACCGATCGCAAAGCTTGAAGGTGTTGACCTGGTAACCGAAGGCGTTATTACAATGAACAAGGTAATTGAATATGCAAAGGATTATCTTGGTAAAAACGAATTATATGAGCAATGGAATTACAAGCGTGATGGTGCTTCGCTGATATGTCAGCTCTTATTTGAAGAAGCAACCGATATAAACTTTTATGTAGGCAGAGCAATCAACCCGGCGCATCAGAACCCTGATTTGCCGATAAATTTCAGTATTAAAATGAATTTGGTTGAAGAGCTTTCAAAAAGCCTTAAGGAAATGGGTAAAAGAATTAAAGTAAGTTATTTTTAAGGAGAGTGAATTATGAGAAAGTTTGATACAAAGGTACAGCATTTAAAATATAAAGTGCTTCGCGAAGTGGCAAGACAGGCATGGAATGACACTCTTCTTGACAATATACTTGAAATACCTAAGAAAATTGTACCCGGTAAGACATCAACAATGCGTTGCTGTGTTTACAAAGAGCGTGCCATCCTTGGTGAACGTGTTAAAATTGCCATGGGCGGAGACAAGGAAAATCCAAATGTAATTGAGGTAATCGAAATTGCTTGTGATGAGTGCCCTGCAGCAGGTTTTGAGGTGACTGATTCCTGCAGAGGGTGCCTTGCTCACAGATGTGAAGATGTGTGTAAAAGAGGAGCCATTTCCTTTGACCACAACCACGTAGCTCATATTGATAAATCAAAGTGTGTTGAATGCGGTCAATGTGCAAAGGTTTGTCCTTATTCGGCAATCGTAAACCGCAAGCGTCCGTGTCAGAATGCTTGTAAGATTAAAGCGATTTCTATAAATGAGGAAAATGCTGCTGCAATAGATAACAGCAAGTGTACTGCATGTGGAGCTTGTGTATATCAATGCCCGTTCGGTGCTATTATGGATAAGTCATATATTCTGAATGTTATTGACCTGATTAAGAAAAGCGAGGACAATCAGAAGTATAAAGTATATGCAATGGTTGCACCTTCAATCTCCAGCCAGTTTACTTATGCAAAGCTCGGTCAGGTAATAAAAGGACTTAAAGAGCTTGGATTTTATACGGTAATTGAAGCGGCACTTGGTGCAGATATGGTTGCACAATCTGAATCAAAGGAACTTGCAGAAAAAGGACTTTTGACGAGCTCATGCTGTCCGGCTTTTGTTTCCTATGTGAAATCAGCGTTTCCTGATTTGGTTAAATATATTTCCCACAATCTTTCACCGATGGCAACGCTTGCAAAGTATATCAAGGAAACA
>JAFTUP010000328.1 GCA_017466205.1 Clostridia bacterium
GAATTGTTTTTTATATAAGAAAGTGCTTCCTCGCGGTATGAGTAACCGACTTCCTCAGGCATAGGAGCAGCGACTATCTTAAATATATCTTCTTGTATGTCTTGTGACATTATATTAATATCACTTGGACGGCTGTCGTAGTCAGCAAGAATAATATGGTTTAATTCTCCATTTTGAAAAATAAAGTTTACTTTGTTAATTTTACCCAATTTATGTAAATAAGCTTTTTTAATGGCATTTATATGGTTATCAATAGAATCTTTAAAAGTTTCTACACCACATACATTCATAACTTCACTTATATATCTGTCGTAGTCCGCCAACTCCATTGGTGAGATGCTTACATTAATTAATGGTAAAGAAATTCTTAAAAATCCCATACCATTTCTAAAAACATATAGTATACTTGTTATCCATGTTTCTACACCATTTTCTAGTTTTACTCTAAATGGTGGTAGTAGAAACCTAGTTTGACTATTACAATAAAAATTCCCATAATATTTGCGACTAAGCTGCTCTTCGTTGCTTAAAAGTTGATTTTGATATTCAATTTGTTCATCAACGCCCGACACAAAAAAGAAATTTACACCATTTTCAGTTGGTTCAATTGTTGCTTTTGAATCAGCAATAGCGAAGTTCTCAGGAATATGTTTATTGATTTTCTTTTTTCGTTTTTTCTTTTCTGCATAAGTTATTTTAATTGACAAATCCTCGTCAAAATCAAAGTTGTCAATACCTTTTTGAAGAATTTCATTCATATAATTACTGTATATTTCATCAAAATCTTTGAAAGTTTTTGAAATGCTTTTTTCGATGATTTGACAAGTCTTTTTAAAACTTAACTTAGAGGATATTTTAAGAGGATAGTAAAAATCAATTTCACCTTTGCGAATGATTGTAATACCTTTGTTGTTTTTCATTCTTTCATCACCACAATAATTATACCATTTTAATTGTCAAACAGCAATATACAGAGTGAAATATATGGTGATTCAGTCCGTTTTTGTGTACACCGTTTACGATTACTCAAAAATTTTATACTCCGTTTACGATTTGTGTTTTTAGAGCATACTCCGTTTACGATTTGCAATTTTAGAGCATACTCCGTTTACGATTTGCTTTTTTGAGAAATTCTGAAAACAAAAAAAGCACCCTAAAAAGAGTGCTAATTTTGGGTTAAAATGTAAGAAACCCCTATATTTCAAGGGATTTCTCGTGTATCAATACCGAGGTACTGAGGTGGTCGGAGTGACAGGAGTCGAACCTGCGGCATCCACATCCCAAATGTGGCGCGCTACCAGCTGCGCTACACCCCGAAGTATTCGCTTTTTTCGTCAGCTTTGATAGTATATACTATTTTATTCTGTTTGTCAATAATAATTTTTAAAAAATGACAGAAAAATTTTATTTATATTATTTCAGGTGCTTTTATAATCTTTTAAAGTGGATTTGTTATTTTATTAACAAATTATCCTTGACATAAATTTGTTATTTTTATATACTTATACTATTGAGATATTACTCAAATTTTGAGAGGGAAGTGTTTTTATGAATCCACAGTATGAGTCATTATTTACACCTTGGAAAATAGGTAACTGTGAAATCAAAAACCGTATTGTTATGTGCCCGATGGGTGGTACATCACTTTTTGGTTGGTTTGAGCTTGGCGGTTGTCACTTTGATAAAGAAGCTGCAAAGCTTTTCTTAGAAAGAGCTAACAATAATGTTGGTCTTATTATTCCGGGTATTGCTCCTCTTCGCGATACATTCTGGGGCAAGTGGCTCTGGCAAAATCCAAAAATGTTTGAAGAGCTTAAGGAATTTATGGATGAAATCCATAAGACAGGTGCAAAGTTGTTTGTTCAGCTCACAGCCGGTATGGGTAGAAGCTGGGCAATTACTGAGCTTGTAGCACCTCTTCACAGAAATAAGTTTACACGCGCACTTGTGAAGCCAATTCTTGATACATCTCACGAATTAGCTTCTCCGAGTCCACAGCCTGCTCGTTGGGCTCCTGATATTATCTGTCCTGAAATGACAAAAGAACAGATTCACGAAATTATTGAAGCATTTGCAAAGACAGCAAAGCTTTGCCGTGATGCAGGTGTTGACGGTGTTGAAGTTCACGCTGTTCACGAGGGTTATCTTCTTGACCAGTTTGCTATTGAATTCTTTAATAAGCGTACTGACGAATACGGTGGAAACTTTGAAAACAGATACCGTTTTGCAGTTGAAGTTGTTAAGGCTATTAAGGAATCTTGCGGACAGGATTACCCTGTTTCACTTCGTTACTCAGTTGAGTCAAAGATGAAGGGCTTCTGCGAGGGTGCAATGCCCGGTGAAGAATATACAGAGGCAGGTCGTGCAATGCCTGAATCAGAAAAGGCTGCAAAGTATCTTCAGGATGCAGGTTACGATATGCTTAATGCTGATAACGGTACATACGACTCTTGGTATTGGGCACATCCGCCAATGTATATGCCACAGAACTGCAATCTTGAAGATGTTGCACATATTAAAAAGTTTGTTGACATTCCTGTTGTTTGTGCAGGTAGAATGGAACCTGATGTTGGTGCAAAGGCAGTAGCAGAAGGCAAAATTGACGGTGTTGGTGTTGCTCGTCAGTTCCTTGTTGATCCTGAATGGATTACAAAGATTATTGACGACAGATTAGAAGACATCAAGCCTTGTATTTGCTGTCATGCAGGTTGTTTCAACTTCTCAACATCAAAGGGTCACGCTAATACACAGGACCTTACAGATACAATGGGACTTTCCCGTTGTGCACTTAATCCAAAGACAATGCAGTCAAAGAAATATAAGATTCAGCCTGCAAAGAAAGCAAAGAGAATTGCTATTATCGGTGGCGGTATCGGTGGTATGGAAGCTGCTATTGTTTGTGCAAAGCGTGGTCATAAGGTTGACCTTTATGAGAAGAGCGATAAGCTTGGCGGTGTGTTTATTGCTGCAGCTGCTCCATCATATAAGGAGAAAGACCGTGACCTTATTGCATGGTATAATCGCGAAATTCAGCGTTATGATGCAATTAAGATTCACATGAATACAGAAATCAAGGATGTAGCAACTCTTAATGCTGACGAAATTATTGTTGCAACAGGTGCTGTTGCTAATAAGATTCCTGTTAAGGGTGCAGAAAAGGCTGTTGAGGCTATTGATTTCCTTCTTGATAACAGCATAGTTGGCAACAATGTTGTAGTTATCGGTGGTGGTCTTACAGGTTGTGAAATTGCTTACGAGCTTTATCTTCAGGGCAAAAATCCTACAATCGTTGAAATGCAGGATGACCTTGTTACAACTCCGGGTATTGCACTTCCTAACACAAGTTATCTTCGTGATTTCTTCAAGGCAAACAAAGTTCCTGTATATCTTGAAACAAAGACAACTGAAATTACAGATACAAGCGTAACTGTTATGACAAAAGACGGCAAGACAGTAAATGTTCCTGCTGACAGTGTAATCCTTTCTGTTGGTTACAGACCTGCTCCAATCGTTGAAAAAGGCAAACACATTCACGTTATTGGTGACGCAAAGAAAGTTGGTAACCTTCGTACAGTTATCTGGGGCGCTTGGGACGTTGCAATGAAGTTATAATTTAATAAAAATGAATCAGAAGACAGTTTCTACGGAAGCTGTCTTTCTTTTTCAGTGCAGAACAAAATGATAAATCGGAGTTTGTAGGAATGTCCCCCCCTTTCGTCACTCGCTTTGCTCGTGCCACCTTCCCCTCCAGGGGGAAGGCCAGATTAGGCTCCCCACTTGATGGGGAGCTGTCAACGAAGTTGACTGAGGGGCCCGATAAATTATAATTTGTACCATTATTTATTCGACTTACATTTTATACTTTTTTATTGCGAAAACCCTTCATTCATGGTAAAATCAAATTGGGTGATATTATGAATTTTACAGAAATAGCGAAAAATCGTTATTCATGTCGTTCTTATGATGCGAAAAAGCAAGTAGAGGAAGAAAAAATCAAAGCAATTTTAGAAAGTGCTTGTCTTGCACCGTCTGCTTGTAACAGCCAACCATATCATTTTACGGTTTGTAAAGGTGGAAAAGCAAAAGAAGTTGCAAAAGCAACACAGGGTATGGGTATGAATAAATTCACTACGGATGCTCCTGTTATGATTGTGATTTCAGAAGAAAGCTATAACAAAACAGCAGGTATAGGTTCGAAACTTAAGAATAATGACTATCGTTCAATCGACATCGGTATTGCAGCTGCATATTTGACTGCAGAAGCAACTGCACAAGGTCTCGGTACATGTATTTTAGGCTGGTTTGACGATAAGAAAATCCGTGAAATCTGTGGGCTTAAAAATTCTGTGAGACTTGTGATTTCTTTAGGATATGCAAAAGAGGGCAGTGCAGTACCACCTAAAAAGAGAAAATCTTATAATGAGATTGTAAATGAGGTATAGCGTGAAAAATCACGCTATTTTGATTGTGTGTCCCTCGAAATTTTAAGTTAACAAATTTCGAGATGGACTAAATTTCCATCACGCCTTGTCAGGCTACAGCAAGGAGTGACACGCCTATTTCATAAATTTTTGTAGCCGGAAAGGCTATGGAAATTATGAGTCAATGTGAAAACTGTGTAAACTATTATTATGACGATGAGTCAGAGGAATATTGCTGTGACATAAACCTTGATGAGGATGAGATGATGAGGTTCCTGACCACACCAAATTATCATTGTCCTTATTTCAGACTTGATGACGAGTACGGAATTGTCAAAAAACAGAACTGAATTTTGTGCAATTTTAATCTTGAATCGTTAAAAAATTAACATTATAATATGCTGTGGGGATATTATTGAAAAGGGGATTATTTATGTCAATGTATCAATATTTTTATGCGGCTGCAATCGTTGTAGGTGTTCTTGTTACAATTGCCTTTCTTGTTATGCGTGTTATGCGTGGCGGTATCGGTGCAATGTTTTTAAAGGCAGGTGCATCTGTTTGCTTTATCGGAACCGCATTTTCAGCATTCGCTTATAACGGTAAGAATATGGAATATGGCATACTTGTTATTATGGGACTGATTTTTGGTCTTTTGGGTGATGTGTGGCTTGATATGAAATATGTTTATAAACAGCATAATCATATCTATACTTATGCAGGTATTGTGTGTTTTGTTGTAAACCATATTTTCTATATTCCTGCTGTTGCCTTTAAATACGGTGAGGGTGAATTTGAGTGGTGGTATGCTGTAATTAATGTTGTTGCTTCCGTAATCTTTGCAACTGTAACCTTGGCACTTGAAAAGCCAATGAAAGTTAAGTACGGAAGATATAAAAAGATTCTTTTCCTTTATGGTATGTTCCTCTCCTGTACAATGTTTACAGCAATTAATGGACTTTTCTATAAAGGATTTTCAAAAGACTTGTTCATGCTCGCCATAGCATCAGTTCTTTTCACACTTTCTGATTTAGTGCTTTCAAATATCTACTTCAAAGAAGGTGGCAACACAAAACCTAATGTTGTTGTAAACCATCTTCTATATTATGCAGCACAGTTTACATTTGCAAGTACATTGTTGTTGAAATAATTGCTTGAATAGTCACTGTGTTTAAAAAGTAAATATGAATTTTGGTTATACTGATAGTTGCATTTTTGTGCAATTATTGGTATAATTTTTTGTAATATATTTTTGAGTAAGAGAGTGGTTGGATGTTAAAGGGGTTATACTTTGCTTTACTTGCAATTTTTATATTGCTTGTAATTATTTTTCTTGTTGTAAGAGTCAGAGAGGGTGGAGTTAAGGCACTTTTTTTAAAGGTTGCTGCTTCAATGACATTCATTATGTCATCAATAATTTCACTTTCGTTATCAGCAAGCAATTATTATTACGGAATCTTCATTGTTGTGGGTCTGATTTTCGGACTTTTGGGTGACGTGTGGCTTGACCTTAAATATGTACATAGAGATTATGATGAGCCTTATACCTTTGCGGGAATGATAAGCTTTCTTATAGGACATATCTTTTATATCGTCGGTATTTTAAGAGCTTATCCGAAATTTGTACCTTGGCAGATTGCACTTGCCATATTCAGTGCAATTGGAGTAACAGCAATTGCACGATTTCTTGACAGAAACAAGGAGTTTAATTACGGTAAATTCAATTTGCTGACTCTTGTATATTCAGTTATTACAATGCTTACAGTTACCTTTAGTCTTAATGCTATGAACTGCTTTGCAATTCTGCCGATGGCTGACGGTGTTGATACATCAGCACACTTATGGCGATTTGTTATAATGTTTATAGGTACTGTATTGTTTGCACTTTCTGACCTTGTGCTTTCACGAGTTTATTTCCTTAAAGGCGGAAACACAAGTAAAAATGTAGTTGTAAATCATGTGCTTTATTTTTCAGCACAGTTTATATTAACTTTATCTATTCATATGTAACAATAGAATTGTAAAGGAGAAGAATTTATGGAACAGAAAAAGTATGTTCAGAAAAGTGAAATGAACGCTTTCTGTATCGCAGGCTTAGGTCAGGGTATGATTTATGCGCTTATGTCAAGCTATATCAGTGACTACTACCTCAATGTTTTACAGTTAGCACCAATGTTTGTGCTTTTGCTTATGCTTTTAGCACGTGTATGGGATGCAATCAACGACCCTCTTATGGGTATGATTGTTGACAGAAGTCAGCTCAAAAGTGGTAAAATGCTTCCGTTTATCCGTTTTGCATTGATTCCGATTGCAGTTGTAACCTTACTTATGTATTTAAGTCCGAGCCTCGATAAAACTCAGATGATGGTTTATTCAGCAATCGTTTATGTTGCTTGGGGTATGATTTACACAATTGGTGATGTTTCATTCTGGGGACTTCCTAATGTTATGACTCCTGATTCAGAGGAAAGAAGCTCTGTTATTTCAGTAAGCAAGATTTTCAACTCGATCGGCTCTGCTGTTCCTGAAGTGCTTTTCCTTGTGGTTGGTCTTGTTATGGCAGCTTGGGTAAAGAGCTCGGAGGAGCCTGTTGATGCTCTTACACTTCAGAAGAGAAAATATCTTGTAATGGCTATCGTAACTGTCGGACTTGGCACAATCCTCTATTCACGTGCTTGCACAGGTGTTAAGGAAAGAGTTAAAATTCCTGTACGTAAGCGTGAGCCCGGCGAACCTTCACAGCTTAAGAGAATTTTCCAATGCAAACCACTTGTACTTGTTCTTTTAATGGGTATTCTTTCAAGTGGTCGTTATATGGTTTCAGCAGCTGCGATTCATGTTGCTCGTTATTCATTCTATATCGGTCCGGACCTTGCAACTCTTGCAACTGAGGCTGAAAGAATTGCTGCAATTGAGTCAAGCATCTCAACAGTCAAAACTGTTTTTCAGATCAGTTCAATTGTCGGTCTCTTCGGAGCAACACTCTTTATGCCTAAGCTTATGAAAAAGTTTGACTATAAAAAGCTTGTTATCGTAAGCTGTCTTGCAGGATTTGCTGCAAGTATTATCACAACAATTGTTGGCTGGTTTACAATGAATCTTTATGCTTGTATTCCGTTCATTATCATTTCATGTATTCCTCTCGGCGTTATCAATACTGTATGCCTTGCTATGATTGGCGACTGTCTTGACTATATGGAGCTTACAACAGGCTTCCGTGATAATGCTCTCGGTGCTGCTTGTCAGGGCTTTATCAATAAGATTGGTAACGCTTTTGCAACATCAGGTATTGTAATTGCATATATGATAATTGGTCTTGACCCTGCTCAGATGCTTTCATCAACTACAGTTGTGTCAGCACTTGACCTTGAGCCGAGCCTTCGATTTGCAATGTTCTCTCTTGTGTCAATTGTTCCCGGTATCAGTATGCTTCTTTGTTCAATTCCTATGTTTTTCTATAAGATTGCAGGGGATGAGAAGAGGAGAATTATTTCTGAGCTTGCTAAAAAGAGAGAAACAAGTGGTGTAACAATAGATTAAAAAGTCAAAGCCTGCATAAAAATTATGTAGGCTTAATCTATAGGTGATTTTATGAAAGATTTTAAATTTTTACTTTTAACAGACCCTCATTTTTTTGATACTGATTTAGGTTGCAGCGGACCTGATTATGATGACTTTATGCATTATGAACAGAAATGTTTTGCCGAAACTGAAAGCATAAATAACGCTGTATTCAAATGTTTGGGTGAAACAGATTCTGCAGATACAGTTATTATTGTCGGTGACCTGACACAGAATGGTGAAAGAAAGAGTCACGAAAAGTTTATTAAATTACTTTATGATTTAAAGGCAAAAGGTAAGAAAGTATATCTCATTACTGCTGACCACGACTGGAAAAGTGATCCGTTTGCATTCGGTGAAAACGGAAGATATATGCCTGAACCAACACCGAAAGAAGACCTTATTAAATTGTATAATGACTTTGGCTTCAGTGATGCCATATCAGTTGATGAGGAGCATCTTTCTTATGTTGCACAGTTAAGTGATGGTGTAAGACTTCTTGCAATCAATGCTGATATCAAGACAAAAGGTCAGTTCAGTTTAACAGAAAAACAGGTTGAATGGATTAAGGTGCAGACTAAAAAAGCAAGAGAAGAAAATCAGACGATGTTCGCAATCTGTCATTATCCTGTTTTGCCGATTCAGCCAATATTTTCAATCATTAAATCAGCACTTATGTATGATTATAAATCAGTTGCAACACTTCTTGCTGATGAGGGTGTTCACCTTGTTTTCACAGGCCACATGCATAATCAGAGCATCAACGAATTTGTTACTGAAAAAGGCAATAAGTTCTTCGACGTTACAACAGGCTCAATTATTGCAGACCCATCATACATAAGACTTGTCACATTAAATGAAAATCAGGCAGAAATCAAGAGTGTTCCGACTCCTGACTTCGACTATGACACAAAGGGTATGACTTGTAAGGAATACCTCACATCAGTTTTTGATGCGATGATCAGAAATATAATGCTTGATTTGCGTGATGATACTCAGAGAGCAATGAGAAAATTTCATATTAAAGAGAGTAAAGGTCTTGTATTTGCTCTTCGTATTGTTGGAAAACTTCTTTGTTCAATAAAACTTGGGACACTTGCAAAGCTTCTCTTTATCAAGTGTGATAAGAGTATTAAAAAGGTTAAGCTGATTGACTATGCAACCGTTCTCGTCAGAAACATCTTCCGCGGAAATCAGACATATAACAAAGGTACTCCCGAGGGTGATGTGTTTATCGCATTCGTTAACAGAATAAGACCGATTTTAAAGAAAATCAGCGTAAAAGACCCTTACGGTGTGAAGGTCGATATAGCTGACTTGCTTATAAACACTGCAGGTAACTACGGTTATGACGATTATAACGAAACAATTAAATGGTAATATGTTGTAGGGGCGATTCATGAATCGCTCCTACTTTTTTCCATTTCCCTATTGCAATTTAGTGCTTTATTGTGTTACAATATCTCCAATCTTTTGTTGAAAGAAGTAATATTATGGTAACTCTTGATAAAATCTATCACGC
>JAFTUP010000329.1 GCA_017466205.1 Clostridia bacterium
ATGCGATATTTTTTTCATTACAAGGAACACCGTCAACATCGCATTTGATTATTATTATATTTTCATTATTTTTTTCAACTGTAACAGTATCATATAAATCAACTGACTGCATTATCATAAAAAGTGAATGATAACCATTATCAAGCTTTTTGAGAATATCGAGCATTAAATTGATTTTTGCTGCTGCTTTAACTTTCATTAATTAACCCTCCATTTCAATTTTCATCTGCATTGGAGTACGTTTTTCAAAAAATGTTATGCTGTCAAATCCTGCTTCTAAAGCAGCATTGTAAGCCATATCAATGTCTGCTGCAAGATGTTCGGCATAATGAGCATCAGAGCCAACTGAAACATATTTACCACCAAGTTCTTTGAATCTCTTTATGACATCAACTTCCGGTGATAATTTGTTAAGTGGTTGACGAAGTGCTGCAGTATTGATTTCAAGTGACTTTTCTGATTCTGCGGTACGCAAAAGAATATCATCAATCTGATTTTTAAACTTATTAAGGTCAATGTCGAGATTTGACTTTGAATAGAAATATCTCAATGGATAAGTAAGATGAGCAAGAACATCAAAATTTCCCCATTCAAGCATTTCGATTATAGCATTAAAATACTCTTTCAGAAGTTTTTCAGCCTGCGGGAGTGAAAGATTTTCCATAAAATAGAAATCTTCACCGCCACGGAGATTGTGAACTGAACCAATAATCTGGTCATAATCATATCTTTTAACAATATCATTTGCAGTTTCTATATCATAAGCAGGTTGTCCCAACTCAATGCCATTAAGAACCAAGAGCTTTCCGCGAAACGCTGAACGAACCTTTGCAATCTCAAAAAATGCCTGAAAAATTCGTTTTTCATAATCAGAATCGCCACGGAATTGGTCAACCTCACAATGGTCGGTAAAAGCAACAGCTCTCAAATCCAACAACTCTGCTTTTTCACAAAAAAACGTTGCTGAATGATTTCCGTCAAAAGAATTGTCTGTATGAACGTGTAAATCCACAATATTTTTGTACATAAGAGGACACCTCCCAATATCTGTTAATATTTTACTACACATTCATATGATTTTTCAATAAATTTTCAAAGATATTTAATAAAGTTGTTCACTTTTTTATGAGTTTGTGTTAAAATGTTGTCAATTTAATTTCGGAGGTACTAAAGATGAGAGGTATTATCACCGTTGTAGGTAAAGATATGGTCGGTATTCTCGCTAAGGTTTCAGGAGTTTGCGCTGAAAATGGCGTTAATGTTATTGAGGTTTCACAGTCAATTTTACAGGATATGTTTTGTATGATTATGCTTGTTGATTTAGAAAAATCAACTGTTCCGTTTACTGAATTTTCTGATAAGATTACTGCAATCGGTAATGAAATGTCACTTTCAATTCATGTTATGCATGAGGATATTTTTAATTCCATGCACAGAATTTAGTTTGAGGTATTAAAATGATAAATACACACGATATATTAGAAACCATTAATATGATTCAGGATGAAAATCTTGACATCAGAACAATAACAATGGGTATTTCTCTTCTTGATTGTTGTACAGGTGATGCACAATCAACCTGTGACAAGATTTATGAGAAGATGACAAGAAAAGCCCAGAACCTTGTTAAAACAGGTGAAGATATTGAAAAGGAATATGGTATTCCTATTATTAATAAGAGAATTTCTGTTACACCGATTTCAATGGTATTGGCATCAGGCAAAGGTGACCCTGTTCTTTATGCAAAAACTCTTGAACGTGTTGCACAGACAGTTGGTGTAAACTTTATCGGTGGTTATTCTGCTCTTGTGCAGAAAGGCTTTGCCGCCGGTGACAAGGCACTTATCCGCAGTATTCCTGAAGCACTCGATGTTACAGACCATATTTGTTCATCTGTTAATATCGGCTCAACAAAAGCAGGTATTAACATGGATGCAGTTAAACTTATGGGGCAGATTATTAAGGAATCTGCAGAAGTTACTGCAAACAAAGGTTGTATTGGCCCTGCAAAACTCGTTGTATTCTGTAACGCTCCTGAAGATAACCCATTTATGGCAGGTGCATTCCACGGTGTTGGTGAGCCTGACTGTGTAATTAATGTTGGTGTTTCAGGTCCCGGTGTTGTTCGTTCGGCTATTTCAAAAATTCCTGATGCGAATATTACTGAAATTGCAGATATGGTTAAGCGTACTGCATTTAAGATTACAAGAATGGGTCAGCTTGTTGCTTGTGAAGCATCAAAACGACTCCAAGTTCCATTTGGTATTGTTGACTTATCCCTTGCTCCAACTCCTGCAATTGGTGACTCTGTCGCATATATTCTTGAAGAAATGGGACTTGAACAATGTGGTGCACACGGTACAACTGCTTGTCTTGCTCTTCTTAATGACGCAGTTAAAAAAGGTGGCGTAATGGCATCTTCACATGTTGGCGGACTTTCAGGTGCATTTATCCCTGTTTCAGAAGATGCAGGTATGATTGCAGCAGCTACAAG
>JAFTUP010000330.1 GCA_017466205.1 Clostridia bacterium
TTTAATTAAAACTTGTTCATTTTTGAAAGAAGATGAAGTTAAAATGTCAAAAAAATGTGATGTGCTTATAGTCGGCTGTGGTGTCGCAGGACTTAATACAGCACTTTCATTACCTGAAAATTTTAATATTATAATGCTTGCCAAAAAGAGTAATACGGATTCAAACTCATCACTTGCGCAAGGTGGTGTCGCAGCGGTTCTCGATTTGGAAAATGACAGCTATGAGCTTCATATAAACGACACTATGATTGCAGGTAAGCAAGCAAATGATATTGAAGCTGTTACAACTTTAGTAGAAGAAGGTCCTGCTGAAGTCCGCAAAATCATAGAGTATGGTGTTGAGTTTGATAAACGACCTGACGGTGAACTTAATATGACTCTTGAGGGAGGACATTGTCGAAGACGAATTGTTCACCATAAGGATACAACCGGTGCTGAAATGGTTCGTGCAATGGTTCAAGAAGCACAAAAAAGAGAGAATATAACCATAATTGAAAATACTCCTGTATTTAAACTCACAAGAGTAAAGAGCGGTATCTGTGCTCATATCCTTACTGCTGACGGTCAGGACGAAATTTTCTCCAGTTATTGTGTCCTTGCCACAGGTGGTATCGGTCGTGTTTATAAATATACAACCAATCCAAAGGTTGCAACAGGTGACGGAATTCGCCTTGCTTTTGAACTTGGTGCTCGAATTAAGGATTTAAGCTATGTTCAGTTCCATCCGACAGCATTCAATTCCGACGATAATGAGCAGTTCTTAATTAGTGAAGCAGTTCGTGGTGAGGGTGCATATCTTCTCAATTGTAATAAAGAACGATTTATGCATAGATACGATGAACGACTTGAATTAGCTCCTCGTGATGTTGTTTCAAAGTCAATTATTATTGAGTCACGAAGAACAGGTAGTAACAACTTCTATCTTGATATTACTCATCGTGATAAAGAATATCTTTTGAACAGATTTCCCGGTATTCACCAAGGTTGCTTAAAGTATAATGTGGATATTACAAAGGACTTGATTCCCATATTCCCTTGTCAGCATTATCTTATGGGTGGAATTGGGGTTGACCTGAATTCCCGAACAACAGTTTCACGTCTTTATGCAGTTGGTGAATGTTCAAACACAGGTGTTCACGGAAGAAACCGACTTGCAAGTAACTCATTACTTGAAGCGCTGGTATTCGGTAAGCGTTGTGCTGACGATATTGTCCGTTGTATCGATATGAAATATCCTGAGGTGCAGATTACCGAAATCGAAAAACAAGACCTTAACGGTGCACCGTTATTCAAAGGTGTCCGTACAGAAATCCGTAACATTATGCAACGTTCATATTTCGTAATGCCTGCCAATGAAGATGCTGTACGAAACGGATATAAACGAGTTCGTGAAATCCTTACACGACTTAAAAACGGTAAATTCAAAATTACTCCTGACTATTGCGAAGCATTAAGCCTTGCAACAGTTGCTTATATAATTCTCAAGGAGGTCAATGACCAATGAAATTAAATCATTTTTATGTAGATAATCTTATTAAAGAGGCTATAAGCGAAGACATTAATTATATTGATGTTTCTGCAGATTACCTTATTCCAGAAGAACAGAGAAACGACTCATATTTTGTAGCAAAGGCTGATGGTGTTCTTTGTGGTTTAGATATTGCAATGAGAGTATTCACTTTGCTTGACGATACTTTCACATATACAGTTCATAAAAATGATGGTGATGAGGTAAAATCAGGTGATTTAATTGTTGAGTTCAATGGTAAAACTGCTTGCCTTCTTAAAGGTGAGAGAACAGCTCTCAACATCATTCAGCACATGTCAGGAATTGCAACTGCAACAAACAAGGCAGTTAAGCTCTGTGAGGGTACAAATGCATCTGTAACAGATACAAGAAAAACACTTCCGGGACTTCGTGCATTACAGAAGTATGCAGTAGTTTGCGGTGGTGGTAAAAACCACAGATACAACCTTTCTGACGGTGCTATGCTTAAAGATAATCACATTGATGCAGGTGGCGGAATTACAAACGCAGTAAAAATTCTTCGCTCAAAGCTCGGTCACATGGTTAAAATCGAAGTTGAAACAAGAAACTTTGATGAGGTAAAAGAAGCAGTAGAAGCAGGTGCAGACATCATTATGCTCGATAATATGAACAATGAGCAGATGACAGAATGTGTAAAGTTTATTGACGGCAGAGCAAAGACAGAGGCATCAGGCAACATTACACTTGACAATATCGCATCAGTTGCAAAAACAGGTGTTGATATTATCTCACTTGGTGCATTGACTCATTCCGTAAAAGCATTTGACATTTCAATGAAGATGAAATAAATCTATGAATTTTAATCAATCAGTAGAATATGTCCATTCACTGTTGGCATTTTGAATAAAGCCCGGACTCGAAAGAATTTCTATGCTGTTGGAATTACTCCAAAACCCGCAGGACAAGCTTAAATTCATTCATATAGCAGGTACAAACGGAAAAGGCTCAACATCCACAATGATTTCCAATATGCTCATAGCAAATGGACACAAAACAGGACTTTTCACATCCCCTTATGTTATTGATTTCTGTGAAAGAATACAGATTAACGGTGAAAATGTCTGCAAAGACCTTTTTGCTGAATGTGTGACAGAGGTTCGTGAAAAAATTGAAGAATTAAATAAACAAGACATAATCATCACAGAATTTGAGGCAATAACTGTTTCAGCATTTCTTTGCTTTTTAAAGGCAGAATGCGAATATGTTGTCCTTGAAGTAGGTCTTGGCGGACGCTTTGATGCAACAAATGTTGTGAAAAAGCCTGAAGCAGTTGTAATTACTTCAATTTCTCTTGACCATATTGCAATTTTAGGTGACACAATCGAAAAAATTGCATTTGAAAAATGTGGAATAATTAAGGAAAATACTAAAGTTATCACATCAATAAATCAGCAGAACGATGCTTTAAAAGTAATAAGAGAAACTTGTAAAAGTAAAAATTGTAATTTGATTATTACCAACCCAAAAACAGTTGAAATTATTGATGACACAATATTTGGTACAGAGTTTGTTTATAAAGAAAACACATATAAAACAAAACTGACAGGTAATCATCAGATTGAAAATACAGTAAATGCAATTGAAACAGCAAATGTGCTTGGAATTTCACAAAATGCAATCGCACAAGGAATTTTTAACACAAGAATGATTGCACGAATGGAAATAATCGGTGAAAAACCACTTATTATTCGTGACGGTGGTCATAATGAGGGCTGTGCAGAGGCTTTACGCAATTTTCTTACAAAATATAATGTGAAAAATATTAATATGCTCATAGGTTTAATGGCTGATAAGGATGTGGAAGGGTATGTGCAGAAAATTGCACCACTCTGCAAGTCGGTTGTCACCGTAACACCGAGTAATCCACGAGCATTAAATGCAGAAAATTTGCAAGAAATTGCAAAGAAATATTGCGAAAAAACAATATCCATAAGTAATCCCCAAGAGGGTTATAAATATATTCTTTCAAATACCAAAGAAGACGAAACAATCCTTGTATGTGGCTCATTTTATATGATGAGTGACATTTTTGGTAGTTGAGAAAGGCGGAATACCTTATGTACAAAGATTTTATTGAAGACAGAATTAACGTGTTTCTTGAAGAATTTGAGAAGCTCGTAATTAAAGAGAATATTCCTATAACAAATTTTCTCTATAAAGAGTGTGACTATAAGCTTGATAACACTCTTCCCCAGATTGACGATAGTTTTACTCTTTTCACACCATACTTAAACCGTTGGGGTGGAAAAAAGGACAAGCACGCTTGGTTTTATAACGAAATTCAGGTGCCTGAACATTGGAGTGGTGAAATTCAGCTGTCAGTAGCAAGTGATGCAAGACTCGGCTGGTGCGACATTAATCCACAGTTTATAGCTTATGTTGACGGTAAACTTCAGCAGGGAATTGATAAAAACCACCGTGAAGTATTTTTGACAAACGGTACTCATAAGGTTTATCTTTATGCTTATTCAGGCAGTATTCACGACGAGTATGTTGATTTTGTTACAAATCTTCAGCTTATTGATGCTAAAACAAAACAGCTTTATTATGATATAAAAGTGCCTTTTGAAATTTTAGCTTATGAGGATGAAAATTCAAGAAATTACTTTGAAATCAAAAAGCATCTTAACAATGCACTTAATTTCATTGATATGAGAAGTCCTTATTCCGATGAATATTATGCATCTCTCGATAAGGCTATCGACTATCTTAAAACAGAATTTTACGGTAAATATTGCCATAAGGGTGATGTTTTTGCATTCTGTATAGGACACACTCATATTGACGTTGCCTGGGAATGGACTCTTGCACAGACAAGAGAAAAAATTCTTCGTTCATTCTCGACAGTGCTTGCACTTATGAAAAAGTATCCTGAATACAAGTTTATGTCAAGCCAGCCACAGCTTTACAAATATCTCAAAATGGATGCACCTGAACTTTACGAAGAAGTTAAGGAAATGGTTCGTCTTGGTCGTTGGGAAGTTGAAGGCGGTATGTGGGTTGAAGCAGACTGTAACCTTTGCAGTGGTGAAAGCCTTGTCCGTCAGTTTGTTTACGGTAAACGCTTTATGAAAGACGAGTTCGGTGTTGACAGCAAAATTCTTTGGTTGCCTGATGTTTTCGGTTATTCAGCAGCACTTCCACAGATTTTAAATAAATGTGGTATGGATAAATTCGTAACATCAAAAATCGGCTGGAACGAAATGAATAAAATGCCTTATGACACATTTATCTGGCACGGAATTGATAACACACCTGTTTTCACTCATTTTATGACAGCACAGGATAAGCATAGAGGCAAGGAACCTGCAACAAATGTTACATACAACGCAAAGCTCAATGCAAATCAGCTTCGCGGTGCTTATGACCGTTATCAGCAGAAAGACCTTTATGATAATGTGCTTATTACATTTGGTTTTGGTGACGGTGGTGGCGGACCTTATGCCAAGGATTTAGAGTATTTTGACCGTCTTAAGCACGGTATCCCGGGAACAAGCACACCAATTATGTCATTTTCAGGTGAGTTCTTTGACGATATTAAGTCAAAGACAGAGAATAACCCAAGAATACCACATTGGAATGGCGAGCTTTATCTTGAATTTCACCGCGGTACATACACTTCACAGGCAAAGAACAAGAGATACAACCGCAAGAGTGAATTTATGTTCCAGCGTGCTGAAACTCTTTCGCTTATTGATGAACATCTCAATGGATACAAGTATCGCAAGGATGATATGATGAATGCCTGGGAAACTATTCTTCTCAATCAGTTCCACGATATTATTCCGGGTTCATCAATTAAAGAGGTTTATGAGGTTTCACATCAGCAGTATGAAGAAATCGGTGCAGTTGGTAATGAAATTATCAACGACACAACAACTGAAATTGCAAATAATGTTGAGGCAACTGACGGTTATGTGGTATTCAATCCTCATTCATTTGTGAACAGCGGTGCTGTGGAAATTGACGGTAAGTGGTATTATGCTGAAAATGTTCCTGCAAAGGGATATAAGGTAATAAATCCTTGCGAAGAAGCACCAAAAATCACAGTTACAGAAAACTCAATGGAAAATGATTTCTTCCGTCTTACTCTTGACGAAAAGGGAACATTCACAAGTATATATGACAAGAGAAACAACCGTGAAGTCCTCAAAAATGGTCAGCGTGGTAATGTAATTACTGCTTATGAAGACTACCCAAGAGAATACGATAACTGGGAAATGAGCAGTTATTACACAGAAAAGCACTGGGAAGCAGATAAGGTAGAAAGTGTTGAAATTTTAAGCGAAGGCGAGCGTGCAGGTCTTAAGATTACAAAGAAGTTCAAGAACAGCACAATCGTTCAGAAGATTTATCTTTACAATAACATTGACAAGATTGATTTTGAGACCTATATGGATTGGAAAGAGTCACACTTAATTCTTAAAACTGCATTCCCTGTTGATGTGAATACAAATAAGGCAACTTATGATATTCAGTTCGGTTCAGTTGAAA
>JAFTUP010000331.1 GCA_017466205.1 Clostridia bacterium
AAAGAATTACGAAGAGGCTTACATCACCTTCAAGTCATTACGCACCTTTAAGGACAGTCAGGAACAGGCAAAATCACTCATAAAAGAGCATCCTGAGGTAGCACAGGTTGGTGACATTATTTATTTCGGTAATTATGAGCAGGACAACAAGTCATCAAACGGTAAAGAAGAAATCGAATGGAAGGTTCTCGACAAGGATGCAGAGGGTAAAATGCTTGTTCTCAGCCGATATGCCCTTGATTGCCGTCAGTACCACAATACGGTGGGTCAGGTTACCTGGGAGACCAGCGACATCCGTCATTGGCTTAACAATGACTTTATTTCAACTGCATTCACAAATGCACAGAAGAAAAACATCAAAACAGTTACTCTTGAAAACAGAGATAATGCTGACTACAACACAGATGGCGGTGAAGACACAAAGGATAAAATTTTCCTCTTGTCAATTGATGAGGCAAAAACATATCTTCCGTCAACTGTTGAAAGAGTTTGTGTTGCAACAAAATATGCAGAGTCCCAAGGCTCACAGCTCGAAAATCTCACTATGAGCTGTCGTTGGTGGCTCCGTTCTCCGGGTGCTACACTTTACAATGCATCCTTTGTAAAGATTGACGGATTTATTCTTCAGTTAGGCACTCCCGTAGGTATTGAAAAGCGTTCTGTCCGCCCTGCAATGTGGGTTGAATATTAGGGCATCTCTAAAAACTCAAAGCACGAAATCTTGTATGCCCTTTTTCCGTCATATCGCCCAAAAATACTCGTTAATACACAAAGTATTGCTTGCGTTTTTTGAGCAATCTGACGAAAAAAATTCTACACAATATTTGCACCCTTAGTTTTTAGAGGTGCCCTTTAATTATTTAACTGAATTTTTATAACTGCCACGGTGATGTCGTCACTGTGGCTTTTATTTTTTGACCTTGCGATTGCACAGAGCTTTTCAGGTAAATCATAAGAAAAGCCCTTATCAGTAATATATCTTTTGATTTCATCAAGGCTGTTGTCGGCTGCACCGTCAGACATCATTACAATCACGTCACCGTTTTTAAGACCACCCTTGATTGTGGCAAATTCGGCTTGTCGTAAAATTCCAATTGGCATTGCTGATTTTTTAATCTCGCTGACCTTGCCTTTTCTGTAAAGAAGTGAAACTGTTGCTCCCGCCTTATAAATAACGGACTGACCGTTGTAAAGACAGACCTTTAAAATATCGAGAGTTGCCAATGACTCCTCATAGCTTTTCACAAGCATTGCAGAGTTCACAAGTCGCAAAGCACAAGGGAATGAAAAGCCTGAGATTATAAGTCTTGAAAAAAGTGAGGATGCCATAGCACCGTCAACTGCTGCTCTTTCTCCTGTTCCCATTCCGTCACTTAAAATCGCAATGAAGTTGCCTTTTCCGTCGAAAAATGAGTCAAAGCAATCACCACAAACCTTTCCGTCAGTTCCTGAAATCTGATGATAAATACATTCTGCCGAAAGAGGAGTTTCCTCCCAGAAAAGCATAAGCTTTTCATTTTCACCGTTGATTACGGCAGGATAAGAAAATTCCTTTTCTGTGGATTTTATAATACAGTCACGGATTTCGCCCGTTGTCGCCTTGCAGTCATTTTCCACGCTCATATTTATGACCATATTCATATTTTCATCCTCATAGCAGTTGACAAAAGCATTTACGCCAATGTCATCAAGACTGTTTTTAAGTGCAAGTGACTTACTTGCAAGCGGCTTTACACCACTTTCAAAATTCACAAGCAAATCGTCAAGCATTTCACCAACTGTATCAAACTGGTCAGCAGTAATTTTTCGCATTTCGTTAATTCTCCCTTCTGCTCCCAGACGTGCTGAATACAACACATAATTTTTGTTGAAGCTGTCACAAAGTGACATTATTCTTATACACTTGCTTTGCAGTGACAAAGGCGACTCTGACGGAGTAACACTCCCTTTTGTACGGATAATTTCAAGAACTTCATCAAATTCTCCCAAGGTCTCGGGAAGCTTATTTTTCCAGCATCTGTTATAGCTTGCACATTTTTCACATACATTGTCCCTTACACGAAGATAAACTTCCGTTGTATCAGGTGCTGATTTTTCCTTTAATGCTCCCGATACTCTCGTAACTGTTTCTGACATATCCCCTACCGCATCGCGGACTGATTTAAGCTGTGATACAATCATATTGCGGAATTCTCTTCCGTCACCTGAATAGGACAGAAAGGACAGCTTCATTTTGATTCTGAAAATCAGACTTTGCGGTGTCAGTACAAAAAACACGGATGCAAGAGCTGTTTCAATCAAAGGTTCTATTCCCCTGTCATCACCTAAAAGCACATATAATGCTCCATAGGAAAAAATATAAGCACAGGCACAGAGAACTCTGCCTGAATATGAAAAAAGTCCTGAGAACAGTCCTGCACCTGCATAGCAAAAAACTGTGGGAATATTGTTACCTGTCAGCATATAACCGAGAGAAGCACCTGTGCCGGTTAAAGCACCTCCCGATTCCCTGAAAATATAGGCAGAAATCATAACAATGTATGAACAGAATACACCTGATACAGTCACACCTAAAAGTGAGATTTTTGACAGACAGAGAATCAGGGCAAGTGCTGATACAGCAAGAGAGATTGTCTCCTTTGAGGTTATTCTCTCATTATTCTGAATTTTCTCAGAACTGTGAAAGCTGACCGAAAAGAAATATGCACCGCCAAAGGACACAGTAGCCTCTGCAACCCTCATAAGAATTGCATTCAAATCAATAGGTTCTGTTGCCATAACCACAATTCCCGTTGAAATAGTTGCAAAAAGCGAGATAACTGCAGGAAGAATAACCTTTTTCTGAAGCTTGGGAAATGTATTCACATAAACCTTCAGAATGTAAACCAGAATCAATGCCATAACATATCTGAAAGCATTTATATAGTCGTTTGACATAATGTATCCTGCCATCGCACCGAAGCAGGAAAACAGTGTGTATTTTCTGTCAACACTGCTCCCGAATGCTATTCCCAAGGGCGAAAAATATTCTGTTGAGGACACAGAAGCAGTCAGAAAACCGATTCCGAAGTAAAAGGTCTGCATTATAGCTGATTTTCCCAGCTCTGACAGCTGTATCTGTCCCTCGTTTATTTCATTGCCGAATTCATTGTTTGTCATTTTCTCACCTGCCTTACTGTGTTTAACGGAGTTTGTGGGGATAATTCAACTTCTTGTCTCCCCTGAAAGG
>JAFTUP010000332.1 GCA_017466205.1 Clostridia bacterium
GATTTAAAATGAATCCACCACTTCGTGACGAGAGTGATAAAGAAGCACTTATTCAAGGTGTTCTTGATGGTACAATTGACATGATTGCTACTGACCATGCACCACATAGTGCGGAAGAAAAAGCAAAAGGTCTCGAGAAGAGTAATATGGGGGTTGTTGGAATTGAAACAGCATTTCCTGTAATGTACACTCATTTCGTAAAAACAAATATTATTTCTCTTGAAAAACTTATTGAATTACTCTCAGTAAATGCTAATAAGAGATTTAATATTGGTAGGAGCATTGAAATCGGTGAAAAAGCTGATTTAACAGTATTTGATTTAGACGAAAAATATACTGTAAATCCTGATGATTTCCTTTCAATGGGTAAAAGTACACCTTTTGAAGGGATGGATGTTTACGGTAAATGTAAAATAACAATTTGCAACGGTAACGTTGTTTGGGAGGATAAATAATGTATCAGGGGTTTTATGAAATTAAATCCAACAAAAAACTGACTGACAGTATATATGAAATGATACTTGAGGGTGACACAACTTCAATTACTGCACCCGGTCAGTTTATAAACATTAAACTCGATGGATTCTATCTTCGAAGACCAATTTCAATCTGTGATTATGATGACACTACTATCACAATTATTTATAAAATTGTTGGTGAAGGTACAGAAGTTATGAGTAAAATGAACATTGGCGAAAAGCTTGATGTTCTTTGTGGCCTTGGAAATGGTTTTGACACATCAAAATCAATAGACAAGCCTGTACTTATCGGTGGCGGTGTTGGTGTTCCACCAATGTTTAATCTTTGCAAAAAGCTTATTGCAGAAGATAAAAAAGTTACTGTAATTCTTGGATTTAATAAAAAAGATGAAATCTTCTATGAAGATGAATTTAAGAAACTTGGTGCTGATGTTAAAGTTACAACTGTTGATGGTTCTTATGGTATCAAAGGTTTTGTAACAGATGCACTTAAAGAAACTGAGTACTCATATTTTTACACTTGTGGCCCAATGCCAATGTTTAAGGCAATTGAAGCAACTGCTACAACAAGTGGTCAATATAGCTTTGAAGAGCGTATGGGATGCGGTTTTGGTGCTTGTATGGGTTGTTCATGCAAGACAAAATATGGTAATAAGAGAATCTGTAAAGATGGTCCGGTACTTGAAAGGGAGGAGATAATATGGTAAACACAAAAGTAAATCTTCTCGGGATAGAAATTGATAATCCAATCATTCCTGCAAGCGGGACTTATGGTTTTGGTTATGAATTTGCTGATCTTTATGATATAAATATACTTGGTACTTTTTCGTTTAAAGGTACTACAAAAGAGCCTCGTTTTGGTAATCCAACACCAAGAATTGCTGAATGTAATGCAGGTATGATAAATTCAGTAGGTCTTCAGAACCCGGGTGTTGATAAGGTTATAAGTGAAGAATTACCTAAGCTTGCAAAAGTATTTAATAAGCCTGTTATGGCTAATGTAAGTGGTTTTTCTGTGGAAGAATATGCTTATACTTGTGAAAAAATAAATGCATGTGAACAGGTTGGATGGATTGAGGTTAATGTTTCTTGTCCTAATGTTCATAATGGCGGTATGAGTTTTGGTACAGAGCCAGCTGCAGTTGAAAAAGTTGTTAAGGCTGTAAAAGCTGTTACAACAAAGCCGATTATTATTAAACTTTCACCAAATGTAACAGATATTGTTTCTATTGCAAAAGCTGCTGAATCGGCCGGTGCTGATGGTATCAGTCTAATAAACACATTACTTGGTATGCGAATTGATATTAAACGTCGTCAACCGATAATTGCTAATAAAATGGGTGGTTTCTCGGGTTCTGCAATTTTCCCTGTTGCAGTCAGAATGGTGTATCAGGTTTATGATGCAGTTAAGATTCCGATTATTGGTATGGGTGGTGTTTCAACTGCAAAAGACGTAATTGAACTTATGATGGCAGGTGCAACTGCTGTTCAGGTTGGTGCAGCAAACCTTGTTGACCCTTATGCATGTAAAACAATTATTGAAGAATTGCCAAATGAACTTGCTAAATTAAATGTTAAAGATATAAATGAAATTATAGGAGGCGCACACTAATGGGTAAGGACGTTATTATTGCTTGTGACTTTGCAAGTAAGGAAGATGTTATGAACTTTCTTGATAAGTTCACAGGTAAAAAACCATTTGTAAAAATCGGTATGGAGCTTTATTATGCTGAAGGCCCATCAATTGTTAAGGAAATTAAGGCGAGAGGACATAAAATTTTCCTTGACCTTAAACTTCACGATATTCCAAATACAGTAAAAAAATCAATGGCTGTTCTTTCAAATCTTGATGTTGATATGACAAACCTTCATGCAGGCGGTGCTATTCCTATGATGGAAGGTGCACTTGAAGGTCTTACTCGTCCTGATGGTACAAGACCAATGCTTATTGCTGTTACACAGCTTACATCAACAAGTCAGGAAGTAATGGAAAGAGATTTGCTTATTAAAGAACCAATTGATGAAGTTGTTATGCATTATGCAAATAATGCTAAAATAGCAGGCCTTGATGGTGTTGTTTGTTCACCACTTGAAGCTGACAAGGTTCACAACAGATGTGGTAAGGATTTTGTAACAGTTACTCCAGGTATTCGTTTTGCTGACGGTGATATTGGTGACCAGGTAAGAGTTATGACACCTGCAAAAGCAAAAGAAGCTGGTTCGGATTATATTGTTGTCGGCAGACCAATTACTGCAGCTGATGACCCTGTTGCAGCTTACGAAAGATGCGTTGCAGAATTCTGTGATTAATTAAGGAGAATGAAAAATGGAAAGTTATAAGAGAGAGTTTATACAGTTTTTAGAGGGAGCAGGTGTTCTTAAATTCGGTGATTTTACTGCTAAAAGCGGCAGAAAAATTCCTTATTTTGTTAATGCAGGAATGATTAAGACAGGCGACCAGATTACCAAAATGGGTGAATTCTATGCAAAGGCTTACTTTGAAAAGCTTGGTAAGAAAGAAGCTGTACTTTATGGTCCTGCTTACAAGGGGATTTCACTTTCTATTTCAGCAGCAGTTGCTCTTTCAAAAAATGGTCTTAATGTTCCTTTTTTCTTTAACCGTAAGGAAGTAAAAGACCATGGAGAAGGTGGCACGTTTGTTGGATATGTTCCGGAAGCTGGTGAAGAAATCGTTATTATTGAGGACGTAATTACTGCCGGTACTGCCATCCGTGAATCAATGGAAATTCTTAAGAATCTTGAAGATACAAAAGTTATTGCAACCTTCATTATGGTTGATCGTAAAGAAAAGGGGCAGTCAGAAAAAGGAGCTATGCAGGAAATAGAAGAGCAGTTTGGATTCCCTGTATATTCAGTAGTTGATGTATATGATATTATTGAATACCTTGAAGAAGACGAAGCAAACAGAGAAAATGTTGAAAGAATTAAAAAGTACCTTGAAGTAAACGGTGCTAAATAATAAGGAAGATACATTATGAGAAGTCTTATTGATATTCAAGAGCTTACAGTTAATGAGATTGATGAACTTATTGCTGTTGCTAATGATATAATTGATAATCCAACAAAATACAATGAAAAATGTAAAGGTAAAATACTTGCCACACTCTTCTTTGAACCATCAACAAGAACAAGATTAAGTTTTGAATCTGCTATGTTTAATCTTGGTGGTAATGTTCTTGGATTTTCTGAAGCACAGAGTTCTTCATCAGCAAAAGGAGAGAGCGTAGCTGATACAATTCGTACAGTTGGATATTACGCAGACATTATTGCAATGCGTCATCCTAAAGAGGGTGCTCCTATGGTTGCCTCTATGAATACCGATATTCCTGTAATTAACGCGGGTGATGGCGGACATAATCATCCTACACAAACTCTTACTGACTTGCTTACAATTCAAAGAGAAAAGGGAAGATTTAATAACCTTACAATAGGTTTTTGTGGTGACTTGAAATTCGGCAGAACTGTGCATTCTCTTATTGGTGCAATGTCAAGATATGAAAACGTCAAGTTTGTTCTTATTTCACCTGAAGAATTAAAAGTTCCTGAATATATCAAGCAAACTGAGCTTGAAGCAAAGAATCTTGAATATGTGGAAACAACATCACTTGAAGATGCAATGCCTGAACTTGACATTCTTTATATGACCAGAGTTCAGCGTGAACGCTTTTTCAACGAACAAGATTATATTCGTCTTAAGGACAGCTATATCCTTACTCCTCAGAAGCTTGAGTCAGCTAAAGAAGATTTGTGCATTATGCATCCGCTTCCAAGAGTTAATGAAATTTCAGTTGCTGTTGATAAAGATCCTCGTGCTTGTTATTTCAGACAGGTTAACAATGGTAAATTTATCAGAATGGCTCTTATTATGAAATTGTTGGAGGTAATATAGATGATTATCGGACAAATTAAAGACGGTATCGTTATTGACCATATAACAGCAGGTAAGGGTATGACTCTTTATAATTTTCTGGGTCTTGATAAAATTGATTGTCAGGTTGCTCTTATTAAAAATGCTGATAGTGTTAAAATGGGAAAAAAGGATATTATAAAAATCGATAGAGTTATTGATTTAGATATGGATGCTTTAGGATATCTTGACCCCGGTGCAACGGTTAATATTATAGAAAACTCAAAAATTGCAAAAAGAGCTGCAACAACTCTTCCTGAAAGAGTTGAAAATGTTATTAGATGTAAAAACCCTCGTTGTATAACGACTGTGGAACAGGAATTACCGCATATTTTTACATTAAGAGATAAAGATAATAGGGTTTATCGTTGTCTTTATTGCGAAAGTAAAGCAAAATAATATACAAAATTTTGTCAAAAA
>JAFTUP010000333.1 GCA_017466205.1 Clostridia bacterium
CAAACGGATATTGTTTTGTTCCGTCAATACGGTTTTTGTAAATGCGGACAATTGTGTAATTGGCATTTGTTGTTGAGTCGAAAGCATAGTCAATGTCTATGTTCTGAATGAAACTGTCACCTTCATCACTTATAACATCAATACTTTTTTGATTATCAACATCAATTTGCTTATCAATCACAAAGGATAAATAAATTATACCTGCAAAAATCAGTAGCAAAATTAAAATCAAACTCTTATTATTTTTCAATTCTACATCCTCTTCTGTTTTCATATATTCATTAAAATACCATCTCTGCTTTATATTTTATCTGAATTACAGATAAAAGTCAATATCTGTATTAAAGATATTGCATAATATATTCGGTGATAAAAATGGTTTTTAAAAATATAAGAGCAATTCGTGAGGATAATGATTTAAGACAAAGTGATATTGCAAAAATTTTGAACGTGTCGCAAAACACATATTCTCAATATGAAACAGGTGTTATTGCACTGACTGCAGAAGTATTAATAAAATTAGCAGATTATTACGGAGTCAGCGTTGATTTTCTTTTAGACAGAACGAATAAAAAGAATCTTGAATGAAAATGACGATGGTTGAATTAATCTTCCATCGTCATTTTTTGCGTGATGTTTTTTGGAATAGTTCGTATTATGATTGACTTTCAGTCTTTTTTATACCAAATATTTTTCGTAAAATACCACCTAACAGCTTTGGACTTTTCATTACTACAACTTTCATCAAGACAACTCCCCTAACCTTTGCAAAGTGCTATTCCGCAAATAACCAATGCAGATGCAAGAATAACAATAATTGCTTTTTCGGGAAGAATTAATGAAATAAGTAAACCAATTCCCAATGCAACAAAAATAATTCCTTTTGAGCCTTTTCTTCTTCCCATAAAAAACAACCTCCCTGCGTATGTATTTACTACATTATACGCAAGGAGTTTTTCTTTGTTACACCTGAGTTTCTATTACAATGACTGTTCCGTTTTCAACTGAAATTTCGCCGTATTCATCAACAATGTGGTTACTTGTTCCCAAAGCACCATTGAACGGGTCAAGAGTATAATTTTCAAGCATATAATAAAAACCTTTTTCAGTAACACCATAAGCTTTGTCACCATAAGCAAAAGCAGAAATCTGCTGATTGTTTTTACGCTCAATTTTTAAAGGTGAATTTGTTATGCATCTGAAAATATGAGTTTCATCAATAATCATAAACGTTAACCCTGATTTTGAGGCATTTGCCATCAGAGAGATATTAGCAAAAGTATGCTCAAAACGACCGCCTGTTCCGCCAAAAAGAACAAATGAATTAAAACCATTTTTCATACCCTCGTTAAAAGCTGCAACCGTGTCTGTAACATCTTTTTCAACGGGAAGTGTGATTGTACTTACATTTTCCGGAAAAGTTTTTATAGAGTCAAAATCGCCAATTAAAAGGTCAGGCTCAATTCCTGCCTTTTTAGCAATATCATAACCGCTATCTGCACAGATTATATAATCATAAACCGTAATATTGGTTTTCAACAGCTGAACAGAGCAATCTCCACCGCCAATTATTACACATCTGTTTTTTAAAGTTCCCATTCTTTAATTTCCTTTGCTTGATTATACATCTGAATGTAGTTATTATGTCTTATTTCACTGATTTTGCCTGTTTTAACTGCATCGCAGATTGAACAGCCTTTATCGTTTACATGTGCACAAGAAGTAAACTTACAATTGCCTAAATACTCTCGGAATTCACGGAAGCAGTATGGTAAATCATCTTTCTTGATTATTTCTGTCTTTTCAAATTCAAACGATGAAAACCCCGGAGTATCAATTACATAACCACCGCAAACTTTAAAAAGCTGAGCCTGACGAGTTGTGTGACGACCGCGACCAAGCTTGTCACTTATAGCTCCTGTTGACAAATTTAATGAGCTGTCAAGTCTGTTTAAAAGAGTTGTTTTACCAACACCTGAGTTACCTGTAAATGCACTGATTTTATCCCTCATAATCTCTTTAATCTTCTTTAAAGAGTTTTCATCTTCAAGAGCTATTATGGTAATACCGCTTTTTTTATAAACATCATAAATCTCTTTGTATGAGGATAAATCTGTTTTTGAAATGACTATGTATGGCTCAATATTTTTGTATTCCGCTGTTGCTATCAGCTTATCAATAACAAAAAAATTAGGTCTTGGTTCAACAGTAGAAACAACAATTATCAGATTATCAATATTTGACACAGGAGGTCTGTTAAGAAAATTCTTTCTTTCACAAATTAAATCAATCGTGTTTTCAGCATTTTCGTTTACTGTAATTTCAACAGTATCACCAACAAGAGGAACTATTTTTTTCTTTCTGAAAATTCCTCTTGCTTTACATTCATATATCGCATCGGCGACTTCAACATAATAGAAGCCGCCAATACCTTTTGTTATAATTCCTTCAAATTTATTCATATTAGTTCCTAATTTGCAGTTGCTGACGGACCTGAGCTTACAACTAATGTAATAGACTCATTAGTTGAAAATTTAGTTGTTCCGTCTGCGGTAGGCACCTGAGAAAAAACTACGCCTGCCGGAACTGTAGAACTGCTCTTCTTAACAGTTTCAATATTTTCCTTTTTAAAACCAGCCATTGTAAGCTTATCAATTGCTTCCTGCTCTGTCATACCTTCAACATTAATAAGAACAACCTTATTGTCAAAGGTAATTTCTTCCTCAGTAATTGCAACAGGGTCCTGAGTAAAGTCAATTGTTCCCTTCTTTACAGGAGAATCATCAATAGTGATTGTATAAGTATTTTCAGCACCTGAACCCTCCAAGGTGAATTGCTTTGTAGCACCGTCAAGGAAAAGCTCCTCTGATGTAAAATACAACGCATTATTAATATAAATTTTAAGAATACCTGTCTTATTTACGGAAGGTAATGTAACAAAAACATCAACAGATGATTCAGGAAGAATACCATTACTTACAGAAAAATCAATTTTAGAACCAACAGGAACATCAGTATCAGCTTTAACACTTTGTTGAACAACAACACCTTTCTCAAGCTCACTGTTTACCTCAGTAACAACACCCGGCTCTAAGCCAAGATTTTTAAGATAGTCTTCAGCAATTTCTCTTGTTGTGCCTTCAATAGTCGGCATTTTAACTGTTTCCTTCGTATCGGTAGCAATATAAACTGTAACTTCAGAACCAATTTTTACTGTTGAACCGACTTCAGGAGATGTTTTAATTACACAACCGGGAGTTACTGTTTCAGAATATTCAGTAACAATTGTTGAAATAATTCCTCTTTGATTAAGATATGATTTAGCCTTTTCTTCTGTCATTCCGACTATAGATGTATCAAGAAGAATACTGTTTTTCTGTGCAATAGTTAAAGTAATTACAGAACCTTTTTTTACCTTTGTGCTTGAAATCGGGTCTTGAGAAATAACAGTTCCGTCATCAAGAGTTGAATTTTCAACCATTTCAATTTCAAATGTAAAAATATCTGTATATTTCTTTTCATTTTCGATTTGTGAATAATAATTAAAGCCTGAGAAATTAGGAACTTCAACCATTTGATTTTTTGTGCCGAAAAGAATTGCACCAATCACCAAAGCAAGTACAACAATACCAGCTATAGCCCCAAGCATTACAGCCGTTGTTTTATTCATAGAGCTTTTTTCTTCAACAACTGTATTATTATCATTTGTAAATCGTTGGTCACGACCGGAAAGATTATTTGTTCTGATATATTTTGTAGGTTCTTGGTCAACAAAATATGAATAATCAAATTTTATTGACGGATTACGCTTAAAAACATTGATGTCCATAAGCATTTCAGCGGCAGAACCGTATCTGCCGTTAGGACTCTTTTGCATTGCCCTCATTGTAATTTGTTCCAGTCCCATGGGTATTGTTGAAATAATTTCACGAGGACGCTTAGGTTCCTTTTGAAGCTGCATTATAGCAACTGAAACCGCATTATCTGACTGGAACGGCAATTGGCCTGTAAGCATTTCATACAGAACAACACCAACAGAATAAATGTCAGCCTTCTCATCAGTAACCTCACCGCGAGCCTGTTCAGGGCTGATATAATGAACTGAACCAATTGCTTTTTCAGAAGTTGTATTTGAATCTGCACGACTGAATCTTGCAATACCAAAATCAGTAACTTTAATAGTACCGTCCTGAAGAAGCAAAATATTCTGAGGCTTAATATCCTGATGAACAATTCCCTTATCATGAGCGTGCTGAAGTGCAGCAAGAATCTGACTCATAAAATGAACTGCTTCTTTCCAGTTAACGGCACCCTGCTGTTCAATATATTCTTTCAGGGTAATGCCATCAACATATTCCATAACAATATACTGTATTCTGTCACCAAAGCTGACATTATAAACTCTGACTATATTAGGATGAGAAAGAACGGCAATAGCCTTTGATTCATTCTTAAATCTTCTCTTAAATTCGTCGTTTGTAAGATATTCGTCTTTTAAAATCTTAATTGCAACAATTCTATCATCTATATTATCATAAGCTTTATATACAACAGCCATTCCGCCAACGCCGATAATCTCCATAATTTCATATCGACCGTCAAGACGCTTTCCGCAAAAGTTATCCATTTGTAAAGCTCCTTTCACAAAATCAATAAGACATTGTAACAACAGTGATGTTATCTCCACCACCATTTTCATTTGCTCTGTTTACAAGTCTTTCAGCATAATCGTTAAAACTACCATCGGCAGTAAGCTCATAAATCTCCGAAGTTTCAACATAATTTGTCAAACCGTCTGTACAAAGAATTATAAATTCATCATCAGAAATATATTCCTGACAAAAATCGATACGAACATTTTCATTAACACCAAGAGCACGTGTTATTAAATTTTTTCTTGGGTCATCTTTTGCCTCATCGGGAGTAAGCTTTCCGCTGTCAACCATTTCCTGAACAAAAGAATGGTCTTTAGTAAGCTGATGCAGTTTTCCGCCTGACATTGTATAAGCTCTTGAGTCACCGACATGAGCAATATAAACTGATTCCTCTGCCATAATTGCAACAACAACAGTGGTTCCCATTCCTGTCAATTCAGCATCTTTCTGACCTGCTTCATAAATATTGATATTAGCAGCTAAAATTGCTGAAGTAAGCATATTTTTGATTGAAACACCACTCATACCTGAACGATAAGATGATGATATTCTTTCAGAGATAAGTTTAACAGCCATTGAACTTGCTAAATTACCTCCTGCAGTTCCGCCCATACCATCACAAACAACGGCCCAAGCAACTGAACCGGGTAATTCACCTGCAGCATAAGAGTCCTGATTAGATGTTCTTACAAGACCTGTATCTGTTTTAGCAACAATTTTCAATTATGCTCACCTTCTTTTCTTTTAGATGCTCTTAATTGTCCGCAAGAAGCATTTATATCGCTTCCAAGAGTTCTTCTTACGGTTGCCGTAATTCCTCTTGAACCTAAGATATCAATAAACTTTTTTTGTCTTTCAACAGAGCTTTTTATATAATTAGTTTCTCTCACATTATTAACAGGTATAAGATTAACATGACATAGAATACCTTTCAATCTTCTTGCCAATTCGAAAGCACATTCATCGCTGTCATTAACACCTTTAATCATGGCATATTCAAATGAAATTCTGCGACCTGTTGTATCAGCGTAATACTTACAAGCTTTTAAAAGCTCATCAATATCATACTTTTTATTTACAGGCATCGATGCATTACGAACAGAATTATTCGGTGCATGAAGCGAAACTGACAATGTTAAGCCAAGCTTTTCATCAGCTAATTCATAAATTTTAGGGACAATACCGCAAGTTGAAAGAGAAATATGTCTCATACTCATATTCTGACCTTTTTCATCAGTAATGAGCCCAAGCATTTTTGTAACATTATCGTAATTATCAAAGGGTTCACCTGTTCCCATAAGAACAAGATGATTAATTTTAATATTCAAATCCTTTTGAGCAGTATAGATTTCAGACAGCATTTCGCCCGTTGAAAGCTGTCGAACAAATCCGCCTATAGCAGAGGCACAGAATGTACATCCCATTTTACATCCGACCTGAGTTGAAATGCAAATAGAATAACCATATTTATATTTCATAACAACGCTTTCAACGTATTCACCGTCAGAAAGTACAAATAAATATTTTACTGTATCGTCAATTTTAGAAGCAAGCTTTGTGTTTATAGAGCAGTTATCAAAGATGAAAATTTCACTTAACTTTTGACGCATATCTTTAGAAATATTTGTCATTTCATCAAACGAAGACACACCTTTTTCATGAATCCATGAAAAAATCTGACCGATTCGAAACTTGGGAAATCCAAGACTTAATATTTCATTTGAAAGCTCGTCATAACTTAAAGAACGAATATCTTTTGCCATTAAAACTATTCCTTAATCAATTTTGCATAAAAGAAGCCGTCAGAAGCAGTATTAGGCTCAATTGTAACCATACCGCCATTTTTAAAGTCCTTATGAGTCTCTAAAAACCTGTTACAAACATCCTGATTTTCTCTTTTACTTAATGAACAAGTGGAGTACATAATGACTCCTTTATCTTTTAGATATAATGATGCATTATTTAAAATATTATATTGCAATTCACATAATTTGTCAACAAAACTGAAATCCTTATACTTAATTTCAGGTTTACGTCTGATAACACCTAAGCCTGCGCAAGGAACATCGCAAAGAATTTTGTCAGCCCTTGGTAAATCAGGATTATAAACTGAAGCATCACCTATTGTTGCATTAACAATAGTAATACCAAGTCTTTCCGTTCCGTCATTTATAAGCTTAATTTTATGGTCATATAAATCAAATGAATAAATATCACCGCAATTTTCCATAATTTCAGCCATTGTAAAAGTTTTTCCGCCCGGTGCAGCACACATATCAAATACTGTGTCTCCCTTTTCAGGCGCAAAAAATTCAACGCATTTCTGAGATGCTAAATCCTGA
>JAFTUP010000334.1 GCA_017466205.1 Clostridia bacterium
AGCTCCTTTACAGGCGTTACAAAAACGGTATGGAAGGCTTTATATTTCTGCCCTGTGAACTTATTGATAATAACGGTGCAGAACTTAAAAAATGCGTGCTGAAATATGCAAAGCATTGGAATCTTGAAGCAGATTTCATCAAATGGTTAGAGAATGAAAATCATTTTGTGAATACTCTTGTTGACAGAATTGTTACAGGTTATCCAAATGACGAAACAAAGGATACTCATCCTGACGATAAATTCCTTGATACAGCCGAAATATTTCACCTTTGGGTTATCGAGGGCGATTTTGAAAAGGAGTTGCCGCTCAAAAAGGCAGGCTTTAATATTGTATGGACAGATGATGTAAAACCCTACAAAAAAATCAAGGTAAGAATTCTCAACGGTGCTCATACCTCTCTTGTAGCAGGTGCACTTCTTTCAGGCATTGAAACAGTTGGTGAAGCTATGAACGACGAAACTGCATCCGCATTTCTTAATAAATGTATGAAAGAGGAAATTTTACCAACAATCGGTGAAAATGATGAGAGTATTTCATTTGCAAATGCAGTGTTTGATCGATTTAAAAACCCGTTTATCGCACATAAATGGCGCTCAATCGCACTTAACTCTGTAAGTAAATTTTCTGTCCGTGTACTTTCGACTCTTGTTGAATATAAAGAAAAAAACGGAGTTTATCCGAAATATCTTTCACTATCACTTGCATATCTTATTTATTTCTATAAAAACGATACTCCTGACGATGCTGAAAATGTTGTTGCAACAATGAAAAATGACAGTATTGCAGATATTCTTGCAAATACTTCCTTGTGGAATTCTGACCTTTCAGAAATGAAAGAAATCATTACGGAATATTACAACAAAATCGACACAATTGGTGCAAAGGAAATAATGAAATGGATACTGTCAGAATAAATGAAAAAGATAATGTCTGTGTGAATCTCCGGACTGGTCATAAGATTGCTTTATGTGATATCCCAAAGGGGACAGATATTATCAAATATGGTTATCCAATCGGATGTGCAACCGAAAATATTAAAGAGGGTGACCCTGTTCATTCTCATAATATGAAAACGAAATTAGGCGAAATTCTTTCTTATGAATATACGCCTGATTATACCGAGCTTTGCCCAAAAGAACCATTTACAATTAATGCTTTTGTCCGTGAAAATGGTGATATTGGCATAAGAAATGATATCTGGATTGTGCCGACAGTTGGCTGTGTGAACAGTATCGCAAAGCAGTTAGCTGAAAAAACAGGAGCAATCTGTTTTTCACATCCTTTCGGTTGCAGTCTGCTCGGTGATGATATGTAAGTTACTCAACTTATTATTCGCGGACTTATTAAACACCCCAACGCAGGCGGTGTACTTGTTCTTGGTCTTGGTTGTGAAAATAACAATATTCCTGAAATAAAAAAGGTAATGGGAACTTGGAATGAAAATAGAGTGAAATTCCTTTCAGTTCAGGATTGCGAAGACGAGCTTGAACAAGGAATAGAACTTATCAATGAATTAAAAGAAATTGCTTCAAAGGATAAGCGTGAAAAAGTTCCTGCTTCAAAGCTTAAAATCGGTCTTAAATGCGGTGGTTCTGACGGTTTTTCAGGAATTACCGCTAATGCTGTATGTGGTCTTGTTACCGATGAAATCTGTGCAATGGGTGGAACAGCAGTATTAACTGAGGTTCCTGAAATGTTTGGTGCAGAAACTATTCTTTTTCAAAGATGTATAAATAAAGAGATTTTCCAAAAGGGTGTTAATCTTATCAACGATTTTAAGAAGTATTTCAAAGACCACGGACAGCCTGTTTCTGAAAATCCGTCACCGGGAAATAAAGAGGGTGGAATAACTACCCTTGAAGAAAAGTCCCTTGGTTGCGTTCAAAAGGGCGGAACCGCTCCCGTTGTTGACGTGCTTGATTACGGTGATACTGTTACAAAATCGGGACTTAATCTTTTAAATGGACCGGGCAATGACATTGTTTCAATTACAAACCTTTCAGCGGTTGGTTGTCACTTAGTATTGTTCACAACGGGTAGAGGAACACCTCTTGGTGGTGCTGTGCCAACAATCAAAATTGCATCCAATGACACAATAGCAACACGAAAATCACATTGGATTGACTATTCTGCTTATGGATTTGACAAACAAGCAAATGCTAACGAATTGTTAGAACTCATAAAAAAAGTTGCCGATGGTGAACTTACTAAAAATGAAATTCAGGGCAATCATGAAATTGCAATATTTAAAGATGGAGTAACACTATGATTATTGATGCTCACGCTCATTTATGGAAAAAGCAAAACGGAATAGTAAACGGAAAGCCCGTTTTCTACATTGGTGGTGGTAAGAGTAATTTTGGTGGAGAAATCAAACAGATGATGCCACCATATATGACCGATGGTGAAAATACAGCAGAAAGATTTCTTGCTAATATGGACTATGCAGGTGTTTCTGGTGCTGTGATTACACAGGAATATATTGACGGTAATCAGGACGAATACTTGCTCACTTGTAAAAGTGACAGAATAAAAATCTGTGCTTTATACGAAGAAAAGCCACTTGGTGATATAAGCAGTTTTGACGGAATTAAGATTTGTGCAGGTCGTCTTAATGATAAAAATTTACTTAATCATATTGAACCTTTCAAAGTTGCAAACGAAAACGGTAAAATTATTTCAATAGATTTAGCTGATGGAAATGAGCAAACTGAAATGATGCAGAAAATCATTGAAATGTTCCCTAATTTAAGAATTGCAATCGGTCATTTCGGAATGGTAACAAGGGAAAATTGGCTTGAACAAATTAAACTTGCAAAGAATAAAAATGTTTTCATTGAAAGTGGCGGAATAACCTGGCTTTTCAATGATGAATTTTATCCGTATCCCTCAGCAGTCAAAGCAATCAATGAAGTAGCAGACTTTGTTGGTTTTGATAAGCTTATGTGGGGAAGTGACTATCCTCGTACAATGACAGCAATCACATACAAAATGAGCCTTGATTTTATTGAAAAAACAAGCGAAATTACGGAAGAAAATAAAAAACTCATTCTGGGCGAAAATGCAAGAGGCTTTTATGGCTTTTCCGATCTCTCGATTCCGCAAAAAATAAAAAATATGGTAGAGGATTAATCAACTTCAAATAATTCGCGAAGCTCCTGTAATGCTTTTGTCTCAATTCGTGAAACATAGGAACGGGAAATTCCAAGCTTTTGAGCGATTTCACGTTGTGTCAGCGGTGCAGTGTCATATAGACCGTATCGCATAACAAGAATCTGTTTTTTTCTTGTGTCATCAATTTCATCTATGAATTTATAAAGTTTCTCTGTCTGAATTTTCATCTCAACATCATCGAAAACTGACTCATTACAGAATATAATGTCTGAAAAGGTTAGGGGATTTCCCTCACTGTCTGTGTCTATGGGTTCATCCATTGAAATTTCTTGTGCATTTTTCTTTCGTGTGCGAAAATGCATAAATATTTCGTTCTCAATGCACCTTGATGCATAAGTGGCGAGTCGAGTTCCTTTTGTGTAATCAAATGTGTTTATGGCTTTAATGAGCCCGATTGTACCAATGGAAATTATGTCCTCCTGGTCAGAGTAATTTGAGTAATATTTTTTGATTATATGTGCCACAAGTCTCATATTATGATTGACAAGTTTGTTTCTTGCGTTGATATCACCCTCCTGATGAAATTTCACCAATTCCTCAAGCTCCTCCTTGGCACTCAAGGGCTTGGGAAATGAGTTGGCAGAGGACAAGTGAAGCATAAAATAAAGAATATTTGTTGATAAGCTTTGTAATAGTGACAATAACATAATAACACCTCAAGGGAATATATGCGTGTTACTAAATAAAGTTTGCAAGTCCACAAAAAATTATAAAAAAGTTCTTGACATTGTGCTTCTTTTATGATATTATAATCAAGCCCAATACGGAGAGATACCGAAGTGGTTATAACGGAACGGTCTTGAAAACCGTCGTACGGCAACGTACCGTGGGTTCGAATCCCACTCTCTCCGCCAGATGCGGGTTGTAAGTTTTTTACAGCCCGCTTTTTAATTAAATAACGAAGTTGTAGAACTTATAACACGTTACGCTTGCAGAAGTACTCAAGTTGGTGACGAGGCGCCCCTGCTAAGGGCGTAGGCCGGGAAACCGGTGCGAGAGTTCGAGTCTCTCCTTCTGCGCCAAATAATTCCATACACTATTCGGTGTGTGGAATTATTTTTTTGTTAAGAGACTCGAACTCATTGTCCATGTGCGACGGTATGCCGTCAGGCAGAGGAGCACGGACATAAAATAGGATTTTGCGAAGGTAGAACGGTGGTTTGCCCCAGCCTTTGTTGTATGGTTTAGCAAATTATAATTTGTCGGGATAATCGTAATTGAAAGTTGAAAGTTGAAAGTTGAAAACGGAAAACGTCGGAACTGCGTTGCAATTGTAATAAAATCAGCGTCGCAGACCCTTCATTTTACACTTTCCGTTTTACATTTTACACTTCGTCGATAACCTCCGATTTGTCATTTTTTTGCATAAAAAAAGCACCGTTTAGGTGCTTTTCTTAAATCTTATTTAATTCCGGCTTTCTTGAGAAGCACTTCAATCTTATCAGCAGGATTGAGAAGCTTACTTACTGATTTGTCATGATTGAGTGTATCAATGATATATGAAAGATACTTTGAAAGCTCAACCTCACAGTACCAGTCACGTTTTTTGAGCTCAGGCATACGGTAAACAAGGTTTGTTGTGAACACTTTATCAAAAAGACCGTCACGATATGCCTTATCAAAGTTTTCAAGACCATTGTTAAAAAGTCCGAATGCAGAGAAAATAAATACTCTGTTTGCGCCAAGTGACTTGAGCTTTGCTGAAACATCAAGCATTGATTCGCCTGAAGAAATCATATCGTCAACAATCATAACATCTTTACCCTCAACATTTGAGCCAAGGAAGGAGTGTTCAATAATAGGATTTCTTCCGTCAACGATTCTTGAATAATCGCGACGTTTATAGAACATACCAAGGTCGAGACCTAAGTAGTTTGAATACTGCATACAACGTGACATACCGCCTTCGTCAGGAGAGATAATCATTGTATGCTCTTTATCTAATTTAAGGTTATCAACATTGTTAACAAGTGCTTTAATCATTTGATATGCAGGAGAAACATTTTCAAAACCATTAAGAGGAATAGCATTCTGAACACGAGCATCGTGAGCATCAAATGTAATGATGTTATCAACACCCATATCGAGGCAAAGCTCCTGAAGCATTACTGCACAGTCAAGTGATTCTCTTGAGGAGCGCTTGTGCTGTCTGCCTTCATAAAGCATAGGCATAATAACAGTAATTGTTTTTGCCTTACCGCCAATAGCAGAGATTGCTCTCTTAAGGTTTGCATAGTGGTCATCAGGACTCATAGGAACTGTCTGACCATACATTTTATATGTTATACCGTGGTTGAAAGCATCAATGAGAATGTAGATGTCATATCCACGAACTGATTCGTGAAGTGAGCACTTACCTTCACCTGTACCAAAACGAGGGAAAGTAGCATTAAGGATATAGGTATCTCTTTCATATCCTGAAAAAGCGATTGTTGCCTTGTGTTCGGAATCCTGCTGCTTACGCCATTTTACAAGATAACGGTCGATTTTTTCAGCCATTTCTTCGCATCCCGGTAAAGCGATAATACCGAGAGGCCCATTAGGTATTGTGGTAATTTCTCTGTCTGCCATAATTTAACCTCCGCAATTTAGTTTAACAATATTGTGATAACTTACATATATATTCTACTATATTTTGTGGTTTTTGCAAGAGTAAATCGACAAAAAAATAAAATTTAGTTAAAAGAGTGTTCAATTGTTATCACAACAAAATATCTTTCGTCTATTTTGCTTAATTTATTTTCAATTTCCTTGCGGATTTCATCATTTGAAAGGTGAAATTTATGCGGAGCAATCAGGTCAAAAATGAGATTTGTATGAGTTGGTCCGTCAACAACCCTGAAGTCGTGAATCGACATCTCATCTGAAATATCCTTGACGATTTGATTTGTTATAGCCTTCAATGAGTCAATTCTTTCATCGTCAGTAATAATAGGGTCTGTATGAATTGAGATTATTAAACCGTATTCATTGAGAATATCACGTTCAGCCAAATCAATTATGTCGTGAATTTCCATAATGTCGTCCTGTGAGGAAACTTCAGCGTGAGCAGAGGCAAATTTTCGTCCCGGACCGTAATCGTGGATAATCATATCGTGAACACCGACAATTTTGTCATAAGAAAGAATTCTGTTCTCAATTTCCTGCGTAAAAGCTTTGTCGGCAGGCTTACCCAATAAATCAGCCATTGTTTCTTTTAAAATATTGAAGCCTGCAAGGAAAATAAAGCCTGCAACAATAACGCCAAGGTACCCGTCAATGTTTATATCGGAAAATGCAGAAACTACAATCGCAATCAATGCTACACCTGTGGCAAGACAGTCGCTGAAGCTGTCCTTCATAACTGCCATCATTGGTGCAGAGTCAATTTTTTCACCAAGCTTTTTATTAAAAAATCCAAGCCACAGCTTTGCAAAAATACTGACAGCTAAAATAATCAGTGAAATTATGTTGAACTTTACGGGAACCGGGTTGATAATTTTATCAACAGAGCTTTTGAACAATTCAATTCCCATAAGCAAAACGACAAAAGATACGGCAAGTGCGGATATATACTCAACTCTTCCGTGACCATAGGGATGGTCCTTGTCTGCAGGCTTTGCAGAGAGCCTTACACCGACAAGTGAAATAATTGATGAGCCCGCATCGGACAGGTTATTGATTGCATCTGCGGTAACAGAAATACTGCCGGATATTACTCCGGCAAAATATTTTGATAAGGCAAGCATAAGATTGATAACAATTCCTGTAATACTGCCTAATGTTCCGTAAGCTTCACGAACCTTTAAATTATTTGTGTTTTCATAATCCTTTATAAAATGTTTAATGAGAATTGTATGCATTTAAAAGAACCTCTTTACCATCGTCGCCAAGAATTCCCCAGATACCTAAGGTTGTAAGGCTGAGCCATAATTCAGCAACCCGACGAGGAGTCCATTCAGGATGTTCGGTAAACCAACAATATGTAAGACCAACAAGACCGAATTTACCGTAACTGTATGCAAAATCATACTTTGTGTTGTTCATGTGTGGAAAGATAGTTTTAAAAATAGAATAAACCTTATCATTTAAAAGTTCGCCGAGCTTATATGAAAATTTTGCATCACCGTTTTCACTGAGAAGAGCAGTATATATATCTTTGTGCTCATAAAAATGAGAACAGAAATCCTCACAAACCTCGACAGGGGTTCTTAAGAGCTGGTCACCGGAATATGATGAAAGCTTTGAATCAAACTCCTCATAAAGCTCGTTTTCAATACACTCAACAAGGTGGAAAACATCCTTATAATGAAGATAAAATGTACCTCTGTTGATTTCAATGCGGTCAGTCAATTCTTTAACTGTGATTTTATTGATACTTTTTTCTTTGATTAAGGAAACAAGACCTTGTCTTATAAGTTTTTTTGTTCTTCTTACTCGGCTGTCATTTTCATTAATGCTCATATCGTCATCTCCTTGTTGATTATCTTTGCAAAATGTAATCAATTTATAACAATAATATCACATTATTGTTCAATAATCAACATTTGTTTATTATTTTTTTATTTATAAATTTAAAATTTTTTTACAATTTAATTGTATAATATATATAGCATTATTTTGTGGTGTGTGTTATAATAAAATGATTTATTATGTCGGGGAGTGACAGGCGTGTCTTTTATTGAGTTTAAAAATGTTAGTAAAATATATCAGACAGGTGAAATTGAAATTAAAGCTGTTGATAATATAAGCTTTCCAATTAACAGAGGTGAGTTCGTTATTATCGTCGGTGCTTCAGGTGCAGGTAAAACAACTGTTCTTAATATGCTTGGCGGCATGGATATGCCCACATCAGGTGTTATAAATGTTGACGGTGTTGATATTGCACAGTTTAACGAAAAGGAGCTTACTGCATACCGTCGTGATGATGTGGGCTTTGTTTTCCAGTTTTATAACCTTGTGCAGAATCTTACAGCTTATGAAAATGTTGAGCTTGCTACTCAGATTTGTAAAAACCCTGTTGATGCTGAAATTATGCTTGCTGAGGTGGGTCTCGGAAGCCGTAAGGATAATTTCCCGTCACAGCTTTCAGGCGGTGAGCAGCAGCGTGTTTCAATTGCCCGTGCTATTGCGAAAAATCCTAAGCTTTTGCTTTGTGATGAGCCGACAGGTGCTCTCGATTACATAACAGGTAAATCAATTCTCAAGCTTTTGCAGGATATGTGTCGTGAAAAAGGTATGACAGTTATTGTTATTACTCACAACTCGGCACTTATGCCTATTGCAGATAAAATTATTAAAATCAACGACGGTAAGATTGAAAGAATTCTTTTGAACGAGCATCCTACTCCTGTTGAGCAGATAGAATGGTAAGAGGATAATATCAGATATGACTAAAGCACTAAAAAAAGATTTACGCAGAGAAATTAAAAAAAGCATAGCCCGATTTATTTCGATTATGCTCATAGTGGCTCTCGGTGTTGCCTTTTATTCAGGTGTCCGTTCAACAATGCCTGCAATGCATTCTACTGCAGATGCCGCTTATGATAAAGAGGATTTAATGGATATCCGTGTTGTCGGTACGTTGGGACTTACCGAGGATGATTTAGAGACTTTGAAAGCTATTGAGGGCGTTGAAAATATTGAGGGCTCATACACCACTGATTTCCTTTGCATTGTAAATTCAAAGGAAATTGTAACACGAGTTATTTCAATGGCTGAAAGAATAAATGGTATTAAAATTCACGAGGGTCGTTATCCTGAAAAATACAATGAATGTGTTGTCAGCCAAGAGTTTCTTAATGAATCAGGGCTTGAAATTGGTAAAACAGTAACACTTTCAACAGGTACCGATGATGAGGTTTCGGATACACTCGTTACGAATACATATTTAATCGTCGGTGTTTGCTCGTCAACCTATTATCTTAATGGTGAGGTTGGCACAAGTAGTATCGGTGACGGTACGGGTGACGGATATATTGTAATCCCTCGTCAGGCATTTGTCACTGATGTGTTTACATCAATTTACATAACTGTTGAGGGTGCAAAAGAGCTTAATTGTTATGAAGATAAGTATGATGACCTTGTTGATACGGTTGTTGAAAGAATCAAAGAAATTGCTGATGAGCGATGCGAAATCCGATTTACAGAAATATCTTCAAAAAGCAGTGATACTCTTGCAAAGGCAAAGGCTGATTATGAGGAAGCACAGCTTGTAGTTCAAGAGGAAATTCAGAACGCTGCTGATCAACTCAGAGAACAGGAGCAGCTTATTGAACAGAGTAAGCAGGAAATTCAGGAGAATAAAGAGCTTCTTGAAAATGCCGAGGTCAATCTTCCTATTTATGAACAGCAGGTTGCCGATGCTGAAAAGCAGATTGCAGAGGGCGAAGAGCAGATTGCTGTAATCAAGCAGGCTCTTAACGAAAGCAAAGCATCACTTGATAATGCAGTTGAGTCACTTAAGGAAATGCAGCAGGACCCTGATGCTGACCCTGACCAGGTTGCAAGTATGACTCAGACAGTTACTGCTATGCAGGATGCATATAATTATATTCAGCAGGAATTGATTGTTAAGGAACAGGAGCTGGAGCAGGGTAAAAAAGACCTTGTACAGGCAAAGGTTACTTTAGGTCAGCTTCAATCAGCAGTTGCAAACAAAGGCTCGCTTGATGATGCAGAGCAGGAAATTATGGATGCAGATGCAATGCTTAAGGATGCCCGTGCTGAGTATGAAACGTTTAAACAGGATGCTCTTGCGGAACTTGCTGATGCCGAGGCGGAGCTTCAGGATGCTGAACGTAAAATCAATGAAATGGAAGCTCCCGTGTGGCACGTTCTTGACAGAAACAGCATTGAGACTTATGTAAGCTATATTACTGATTCAGACAGCATTGGTGCAATCGGCACTGTGTTTCCCATGATCTTCTTCTTTGTTGCAGCACTTGTCAGCCTTACAACAATGGCTCGAATGGTTGAAGAGGAAAGAACACAGATTGGTACACTTAAAGCTTTGGGATATGATAAAAAAGTAATTGTATCAAAATACCTTAAATATTCGGCAACCGCAAGTATTATCGGTAGCGTGATTGGTGCTGCCGTTGGTGAGATTTCAATTCCTCCGCTGATTATTACTGCATATAAGGCGGTTTACTATAATCTTGGAGACAATATTCTGCATTTCAATGTGTGGTATGCTGTGAGTGCAGGCGTTGTTGCAACTCTTTGCACAACTCTTGCAGCCTATTTTGCTTGTTATTACTCAATGCGTAGTGTGCCGGCATCACTCATGAGGCCTGTTGCACCGAAGGCAGGCAAACGTACATTTATCGAAAAAATACCATTTATATGGCAACGCTTGAATTTCGGTCAGAAATCTGCATTCAGAAACCTTTTCAGATATAAGAAACGTTTCTTTATGACACTTTTTGGTGTTGGCGGATGTATGGCACTTCTCATTGTGGGTCTTGGAATCCGTGATTCTGTTTCAATGATGACAGATAAACAGTATGGTGAGATTTTTAACTATACAAGTATTGTCAGCGTTGATTCAAGCATCACAAGAGCTCAGCGTCGCAGCATGCTCTCAAAAATTTCAGGTGTACCTAATGTTGAGGGTTATATTCAGGCAAATCGTACAATGATTTCAGCTACTTCTGTTCTTTCAACTGATGTGGATGATGAAAAGAGTGCATATCTTATTGTACCTGCTGATGTTGACCAGTTCCCGCAATTTGTTACACTCAAGGAACGAACAGGTGACAAAAAATCATTAAATCTTTCTGACGAAGGTGTTATAATTACTGAAAAATATGCTGATTTGCTTGACGTTCAGGCAGGTGACAATATTTATCTTAAAATTGATGACACAACTGTCACACCAAAAAAAGTCAAGGTAATCGGCATTTCTGAAAACTATATTTTCAATTACATTTATATGACACCTGCCCTTTATCAGACCTTGTATTACGTTGAACCGGAAATCAACATCCTTATGATGAGGACAAACGGACTTTTGAATGATGCTAACTTTAAAACAGCACTTTCCCGAATAGACGGTGTCAATTCAGTTACAACAAGCTCAGACGAGCTTGAAAGTATAAATAAGGTTATCAACAATCTTTACTTTATCATAATTCTTATGGTTGTTTCAGCAGCAGTTCTTGCATTCGTCGTTCTTTATAACCTTAACAATATTAATATTACTGAACGAAGACGAGAGCTTGCGACCTTTAAGCTTTTAGGCTTCTATAACAACGAGCTTGCATCTTATGTGTATCGTGAAAATGTTATTCTGACAGCATTGGGTATTATCCTTGGTATTATAATGGGTGTTGTGCTTCACAGATTTGTTATGGTAACCGTTGAAACGGATGTGTATATGTTCGGCAGAGAATTAGAGCCTGTCAGCATTGTAATTGCAATCGTTCTTACGATAATTTTTACAGTTATTGTTAATGCGATTACATATTTAAGTCTTAAGAAAATTGATATGGTAGAGTCACTTAAATCAGTTGAATAATGTTCTCTGTGGATACTTTTCCGTCATTTCTTGACGAAAAACTATCTCACAGATAACGAATTTAATATAAGTTAATGTAAAAAAACAAGGAGAAAAAATTATGTTTCATCAGTTAAATGCACCTGTTGCAGGTGATATGATTGCAACAGTAAAAACAAATATGGGAGAAATCAAAATTAAGCTTTTCCCTGAATATGCACCGAAGGCAGTTGAGAATTTTACAACTCACGCTAAAAACGGTTATTATGACGGTCTTATTTTCCACCGTGTAATCAACGACTTTATGATTCAGGGTGGTGACCCTAACGGCACAGGTACAGGTGGACAGAGTATCTGGGGACACTCATTTGAGGATGAATTTACAGGTGAGCTTCATAATCTTCGCGGTGCTCTTTGTATGGCAAATGCAGGGCCAAATACAAATGGTAGTCAGTTCTTTATCGTTCAGGCAAAGAAGTGTCCTGAGGATATGATTGAACAGATGAGAATGGCTCGCGAGGAACTTTTCCCAACTGAATGTATCGAAGCGTACGAAGAAATCGGCGGTACACCTTGGCTTGATTTCCGTCATACAGTTTTCGGTCAGGTATTTGAGGGAATGGATGTTGTTGATGCAATTGCAAAAGTTCCTGCAGATTATTTCAACAACAAACCAAAAGAAGATGTAATCATCGAAACAATTGTAATAGAATAATAAAACCTTATTCGCCACCCTCTGACGAGGGAGGTGGCAACGCTTTAGCGTTGACGGAGGGAGAGATAAGTAATATGTTATTTAAAAACATCTCAATCATCAACGAAAATCTCGAAATACACAACAATATGTATGTTGGTATTCTCAATGATAAAATCGACTATATAGGCATTGAAAAACCACAGGAAAACTATGGTGAAGAATATGACGGAACAGGTAAAGTACTGTCCTCCGGCTTTGTAAATCTTCATACTCATTCACCAATGACCTTACTTCGCGGATATGCTGAAAATCTGCCTCTTGACCGTTGGCTCAATGAAAAGGTTTTTCCTTTTGAGGACAGACTCAACTGTGACAGAGCATATTAAGGTACAATGCTTTCAATTGCTGAAATGCTCAGCTGCGGTACAACATCATTTACCGATATGTATTTCTTAGGTGACGGTGTAATGAAAGCAGTAATTGACAGTAAGGCAAAGACTAATTTTGGTCGTTCAATCGTGTCTTTTGTTGATGAGGATATTACTGCAAATGACAGATTTCAAGAGGGTATTTACCTTGCAGAAAAATACCATAATACACAGAATGGCAAAATTAAAATCGATATGAGCTTGCATGCGGAATATACAAACAGACTTTCAATTATCGAGCAGTTTGGTGAGTTTACAAGCGGTAAGGATTATATAAATCATATTCATTTATCTGAAACAAAAGCTGAACACGAAAGCTGTAAAGCGAAATACGGAAAAACTCCGGCAAAACTTTTCTATGATGCAAAGGTGTTCAATAGTCCGACAATTCTTGCACATTGTGTATGGGTTGAGGATGAAGATATGGACATTTTCGCTGAAAATGGAGTTACAGTTGCTCATTGTCCTGCAAGTAACCTAAAGCTTGGCAGTGGTGTTTGTAATACTTATAAGATGCTTAATAAAGGCGTAAATATTGGTATCGGTACAGATTCAGCCGCAAGCAACAATGGACTTGATATTATGCGTGAAATGTATCTTGCCGCACTTTTACCAAAAGGTGTAAATAATCAGGCAGACATTATTACACCACAGGATGTTTATAAAATGGCAACTGTCAACGGATATAAAGCACAGGGCAGAAACGATTGCGGTGTAATTAAAGTAGGCAATAAAGCCGATTTGATTGTAATTGATATGACAACACCGAATATGTATCCTGATTTTGACATTCTCAACAACATTGTTTATTCAGCAAATAAGAGTAATGTTGTACTCACAATGGTTGACGGTGAAATTCTTTATAAAAATGGTGAATTTACAACTATCGATGTGGAAAAAATGGGATATGAAGTAAGTCGTCTTGTTCGTGAAGTGGTAAATGAGGTGAATGCCGGATGATTACAAAAGCAGTAGAATTTATTAAATCAAAAATTACAGAAACTTATGAAATAGGTATTATTTTAGGTAGTGGTTTGGGCACACTTGGTGAAAAAATCGAAAACCCAAGTTTTGTGGATTATGCTGATATTCCTCATTTTCCTGTTTCAACGGCACCGGGACACGTTGGCAGATTTGTTTTCGGTACATTAAACGGTAAAAAAGTTATGTGTATGCAGGGTAGAATTCACCTTTACGAAGGCTATCCTGTGGAAAATGTTGTAATGCCTATCCGTGTTATGAAAATGATGGGTGTAAAAAAACTGATTGTGACAAATGCCGCAGGCGGTATTAATGAAAGCTTCAGCGTTGGTGACATTATGGTAATTACCGACCACATTAATTTTACTGGCAGAAACTGTCTTATGGGTAAAAATGATGATCGCTTTGGTGTCCGTTTTCCTGATATGAGCTTCGGCTATTCACCTGAACTTTCAAATATTGCATTTAAATGTGCTGAAAAATTAGGAATGAAACTTCAAAAAGGCGTATATATTGGTTGTACAGGTCCGTCTTACGAAACTCCTGCCGAAATCAGAGCTTTCAGAGTTCTTGGTGCAGATGCAGTTGGTATGTCAACTGTTCAGGAAGTAATTGCAGCAAATCATTGTGGTATTGATGTTTTAGGCTTTTCACTTGTTTCCAATAAGGCAGCAGGACTTTCAGGCGAAAGACTTACTGAAGAAGAAGTCCTTACAATCGGCAGACAGAAAAGTGAAGAAATGCAGTCACTTATTACTGAAATCGTGGGTGAATTTTAATGTCATTTTTAAATGGTGCAACAGTAGGCTTTGATACTGCTGATAACAAGGCAGTTTTCATTGACCAGACACTTTTACCAAATGAATATAAAGAAATATCTACTGACGATTATCAGGAGATTTTTGATGCTATAAAGCTTTTGAAAGTCCGTGGTGCACCTGCTATTGGTGTCTTTACTGCAATTGCATTGGCTGTTCTTATGAATAAAAGTCAATCTACTATATATGATGAGCTTTTTGCAGAATTAAAGGAATATTGTGAAAAGCTTATTCTTTGCAGACCGACTGCAGTAAATCTAAAATGGGCAACTGAAGAAATGCTCAGAATAGCAGAAAAATGTAATGCAGATAATTTCAAGCAAAATATCACAAATCAGGCAATGAAAATGATTGAGTATGATATTGCGATTTGTCGCAAAATCGGTGAATACGGTGCTGAACTTCTTGAAAACTGTAATTCAGTTCTCACTCATTGTAATGCAGGCCGACTTGCAACAGTTAAGTATGGTACAGCACTTTCACCTGTATATGTTGCAAAGGAGCAAGGTCATAATATAAAAGTGTATGCTGATGAAACAAGACCGCTTTTGCAGGGTGCAAGGCTTACTGCTTTTGAATTATGTGATGCAGGAATTGATACAACAGTAATCTGTGACAATATGGCATCCTTTGTTATGAAAAACGGACTTGTGGATGCTGTGCTTGTGGGTTGCGACAGAGTGGCACTCAATGGTGATACAGCGAACAAAATCGGCACAAGCGGTGTTGCAATTTTAGCGAAGCACTATAACATTCCTTTTTATGTGTGTATGCCGTTTTCAACTCTTGATAAGAATATCAAAAAAGGTGACGATATTGTTATTGAAATGCGTGACGGTGATGAAATAGGGGAGATGTGGTATGAAAAACCAATGATTCCTGAAACTGCAAAAACACTGAACCCTGCTTTCGACATAACAGACCATTCATTAATCACAGCTTTCATCACTGAAAAGGGTATAATCACAGCTGATGAAATCAAAAAATATATTTAAGTTACATAATCTCTCATTTTTCTGTTGAAATATTGAGGGATTTATTGTATAATACTATTGTTAAATTTTTGTCAGACTTTCTGACTTGGAGGTATTTTTTTATGGCAAACCGTTTTGTACTTAATGAAACATCTTATCACGGTAAGGGTGCTGTCAGCGCCGTTGCTGATGAAATTAAAGCAAGAGGATTTAAAAAGGCTTTTGTCTGTTCTGACCCTGACCTTATTAAATTTGGTGTTACAAAAAAGGTGACAGATATTCTTGACAACGCTGAAATCCCTTATGAAATCTATTCAGATATTAAACCAAACCCAACTATTGAAAATGTTCAGTCAGGTGTGGAAAGCTTTAAAAACGCAGGAACAGACTGTATCGTTGCAATCGGCGGCGGTTCATCAATGGACACAGCAAAGGCTATAGGCATTATTATTACAAATCCTGAATTTGCTGATGTGCGTTCACTTGAGGGTGTTGCTCCTACAAAGAAACCTTGTGTTCCTATTATCGCAGTTCCCACAACAGCAGGTACTGCTGCAGAGGTTACAATCAACTATGTTATCACAGACACTGAAAAGGATAGAAAAATGGTCTGTGTCGATGTTCACGATATTCCTGTAGTTGCGGTTGTTGACCCTGATATGATGGCTTCAATGCCAAAGGGACTTACAGCGGCAACAGGTATGGATGCTCTTACTCATGCTATTGAAGGCTATATTACAAAAGGTGCCTGGGAGCTTTCAGATATGTTCCATATCAAGGCTATTGAAATTATCGCATCGTCACTTCGCGGTGCAGTAGATAATACAGACGAGGGCAGAGAGGGTATGGCTCTCGGTCAGTATATTGCAGGTATGGGTTTCAGTAATGTTGGCCTTGGTATCGTTCACTCAATGGCTCATCCTCTCGGTGCTCTTTATGATACACCTCACGGTGTTGCAAATGCAATCATTCTTCCTACTGTTATGGAATATAACGCTCCTGCAACAGGCGAAAAATACAGAAATATCGCAAAGGCTATGGGCGTTGAAAATGTCGATGCAATGAGCCTTGAGGATGCAAGAAAGGCGGCAATTGATGCTGTTAAACAGCTTTCAGTTGATGTTGGTATTCCGACAAACCTTAAGGAAATCGTGAAGGCAGAGGATATTGACTTCCTTTCACAGTCTGCATTTGACGATGCTTGCCGTCCGGGTAATCCGAGAGATACAAGTGTTGCAGAAATCAAGGAACTTTATATTTCACTTATGTAATTGAACAGAGTCATCAAAGTGATGAATATTGAAGACGGTGGAGGGATTCCTTCACCGTTTTTATTGACATCTTTAAAATCAATGGTATAATATTACTATTAAAGTGGGTATTTATATGTATAGATACTTTCATTGAAAGGTGGTAACTCCGATGAGCTACACAGTTGAAGACATTTTGAGTATAGCAAAAGAAAAGAATATTAAGTTTTTAAGATTGCAGTTTACTGACATTTTCGGTCAGATGAAGAATATTGCAATCACTGAAAATATGTTCAAAAAGGTACTTACAGACGGTCAGATGTTTGACGGTTCTTCTATCGAAGGATTTGTTCGTATTGATGAGTCTGATATGTACTTAAAGCCTGACCTTGACACTTTCACAATTTTACCTTGGAAAGAGGGTACAGCACGAGTAATCTGTGATGTTTACAGTGCAGATAAGGAAACTCCTTTTGAGGGTGACCCTCGTCACGTGCTTCGTTCAGTAATCAAGGAAGCAGCAGATATGGGCTATTCAATCAACGTTGGTCCTGAATGTGAATTTTTCCTTTTCAAGCTTGATGAACAGGGTAGAGCAACAACAAAGACAAATGACGCTGTTGGTTATTTTGATATTGGCCCTGCTGACGACGGTGAACAGTGCAGAAATGACATCTGTATAGCACTTCAGCAGATGGATTATGAAATTGAAGCTTCTCACCACGAATGTGCAGAAGGACAGCATGAAATCGATTTTAAGTTTGCAGAGGCACTTGAAGCAGCTGATAAGGTTGTTACATTCAAGCACGTTGTTAAGACTTATGCTCGTCGTAACGGACTTCACGCAACATTTATGCCAAAGCCACTTTACGGTGCAGCAGGTAACGGTATGCACACAAATCTTTCACTTATGAAGGATGGTGAAAATGCTTTCTATAACCCTGACGATAAATATGGTCTTAGTGATACTGCATATCAGTTTATTGCAGGTGTTCTTCACCATATTAAGGCGATTACCTGTGTTGCAAATCCGCTTGTAAACTCATACAAAAGATTGGTTCCGGGATTTGAAGCACCTGTTTATATTTCCTGGTCAGCATCAAACCGTTCAGCACTCATCCGTGTTCCTGCAGCAAGAGGAATGGCGACAAGAGTTGAACTTCGTTCATCAGACCCATCCTGCAACCCTTATCTTGAAATGGCGCTTTGTATTGCAGCCGGTCTTGACGGTATCAAGAAGGGGATGAAAGCACCTGAAGGTGTTACAACAAACATCTATGATATGACTGCTGAAGAAAGAATGGCAAACGGCATTGAAAATCTTCCAAGCACATTACAGGAAGCTACAAGAGAATTTGAAAAGAGCGAGTTTGTAAAAGAAGTTTTAGGTGAGCACATTTTCTCGAAATACCTTGCAGGTAAAAAGCAGGAGTGGAGTAATTATACAACAAGAATTACTCAGTGGGAAATCGACGAATATCTTACAAAATATTAATATTTGATTTTATGGCAGGGTCAGGACTCTGCCATATTTTTATGACACAATTTAATGTTTATCAAATTATAATTTATCGTGCTCTTTTGATTTGACATATGCAGGGTAGGGCGGGGTCTTGACCCCGCCGCC
>JAFTUP010000335.1 GCA_017466205.1 Clostridia bacterium
GACTGAGGGGTAGTAAAAACGTTAATTCTTATCTCTCCCTCCGTCATTTTCTTGCGAAAATGCCACCTCCCTCGTCAGAGGGAGGCGTTCTGCGTTCTGCACTTTGCACTCTGCACTCATCCCTACAAACTCCGATTTGTTGCACAAATAATATCGGCGGGGTGCGGATGTCCGGTGGACACCTCTGCTAGAAGTAAGCACCGACCGAACCGGCAGGTGAGACACAAGCTCCCGCCCTACCGTGCTTGTATTCAATTTTTATTAATTACAATGCAGTTCCGACATTTTGCACTTAGAACGCCATTCTGTAAATTTCAACGATGATTACCCAAAGTCTTGAGCTTTTAAGTGTAAAAATCACCTTTTTGATAAACGGAAGAATGCCCTTTGCCTGCTCGTACTCTTGAGCTTCACCGCCGTCATCAATAACAAGTGCCTGGGTGAGACACATTCCGCCTTCGCCAAACACCTCAGCTCTTACATATTGGAAATTCTCTGCCCCCTCGATTGTATCAAGGTCGAGAGTCACATCACCTGAGCCGATTTCACCCTTGTAAATTACTTCACCGTTTGCGATAAACTGAACTGTCTGAGCATTTTCAGCCTTAACAGTTATCTTATGACCGTTAACAGCAACCTTTGTGAAAACAGGATACGGAATTCCTGAATTTCTCACATCAAAGCCTTCTGCAGGTCCGATAATGTCATTACCTATAGGAAGATTTCTTGTAACCATAAAGGAAGTGCCTGTCTGCATTGTTTCCTTGATGTTCTCAACATTGTTTTCTTCCATCATATAGATATTAAAGGAACTGTCGATATTTTCTATTGTATGAGCATCAGTATTGCTGAAGCCGATAACATTCTTACCGTAAGGCAAAGTGTACATAAGAAGATTATCCCAAAGAATTCTGTCAAAAGGAGTAACACTGTTTGTCTCGTTGAAAACCTCTATACCAAGACAGGAATCGTATTTGAGAAGAATGTTACCGAAATATTGAATATTCTTTTCCTTGCTTACTGTGGAAATATTGTCACGGCTTTCAAGCCAGTCACCCGGATGGTTAATGATTGAAAGACCACCGTGCTTTTGTGTAAACTTAACAGCATCCTCATAGCCGTTTTCCCAACCGCCATAGCCGTTGCCTACATCTTCAGGAATAAAGAATGCATTAACATGGCTCTTTGTAAGAGTCATATTATTAAGCTCATTAGCACCTACAACACAGGTCATGTGGCTACCTCTGACAGTACCGTCATAAAGTGGATATGTACCAGTTGTAATACCCTCATACTCCTCATCTGTAAGATGAGCAGTTTCATAACCCAAAAGCTTCTGATATGAATAAAGCAAAACCTTTTTTGGTGCTCTGTTCCATTCAACACCTGTCACACCATGGTCAGAATTTGCAAGGAAATCGTAATCCTGATTGTAATATTCCTTAACCATTGTAGCAAGGTCAACACTCGCATCGCTGTATGTTGTATGAGAGTGAAGTGAGCCCTTGTATGCTCCCCAGGCATCGTCGCCCTCCCAGATAACCTCACTGTAAGGTGAAACGATTGTGTAATCACCGCTTGGAGCTGCTGTCTCTTCAGCACAAGCAACAATGCTCAGGCAAGGAGCAGCAAGAAGAGTCAGACAAAGAATAATTGAGATAATTTTTTTCATAATAAAACCTCCCTTGTTTATGGAATTATTATACAATGATTTTTGAAAAAACACAATATATAAGTATAAATTATAATTTGTCGGGATATGGCTTCCCCTTGAGGGGAAGCTGTCACGAAGTTGACTGAGGGGTAGTAAAAACGTTGATTTTTATCTCTCCCTCCGTCATTTTCTTGCGAAAATGCCACCTCCCTCGTCAGAGGGAGGCGTTCTGCGTTCTGCACTTTGCACTCTGCATTCATCCCGACAAACTCCGATTTGTATTTATTCTTCTTTTTTCAGTTGCTTTACAATCTGATTTCCGTAAACGGCTGTACCTGTTACGAGAACTCCCTGCAATACACTTTCAGGTGAAAGGCCTAAAACAGCAACCGCACCGACAATCCCGAAAAACAGGAGTATAAGCGGAATATATTTATCAGGGATTTTCTCTGTATTTTTGATTATTGCACCAATAATATTCAGCACAGGAATAAGTAAAAGTGCATTTTGTGTAATAAATTCTGTCATTTTTTCTCCTTTACTTAATAAGGCTCACTAACGCTCCGCAGACTGCTCCGACTAATGCCACAATGAGCTTATCCCAAAACCAGCCCGGTCGTCTTTTCAGAGCTTCGATGCTTTCCTTTAATTCACCAAGAGTTACAAGCATACTGTCAAGCTTTGTGACACTCTGCACCTGAGTGAGAGTGACTTCGTTGACCTTTTTGTACAAGATTTTAACATCTTCTTCAACTGCATCTACTCTATGGTTTAAAACCTCCAATTCTGTCATAGGCCTACTCCAAATCACTCACTTTAATGTAGCCGGTGACAAAATTGCCTATTGGTTTACGGTTTACATTCCCCTTAGAATTTGTAATTCGTATTCTGTCGTTGATGAGTTTCCCATCATAAACATAATAATCACCGCTGATGATTTTTGACTCACCTGTCATTGTTGCAGAAGCATATAATTTTTCATCTTTAAGAGTTATTAAGTCACCTGCTTTATATACTTTTTTCACAGGCTTTTTTATGAGATTGTCAGACTTTTTCTTTTCTGTTTTCTCAAATCCGTTAAGTCCGTTGTACTTCATAATTGACGGATAATGCTTATAGGCTTCATCCAAATCAACATAACCGTTAATTCCCGCTACTCTGCCTCTTGAGCTTTTCTGCCATATTCCATAGACCCTATCAAAGGTCGGTTTCTCGGTCCATTGTGCAAGCCAGATGTCATATTTATTGAAAATTTCATCATCAAAATAGTTATCAAGCCAATGCTTATTTGCATAAATGCAGACATAATATCCGTAGCTTTCCATTCTCTCGCAGAACGCTCTTGCAATCTGTGAGATTTTTTCTTTGCCGAGAGAGGCTACTCCCGATTCTTCCATATCAAAGGCAATGGGATATTCAAAGCACTTACCCTTGATTACGGAATGACAGTACTCAGCCTCCTTGACAGCCTCCTGAGGATTTCTCGCGTAAGAATAATGGTAGGCACCAACAGGAATGCCGACCTTTTTAGCATTTTCATAGTTTGTTTCAAAAAGAATATCCTTACTGCCCTCGCCCCAGCCAAAGGTTGAGCGAATCATAGCAAACTGTATTCCGTCGCATTTGACAAGACTCCAGTCAATTCTGCCCTGCCACTTTGAAACATCAATTCCTTTATATACTGACATAAATTACCTCCCTTAAAATTTATATTACGAAAAGCTTACGGAAGAAGCGCTTTCATAAAAGACCTGTGTAATTTCATCTAAAATACCGTAAGTGTTATCAGCGTTTCTGCGGACAGGCTTGAAATAATGCACAAGGTTGTTACTCATATCATACAATTTCAAATAATAAAATTTTCCGTTAAACTGATACTTTGCAGCGGTCGGATTTCCGCCATAGGCAAACAATGTATAAGTATTATCTGCTGATGCTGTTGAACCTATGGATGAGTCGTATATATGTACATCATCAATATAAGCTGAAATGATAGTTCCGTCATATACAGCTTTAACAATGTGCGGTGTACTCGTGTCAATGTCAATAATTCCGTCATCAGTTGCAACTTCAGTACCTTTTGTTTTAGTGACAAGAACAATATCATCACCGTATATTGAATTTTCATCAAAGCGATTTGGGTGTTGCTTAATAAACGAAATATATGTATTGGCACTTGACATAATATGTCCTTTGGTCTGACCCAAACTGTCCGCATCGGTTTCCAAAAGATTGTTAAGGGCTTTATATTCAATCGTGAATACTTCTGTTTCCGGAATATCTGTATTCACATACTGACCGTCAACATTCATATATTCAAGGTCAGTATATGCTTCCGTTTCTATGGGCTCGTTACCGTCAAACACAGAAGTTCCGTTAAACACAATGAATGTTGGAACTATTCGTCCTGTTGTGCCCTCATAAATAGTATTTATATGCTTCTGACCGAGCATTGTTTCCGTGCTTCCGCCACCGTCAAGGTTATATGCAAATTTCAAGCCGTGTTTCTGACATATTGTCTGTGCTTCGGCAAGTGTCCATCCGTCTGAATTATCGTAATTTCTGCCTTCGCAGGTAATTATTGCATAATCACCGTTACCAAATTGACCGATAATCTGTCTTTGGGCATTTTCCGTGTAATGGTCAACATCATTCCATTCGGAGCTGTCAATAGGTTCATAGTCAACGATAATCGGAATAAAGCCTGTTACTGCTGATATAATTCCATTCTCAACAAGTGTTTCCGCGTTTGCGTCATACTCTGCATATCCCAGAGTTCCGTCACTGTCAATCGTTAATGGCTTACACTCAGGATGTGTAGCAGTTTCACCGCTTTGTACAACAGTTCCGTTCTGAATAACAATACCGTCAGGAGTACAGTTTTCCGTGTCAAATATTCCTGCATTTATTGCAAATAACCAATTATCACTTTCAACTAAATCATAAGTTGATTTTGTTCCCGCATTCACACCGTTGGGTGCATAAACAAACGGATATTGTTTTGTTCCGTCAATACGGTTTTTGTAAATGCGGACAATTGTGTAATTGGCATTTGTTGTTGAGTCAAAAGCATAGTCAATGTCTGTGTTCTGAATGAAGCTGCAAAGCTCATTGTTCATCACACCTGCTGCAACATTCTGCAATGCCTCATATACAGCTCCGCCTGACACAGGATTTTCACTATTTTCATTAACAACTGTGTCAACATTTTCTTTCTTAATATAATTTTCCAGTGCTGTTGCCACTTCTATTAAAATTTTCTTATAGTATTCCTTGTCCTGTGTATTAATATAGGTTGTGGCATTACTAACGACTGCATCAATATAAGCCATTACAATCTTATTCTGAACAGGATTTGTGCTTGTGGACGACATCCTGTCATCTACATTTACAACAGAGTCACCCGGTTCGCCCTTGAATGTGCCGAGACGGATTGCCTCAATCAAAGCATTGATTGAAAAATCGTTGACCTTTGAAAGCGAATTATCCGTATCAGGCGAATAGTCAAACTGCAGACAGAATTTTTTAGGCTTGATTACCTGTACAGTCTGTCCGTCATCATCAAGCTTTACAATGTTGAAGTAACATTCAACTCCTCGCAGTGATGACATTGTTACGGGAATATTGTATGTAACCGTGTTGGCAGATGTGTCCAGCTCGAGATATTGAGTTCTCACCTTTGTGCCGATAATTGAACGGTATTCAAGGTAATATTTATAATCACCAACAAAAGCAGGGTCAATATTAAAGACAATGGAGGTTGCATTATGCTCCCACATCACACCTGCATTTTCGTTTATTTCTTCGTTTGCTCCGGGACTTATATTAATAGAAATAATTTTATTTTCCATATAATCTCCTTATTATATTTAAGTTTCATAATGTAACAGTCACGGACAGACAGGAATGTCTGTCCTTACGCGACCTTATTTTTTATAATAATTTTTCAGCTGTAAAGCAGTTTGTTCAATTTCGTATTTAATTTTATAAAACATACGAAGGTTTCTTTCAAGCTCTTTAACAGCAGTGTAGTCCCCCGACTCTTTTGCCTTTTCAATTTCTTTTTTACATCGGTTTATGAAATGCTTTTGTATTTTCACGTGCTTTTCATATTCCTCTCCTAACTCGTAAAGAGATGTTTTTTCAGTTTTCAACTTGTTCCCCCATAAAATTATTCGACTGAACCTGCACAATAAATTCTGCTACAGACGGTGGTTTGATAATATCGTTATAAAGCAAAACATATTTAAGATAAGTATCTATCTTTTGTTTAATTTCTTTAATCTCCCTGTAAAAGGCTGACCGTGAAATGCTATATTTTTTTGAGATATTATTCACTGACAAATTATTGCTCCAATAATCCGTTGCCATATTGCGTTCTTTTTCAGTCAATTCATTTTCCATCACTTTTCTGGCTATGTCCATAATCTTTTTGTTCTTACTGTAAACGAGATAGCATACCTGATTTGCTCTTGTCCTTGCATCAACAAATTCAAAATTTTCTGTGAGATAATAATATTCCTCTGTTGAAATGCAATTGAGATTTTGATGAGTTTTTATCATAGTTCTCTCCCTTCCTGACAAAAATAAAAAACGCATATATTTTTCATATACACGTTTTATCGAACATTTGTTCGCCTTGCAATTACTATTGTAGCAGTAAAATATTAAGTTGTCAAGAGAAAATTGAAAAGAGTGTAAAAATTAAAATTCAGCCGATTGTTTTCTGTGAATATATATTATTTTTTTATTCTTTTTTATTATTCTTTTTATTATTAGATGCGGGAAATTAGTACACCCTGTGCGATATTTGGTACACCACCGTGCGGGAATAGGCTACACCCTGTGCGGAAATTGGTACACCACCGTGCGGAAATAGGCTACACTTATTTTGCAAAATCACAGAACAATGAATGTAAATTATAATTTGTCGAGGTCTTTTTACGGGTGTCAAAACTCGGCTCCCCTGAAAGGGGAGCTGGCGAGCGTATGCGAGACTGAGGGGTTTGTTCCCTTTATTA
>JAFTUP010000336.1 GCA_017466205.1 Clostridia bacterium
ACAGATGCAGACCTTATCGGCAAAGAGGTTATTATTGATGGTGATAAATATATCATCGAAAAGATAGACCCTGTATTCGGTGATGTGTCAATGAGGGACACAACATCAATTTACCCTATAAACAGAGTTGAGAAAATCGGTTTTGTAAAAGAGCATTTGGCACCTGAAAAACAGGAATATACAATTGAAAAGGTTGCTGAATACCCCGCAGTAGAAAACGGACTTCCTTATGATATTGTTGTAGAAACAATAAAGACGGAAGAACCAGCTCTTGCTCCTCCTGTATGGGAAGAAAAGGCGGAGAAAGTAACAACACTTCATCCTACTATTCCTGATAATGAAAAACACAATTTCAGAATAACAGATGATAATTTAGGTGTTGGCGGTCCGAAAGAGAAATTCCGTAATAATATGGCTGCTATCAACCTTTTGCACGAGCTTGAATTTGAAAACCGTCTTGCAACTCCCGAAGAACAGGAAATACTTTCAAAGTATGTTGGCTTCGGTGGTCTTGCTGATGCTTTTGACGAAAGCAAAGCAAATTGGGCAGATGAATATAAAGAGCTTATTGTAACACTCTCTTCCGAAGAATATGCTGCAGCACGAGAAAGCACACTAACTGCTTTTTATACACCTCCCGTAGTTATCCGTGCTATGTATGAAGCACTCGGTAATATGGGATTTAACGAAGGTAATATTCTTGAACCGTCTTGCGGTACGGGTAACTTTATAGGTATGCTTCCTGACAATATGCAGAAGAGTAAATTCTTCGGTGTTGAGCTTGATAGCTTAACGGGTCGTATTGCACAGCAGTTATATCAGAAGTCCGGTATCACAGTTCAGGGATATGAAAACGCATCTCTACCTGACAGTTTTTTTGATGTTGCGATAGGTAACGTGCCTTTCGGTCAGTTTAAAGTAATTGATAAAAAGTACGACAAGAATAATTGGCTCATACACGATTACTTTTTCGGAAAGACCCTTGATAAGGTTCGCCCCGGTGGTGTAATTGCATTTATCACATCATCAGGCACTATGGACAAGAGAAACTCAAATGTAAGAAAGTATATTGCACAAAGAGCCGAGCTTCTCGGCGCCATTCGTCTGCCGAATAACACATTTAAGGCAAATGCAGGTACAGAGGTAACATCAGATATTCTTTTCTTACAAAAGAGGGATACTCTTGTAAATGATGAACCTGATTGGGTTCACCTTGACCGTGATGAGAATGGAAATGAATATAACAAGTATTTTGTTGACCATCCTGAAATGGTGCTCGGTGAAATGGTTATGGAGTCCTCACAGTTCGGTCATTCCTTGACTTGTAAGCCGTATGAGGACAGAAGCCTTTCTGACCTTTTAAGTGAAGCCGTACAGAATATTCACGCAGAAATTACGGAGTTTGATATTTCGGAAATTGGTGAGGTTGAAGATAATTCAGTTCCCGCAGACCCGAATGTAAAAAACTTCAGTTTTACTGTTGTTGAAGATAAGATATATTATCGTCAAAACAGCAGAATGAACCCTGTTGATGTTTCTGCAACAGCCGAAAACAGAATTAAGGGTATGATTAAAATCCGTGATTGTGTAAGAGAGCTTATACGATTACAGACAGATGATTACCCTGACAGTTCAATCAAGTCTGCACAGGAAAGATTAAACACCCTGTATGACGATTTTACAAAGAAATACGGACTTCTCAATGCAAGAGCTAACAGATTAGCCTTTGCTGATGACAGTTCATATTGTTTGCTTTGTTCACTTGAAATTATCGGTGAAAATGGCGAACTTAAACGCAAAGCGGATATGTTTACAAAGAGAACAATCAAACCTCATATTAAGGTAACATCTGTTTCAACTGCAAGTGAAGCACTCGCTGTTTCAATCGGTGAAAAAGCAAGAGTTGATATGGATTTTATGTGTGAGCTTACAGGAAAGACGGAACAAGAACTCTTTGAAGAACTCAAAGGCGTAATTTTCCTTAACCCGGAATACACAAATGAGTATGGCAATGATGAAAGGTATCTCCCCGCAGATGAATACCTGTCAGGTAATGTACGAAAGAAACTTGAACTTGCAAGACGAACTGCAGAACTTTACCCCGATGATTATAACATCAATGTAGAAATGCTTGAAAAGGTTCAGCCGCAAGATTTGACAGCAAGTGAGATTTCTGTTCGTTTGGGTGCGACTTGGCTCCCACCTGAAGATGTTGAAAGATTTGTATATGAGATTTTACAGACACCTCGTTATGCTCAATGGAATATGAAAGTTAAATATACCGAACTTACAGGTGAATGGACTATTGCGAACAAAACTTATGACCGTACCAATGTTGTTGCTAATAACACTTACGGTACAAGCAGAATAAACGGTTACAAGATTATTGAAGATACTCTCAATCTTAAAGATGTCCGTATCTTTGACTATGTGGAAGATGAACACGGAAACAAGAAACCTGTACTCAACAAAAAGGAAACCGCTATTGCTCAGGGTAAGCAGGAAATGATAAAACAAGCCTTTCAGGATTGGATTTGGAAAGACCCGGAACGAAGAGAAAGACTTGTTAGAATTTATAACGATTTGTTCAATTCAATGCGTGCTCGTGAGTATGACGGAAGTCATATCACATTTTCGGGTATGAACCCTGAAATATCTCTGCGACCACATCAGATAAATGCAGTTGCCCGTATTATGTACGGTGGTAATTCCTTACTTGCTCATGTTGTTGGTGCAGGTAAAACATTTGAAATTGTTGCTGCAGCACAGGAAAGCAAAAGACTCGGACTTTGCAATAAATCACTTATTGTAGTTCCTAACCACCTTACTGAACAGTGGGCATCTGAGTATCTTCAGCTTTATCCGTCAGCAAATATTCTTGTAGCTACTAAAAAGGATTTTGAAACAAAGAACCGTAAAAAGTTCTGTGCTCGTATTGCTACGGGTGATTATGATGCTATTATCATAGGTCACTCACAGTTTGAGAAAATCCCTATAAGCATTGAAAGGCAGAGAGAAATGCTTCAGCGACAGATTGATGAAATCACTCTCGGTGTAGCACAAATCAAGTATGACAGAGGTGAGAAAATCACCGTTAAACAGCTTGAAAAAACGAAGAAGTCATTACAGACTAAACTTGATAAGCTCAATGACCAAAGCCGAAAAGACGATGTTGTTACCTTTGAAGAACTCGGTGTTGATAGACTCTTTGTTGATGAGGCTCATAACTTTAAGAACCTTTTCTTATATACAAAAATGAGGAACGTGGGCGGTATCGCACAGACAGAAGCACAGAAATCTTCTGACCTTTATATGAAGTGCAGATACCTTGATGAAGTGACCGGAAACAAGGGTGTTATATTTGCAACGGGCACTCCCGTTTCAAACTCAATGGTAGAGCTTTATACAATGCAGAGATACCTTCAGTATGATGCATTGGAAGATAAGCACTTACAGCATTTCGACTCTTGGGCATCAACCTTTGGTGAAACTGTTACTGCTATTGAACTTGCTCCCGAAGGTACGGGATACAGAGCGAAAACACGATTTGCAAAGTTCTATAACCTCCCTGAACTTATGATGATGTTCAGGCAGGTTGCAGATATACAGACGGCAGATATGCTTAATCTTCCCGTTCCTAAAGCAAACTTTCATAATATTGCAGTTAAGCCGACAGACCACCAAAAGAAGATTGTTGAATCTCTTTCAGAACGAGCCGAAAAGGTAAGAAACAAAATGGTTGATTCAAGTGTTGATAATATGCTTCTCATTACCAATGACGGCAGAAAGTTAGCACTTGACCAAAGACTATTCAATGAAATGTTACCGGATGACCCGAACAGTAAAGTATCAGCTTGTGTTGATAATGTTTATTCAATTTGGGAGAAAACAACTCCGCAGAAATCTACACAGCTTATTTTCTGTGATTTATCTACTCCGCATAATGACGGTAAGTTTAATGTTTATGATGACATCAAGAAAAAACTTATTGCTAAAGGTGTACCTGAAAGTGAAATTGCCTTTATTCATAATGCAGATAGTGAAGCAAAGAAAAAAGACCTTTTCGGAAAAGTCCGTTCAGGTCAGGTTCGTGTTCTTATAGGGTCAACTGCAAAAATGGGTGCAGGTACTAATGTTCAGCAGAAGCTCATTGCAATTCATCACACCGACTGTCCGTGGCGACCTGCAGACCTTCAACAGCGAGAAGGACGAATAGTTCGACAAGGTAATGAGAACCCCGAAGTTGAGATTTACAGTTATGTTACGGAGCAGACATTCGATGCTTACCTTTATCAGCTCGTTGAGAATAAGCAAAAGTTTATAGGTCAGATTATGACTTCTAAATCGCCTGTGCGTTCAGCAGAAGATGTTGACGAGCAGGCGTTATCTTATGCCGAAATCAAAGCTCTTGCAACGGGTAATCCGTATATCAAAGAAAAAATGGATTTGGATGTAGCTGTATCAAAGCTCAAACTTTTGAAACAAAACCATTTAAGTCAGAGATACAGCCTTGAGGATATGATTATAAAATATTATCCTCAAAGGATTAAAGAGGGCGAAGAAAGAATTGCCGGATACAATGCAGATATTGAAAGAGCGAAAGAAAACACCTTCCCGAGTGTTGATAACTTCTCTCCAATGATAGTTGAAGATGTTACCTATGACGAAAAGAAAGGTGCAGGTTCTGCAATATTGGTTGCTTGTAAGGCGATGACATCACCTGACCCGAAACAAATCGGTTCATATCGTGGCTTTAATATGGAACTGTCATTCAATTCTTTTGAAAAAGAATATGTATTAACTCTTGTCGGTTCACTCAGACATTCTGTATCTCTCGGTGGTGATATTTACGGTAATATCACCCGTCTTGATAACCTTATATCTTCAATGCCTGATAAATTAAAGGCTTGTGAAGAAAGACTTGCAGATACTAAGGTTCAGCTTGAAAATGCAAAGGCAGAGGTCGAAAGACCGTTCCCGCAGGAAGAAGAACTCTCACAGAAAATGGAGAGGTTGGCAGAGCTTAATGCACTTCTTGATATGGACCATCATGACAATGAAATTGTTGATGGTGAGGTTGAGCAGGAAGAACGAGATAAATCTGTTAGAGATAAATCAGTTGAAAGATAAATTGTGGGAGTATGGTGATTTTCGTTTTTGTGAGAAGCATCATACTCATCCCACACTTTTTCAGCTTCTTCAACAGTGTCAAAATATAAATGCTTTTCCAAATATTCTCCAAACAATATTACAAGTTCGGGGTTATGTTTTTCATCATCAATCACAAACTGCCATTCAATGAATTCTTCAAGCTCATCTTTGGTAAAATATAAGCCTTTGCTATAAAGGTTTTTAACTTCATCTACTGTATATTCAGGTGGCAAAGAAATGATGCCCATATGTAAAGAAGTGAAAATTTCTGATATTAACTTCTTTTCTTCGTCTGATAGCTTTTCTTTCAAGTTTCTATATTTTAGCAATTCTTCTTTACTAAACAAATCAGGATGATTGTCGATAAGTAAAAACAGACGGTTTAAGTTGTCATAATAATTTATAATTCTTTTCTTTTCAATCATCGAATCAATATGCCATAAGCTTCGTATTGAAAGAGCAACTTCATCTGTAATTTGTATTTCATTTTTCATTTTAAACAGTCCTAAAATTATTCTCTTCATAATATAAAGTGTCGAAACTGCAAAAAAGTAACACTTTTTTTAAAATTTTTTATTCCATATATATATGTCGCTAAAAGAAAAAAGTTACACAAAAAAACCGTGAATTTACAATTTGTTTACAAACTCAAATTAAAAAAGATTTTATTTTACCATTTTTCATACTACTACGGGCAGAATTAGCAAATCGTCAAATAGAAATTTTTTAAATAACCAAAGCCTCGATTGAAGAAAATCTATTGGATTTTTTCTAATTCTTAACGGTTTGAACCGTTAATTTTTTTGTAAAAAACAGGGTGTTAGAAAAGTTTTGAAAAAAAGAGGTAATCGTATATGGCTTATTATTATGTAAAAAAAGATAAACGAACAGAGATATATTTTAATGAGTATGATGAAAAGGCTACTATCATAACTGCTAATACTAATTTGAAAAACAGACTTTTAAATTATTCTCAAAATTATCCGACACTTTGTAAATATAAATCTGAAGATGAATATTCAGTTGAATATGAAATTCAAAAGGATAGACTTTCAATAAGGCTATTACCGCCTTGCAGTGAAATAAGAAAAAATACAGCAAGGAAGCTTATGGAGAAAATCAATAAAGTGGGTGATATTATGTGAACAATGTAAGAACAGATGAAATGTCCTTTTATAAAAATCAAAAAGGCAAAATAGAATATAATGAAAATTGCCGTAATTGCCCTAAAGATTGTAAACAGAGCTTCAGGGCAGAACTTCTTTCTTGCTCAAAGCTCAGGGAGGAGGAAAAAGAAAATGACACTTGAACAATTAAATACTGCACTTTATGAAAAGGTGTATGCAGAACAACAGGAGTTCATAAGTTCATTAAAAAATATGACTCCTGAAAATATTATTCAGTATGCTTATGAACTTGTTATCCGTGAAGATATATTGTTGTCACTTGAAGAAAATGAC
>JAFTUP010000337.1 GCA_017466205.1 Clostridia bacterium
AATAATCCTAATGTAATAGAGGTTATTGATATTGCTTGTGATGAATGTCCTGCGGCTGGCTACGAGGTAACAGACTCTTGTCGTGGTTGCCTTGCTCACAGATGCGAGGATGTATGCAAAAGAGGAGCTATTTCCTTTGACCACAATCACGTGGCACATATTGATAAATCAAAATGTGTCGAGTGTGGAGCTTGTGCAAAGGTTTGCCCTTACACTGCCATAGTAAGTCGCACTCGTCCCTGTATGAGTGCCTGTAAAATTAAGGCTATTACAATGGATGAAAACAAGGCGGCAAAAATAGATAATAACAAATGTATTTCCTGCGGTGCCTGTGTTTATCAGTGTCCGTTTGGTGCAATAATGGATAAATCGTATATACTTAATGTTATTGATCTTATAAAGAAAAGTAAAAATAATGAAAAATACAAGGTATATGCAATAGTGGCACCATCTATTTCAAGCCAATTTACATATGCAAAATTAGGACAAGTAATTACAGGTTTAAAGGAACTTGGCTTCTTTACAGTTGTTGAGGCGGCTCTCGGAGCTGATATGGTAGCACACGAGGAATCAAAAGAACTTGCCGAAAAGGGCTTTTTAACCAGTTCCTGTTGTCCTGCATTTGTTGCATATATAAAATCTGCATTCCCACAGCTTATGCCTTATGTATCTCACAATTTATCTCCAATGGCAACGCTTGCCAAATATATTAAGGATACAACTCCGAACGCAAGGGTGGTGTTCATAGGCCCTTGTACTGCAAAAAAAGCAGAGGCTCAGCTTGATAGCGTTAAGCCTTATGTAGATGTGGTTCTTACCTTTGAGGAGCTTCAAGCCTTATTTGACAGTAGGGATATTGATATTACTACACTTGAAGAGGATGTTCTTGATAACGCATCATATTATGGTAGAATTTTTGCCCGTTCAGGCGGACTTTCCGATGCCGTAACACAAGCACTGAAGGAGCAAGGTATAGATTTTAATTTAAAGGCTATCCCTTGTGACGGAATTGAAGCTTGCCGTATGGCACTTTTGAAAAAAAACAAAAATGTTCTTGACGCTAACTTTATCGAAGGTATGGCTTGTGTAGGCGGTTGTATCGGTGGTGCAGGCTGTTTAACTCACGGCGAAAAGAATAAAGCCGAGGTTGATAAGTATGGTAAGGAAGCTTTTGAAAAAACTATAACCGATGCTATATCGATATTAAAATAAATTCTGAGGTGAGTTATGAGAAAAACAAAAATTGTTTGCACAATTGGCCCTGCCAGTGAAAGAGAAGATATAATTGTAGGTATGTGCAAGGCGGGAATGAATGTCGCAAGACTTAATTTCTCTCATAATACACACGCCGACCACGAAAGAAGAATAGAACTTATAAAAAAGGTTCGTTCGGAGCTTAATTTGCCCGTGGCAATAATGCTTGATACAAAAGGCCCTGAATATAGAATAAAAACTTTTGAAAGCGGCAAAATCACACTGAATGAAGGCGCTGAATTTGTTTTCACAACATGTGATGTGATTGGAAATGAGCATATTGTTTCTGTAAGTTATCCTAACTTGCCAAAAGAACTTGCAGAGGGAGATTCTATTTTACTAAACAATGGTTTGTTAACCTTTATTGTTGATAAAATTGAAAATAACAACATTATTTGCAAGGTTGTTTGCGGTGGAGAATTATCTGATAGAAAGAGCATGAGCTTTCCCGGAAAGGTTATGAAGCAGCCGTATCTTTCAGAGCAAGACAAAAAGGATATTAAATTTGGTGTTGAACGTGGGATTGATTTTATAGCTTGTTCATTTGTTTCCGGTAAGCAGGATTTAATAGATGTTCACAATTATTTGGATGAAATAGGTGCAAATAATATTGAATTAATTGCCAAGATTGAGAATCAATCGGGATTTGATAATATTGATGAAATTTGTGAGTATTGCGACGGTGTAATGGTAGCTCGTGGAGATATGGGCGTAGAAATTCCATTTGAGCAGCTTCCAAATATACAGAAAAAACTTATAACCAAGTGTAGAATGCTTGGTAAAAGAGTTATTACCGCTACTGAAATGCTTGAGTCAATGATACACAGTCCAAGACCGACAAGAGCAGAGATTTCAGACGTAGCAAATGCTGTTTATGACGGAACAAGTGCAATAATGCTTTCGGGTGAAACAGCGGCAGGAAAATATCCTGTTGAGGCTGTAAGGACAATGGCAAAAATTGCAGAAACAACCGAAGAAAACATAAATTACAAAAAACGCTTTAATAATGCCGAATTTACAATAAAAAATACGGTGGATGCTATTTCTCACGCAACCTGCTGTATGGCTATTGATATTAATGCAAAAGCAATAGTTGCTTGCTCCATTTCAGGAATGACAGCAAGAATGGTATCTCGATTCCGTTCGCCTATTGATATAATAGGTCTTACAACGGATGAGGCAACTTGGAGAAAACTTGCTCTTTCTTGGGGAGTTATACCTGCACTTTGCGAAAAATATCCGTCAACAGATGTATTGTTTTATACTGCAAAGAAAATCACCGCAAAATCGCTTTCTCTAAAAAAAGGTGATAAGATTATAATCACAGGTGGTGATACATCAGGTAGAGTGGGCAATACAAACTTAATTAAAGTTGAAGAAATGTAAAATTCTAATTTGGATTGTGTAATATTGCAAAATAGAAAAAGGACATATTCGCTTGAAACATTGGCAAAAGACCATTGCTAATGTATAACAAAAAGTTTTTACGAACATAAAAAAAGCCAGCATTTTTGAGTAATTTCAGTAATGCTGGCAATTTTTATTCAGTTATATAGTTCTATCCTTGTCAGGCACATAAATTTTTCTATTTACCTGTACTGCTTTGTATGTAACTCCGTTTTGAGTAAAGGTTGTATCTATCGGTCTGCCATAATGGCAAGCCCTTAATATAACATTATTTGGATAACTTTTTGGCGGCTTAATGTTTCCGTTAAGCATAGTATCCTCTTTGTCTTGTTCAAGCACCATAAAGCCTTTATTTTGCATATAAAGACTAAATTGTTGTAGGTAATTAAATTTACCATCACAATCCATAATAACGGAGATGTCAAGCTCCTTGTGATAAGCAGTAATTCTAAATAACATAATCTTTTCTCCTTTATGCAGCAATCTTTTCTAATTTCTTTAATTTTTTGTTTGCGTATGGTAGCCATTCATTGTATACATAGTTTTCTATTTCGTTTGATGGCTTTGTATCGTGTTCGCCGTAGCATTGAAGAATTTTCTTTTTTGATAGCGAATACTCGACAGTGACAAGAGGAATTTTGGGATTGTTTTTATCACGAATAAAGAATATTAGTGATACTTCATCTACGAATTTTTTGTCATATCCCATCTTGCCTACACAATGATGTAGAAAAGCACCTTCCTTAACAAGTTCGTTAGGACTCTTGGCTATAATACAAATAAATGAGCCTTTACAATTTTCTTGTAAAGACTCATATTTTTTCGCTATTATTTTAAATTTAGCATTAAATTCTTTTTTTGCCTTGGCGTCTGCTTTAGCTTTTGCACTTGCATATTCGTTAATTCGTATATCGTGCCATCTTTTAAACTCGTGTGGATATCTATTCTTGTCAATATTCATATCAATACCAAGGTAATTACAAGCATTGAAGTAATCTAAATATGTTCTATAAGAGGTGTTTTGATTATTTATATAATTTATAAATTTCTCATAATCGCCTCTTTGTTTTAACATATCTCTTACCGGTTGTAAGCCTTCTTCGTGGATAAGTCTTTTTTTAGCAACCTCAAATGCTTGTACTTTATCCAAAGACAAATTCTTTTTGTAAGCGGTAAGAATGGTAGTAATGTAGTAACCACCATATTTTATTTTATATTTATTTTTATAAAGCCACTTGCAAAATTGTTTATCTTTTTTGCATTGTTTCAATAACATAATGCTCATTGCTCTCGACGGTAAGCCCATTTTAACTATGTATTCAGCTTGCGGATATTTCTCATATACCTTTAAGTATTTGAAAAAATCCCCGTAAGGATATTCCTTATAGGCACAATATTTGTATTGCGGGTATTTTTCCAAGTATTCCTTATTTATACAAGGGCACCAAATGTGAAAGTACCTATCATCAGCAATGTCCCATTTACCATCAGCATACCATGCTTCTTTTCCGTATCCTTCTGGATGCCAATTAGTTACATAGCCACCAATCCAAAAGTAAGCAATATCCTTTACAAAGCAATCTTTTGAGTGCATACTATGAACTACAACTTGTTTGCATAGCCATTTACTATATCTGTTTTTTACTGCAACAATGACTTGAACGAGCTCACCGTCATTTTTAGTAAGATACGAGTAGTAGCGAGTAAAGCCATTTTGTGGCTTATATTTTTCTAAATCAATCTTTTTTATTAGTTTTAACATATATTTTGGTATAGGCTTAATGTTTTCAATTTTCATTTTAGCATCCCTCCATATCTGCACCAAATATATCGTATAATTTGGCAACTATTTCTATATCAAAATCAAAATCCTCGTCAATGACTTCGCCTGTTTTAACATCAACCTTAATACCGTTGTCTATAACATTTTCAGTTCCGTCAGCTTCAATAACGACAACAGAGAAGTCTTTTGTAATTTTATCTATGTAAACATCAGATGCATGGTATGGATAACCAATCATTTCAGTTTTTGTTCCATCACCCTTATCTCTTGATGTAATTGTCAATTCGAGCTTATTTCCAACTGATATAGCGTCTTTTCCAAATATCTCATAAAAGTCACCAACTCTTAATATAACTACTAAATTTGGGTACTTATTTTGAGCCTCAAGATATTTTTGATATATTGGATTGGTTTTAGGTTTAACCTTTTTTTCTATGGCATATTCCGGATGCTTTTCAAGTACATAATCATAAATGTCTTGAACATTTGCATCAACACTAACATCAAATTCATATTCAAACTCATATTGTCTTAAAATTCCTGTGTTAGTCATAGCACCAGCGTAAATAATGCCATTATCAAATCCAATATAAAGAAAATCGCCACTCGGAAATAGTAAAATGTTAGATTTTAATTCATCTAACGGATTTTTAGGTGTTTCAATCTTTTCTTCAACTATTGGCTCTTCAAATACAGGTTTTTCTTCAATTACCTGTTCAAATTCAACTTCATTGTCTGAGTCAGGCTTAATAGTAAATATATCATCCATTCCTTCAAACATTGAAATAACGCCATTATCCTTTTTTGTATTAGCCTTTTTAGGTGGAGCATCAGGTGTAACAACCTTTTCTTGCTTCTC
>JAFTUP010000029.1 GCA_017466205.1 Clostridia bacterium
ATCGGAAATATTACATTCAAACTGTACAGTCTGAACTGCCGCAAACGTCTCGTCAAATACCCTCTGAGCGAGAGTAAGAGTGTTTGCGTCAAAGCTGTTTGTATAAACTCTGATATCCTCTGCTCCCTTGTTCTCTGCTTCAAGGGTGAGAACGCCTGCGAAGTTCGGGTTTGTGGTGTCAAGGCTCTTTGCGGTGAGTCTGAACTGAGTAGTGTTATAAATATCCGTTTCTTCAATGGTAACGGGAAGTGTGCCGGGGATAGCCGACGCCGACTCTTCAATACTTGTGATAGTTCTTGTCAGTTCGGTGCCGTCAATAGTAAACGAGGTCTTGAGCCAAAGTCCCGTCTCTTTGTCTACCCATATGGTAGAGTCGGAAACCTCTTCTTCCATTTCGGGGTCGTTTTCATATTTTACTGTATAAACGTAGCAATCTTTACCCTCGAAGGTATCGTCCTCGCACTTCACGTACTCGATGATAGTTTCATCATTTTCGGGGTTAAGTCCCAGATATGCAAAATTCAGAAGCTGATATTCCTCGTCGGTCTTACCTTCCATTATGCCCTCGATAGGCTCAAAGTCACCCCAGCTTTTACAGTATGACTGTGATTTTCCGTCGGCTACCTTGGTAACGTCGGCCATTGTAAAGTTTGCTGAAGCATCATTTGTTTCATAGTAGTAAATTTCTGTGTTTTCGCCCTTGTAAAAAGAGTTTACCTCAGTTCTCTTCACACCGAGAGAGGGCGCATCGAAAGTGGACTTGACCGTCAGCTTGTCATAGTCGTCAAGGCTTGCTGTCTTTTCGGGTGCATCAAGTGTGTCTCCTACCTTGACGTTCTTCTTTCCGCCCTTGGAGTCAGAGGACTGGTCACAAGAAGCAAAAGAAAAACACAAAATAAGACAAAGTAAAAGTGCTATAATTCTTTTCATAAAAAGTCTCCTTTAATTAAGTATAAGATATTTTATCACGATAGCGTTTTTTTGTCAATTTTAAATTTTACTCTTGACAATTAAGCCCCGATACTGTATAATAGCCTATGGAAATAAGGCCTGTTGGTCAAGCGGCTAAGACGCCACCCTCTCAAGGTGGAATCATGGGTTCGATTCCCGTACGGGTCACCAAAACACGCAAAGACGAACCTTGCACATTATGAAGAATGTCTTTGCATTTGAAGTAAAAACACCTCTTAAACCTTAATTGGTTTGAGAGGTGTTTTTCATGTTATCTTGAGAAACGCAATGTTTGATGTTAAATTTATAAGATTTGCAGGTAACAACCCATTATTAAAAAACGAATAATCAAACTTTCTCATAATATACGCTCCTTATCTGTATATAATTATACTATATTATATGCAGAAAGTCAAGAGTTATCTGCATAGTAATCAGCTTTAATGTGCAGATAATAATTAATTGTTGTAATTAACGCTAAAATAGTACAATATTTTATCAAAAAATAAGAAAAGCAGGCAAAGTGTGCTCCAATTCTGTATGATGAAGCACATCTTTACCTGCTTAACTTTTACAATGCATATTTTGGGGTTTATTCTGAAATATCGTCAGTAATCATAAACCGCCTCAAAGTTTTTTCAAATTCTTCCATTCCACGAGGAGCATAGTCATATTTAATATACCTTATCTGCTTGATATCAAAAGGAATATCCTCTTCGTTCTGCGTGATACAAATCACTTTCTTTCCGATAGCGTGTGCAAGTCCAAGTTCATAAAAGACATTGGGATTTCTTCCTGTACAGTCACAAACAATAATTTCTGCATTATTAATCAAACTCCAAATATCATTTATAATTACATTTGGTTTATCTATCAAATCGGCCCTTTGGCAAGAGTATTGCAATTTGTCACAAACTTTTTTAATGTGATCCTCATAAATAACTTTAAAATCGTCTTCAAACGGCATTATTACAAATACTTTTGAACTTAACTTATTTTTTATATTGCCAAAAAGCCAATTTCTACCGTTCACTTCCTCCATGTAACGAAATTCATTGGATATACTAAAACCTAAAGTTCGCTGTATTTCATCAAGTTTTGAGGTTGCACTTATAAATACCTTTGTTTCACTAGAAGAATCGCAAAAGCTATTCTCATGGGAATTATATAATTCTATTATTGCAAACAAAGTCTCTCTTAGGTGTCTCTCGCTTTCAAACTTAAATTCTTCCTTTTTAGACAAATCAGAAATCTCATCCGTCTTTAGATAAATATTTATAAAGCCTTTATGATACAAACCAAATAGATCATAACTAAAAAAATTCCTATTTGAAGAACCAATATATCCAATATAACCAAATATCTTTTCACACAAATCAAACAAAGAGATTTCTCCATTTCTCCGTATGTAGTACATCATCCTTAATCGCATATTATCATTAAATTCATACATTTTGTTTTCTCCTTTTTGCATGATGTTTTTATCATATTTTCTGATTTAACTCGCAGAAAACGAAATTTCTGTTTTAGTAATATACGATATAAAACCGGATATAGATGTATATTGTACACAAACAGTTCCATCATCACGAATCGCATCAAGACTTACTGTAAAAGAGAAATTTATATCATGCTCACCCTTAGAAACATTTTTGTCAATTTCAGAAATTGGCACTCCGCTCTTGTCAAATATTTTAACATTCAGAGTTTCTTCTTTAAACGCAGCTAAAACATGCATTTTTATATTTATTTGTATTAAGTGAAAACCACTCTTGTAAAGAGCTTCTCTATTTAATCCGGTTTGCCAGTACTCGGGAGGGGCTTCTGACAAAGCGACTGGTATACTTTCTTCTGAACTATACGAACCTGATGTCTTAACCCACACTGCATAAAGATTAACAATTCCATTTGCAGCTGTTGTTAAGTTCTTTACCGACTGTCCGTTAGTATATGTAGGAGTTGTTGAAGTACTACTTGTGCTCCAACCTAAGAAAGTATAATTTGTTCTTGTAAAACCGTTGGATTTAAGATTTGTGGAAGAGTTGTATGTGTGAGTTGAAGTCGTCGTACTTCCGCCTGTTGCGCCGTTGCCGTAATAAGTTACGGTGTAAGTGTTAGGAGTTGCAGATGCATAAATATGTGAAGAAGTATCATTCCCCGTAACTGTTATGCTTGTTGCACCCTTGCTACTTAATGTATATCCTGTATTAGCACTATATGTTACACTGAGTACATCTCCGTAGTAAACCGTCGCACCAGTGGCACCACTTGAAAGAGTTCCTATAGAAGCATTTGCGTTAGGTGATGATGTTCTCTTTACTGTAATTGTTACACCTGTTGGAACTGTCCATTTTGCCGTATATGAATTTACCGTAGCACTTGCATAAATCTGAGAGGATGTAACATTCCCCGTAACTGTTATGCTTGTAGAACCTTTACCGCTTAACGTATAACCCGGATTAGCACTGTATGTTACACTCAGCACATCTCCGTGATATACTGTAGCTCCGCTTGAAAGAGTTCCTGTGGAAGCATTTGCATAAGGTGACGATGTTCTCTTTACTGTAATGGTAACCCCTGTGGGAACTGTCCATGTTGCCTTATAGGAGTTTGCATTCCAGTGGGCATAAAGCACCTGAGAAGAAGTCACTTTTACAACTGAGTCTTCAGTTATTTTTGTGCCACTCGCAGTATACCAACCTTCAAACGAGAAGCCCATTCTTGTTGCAGTAGGAAGTGCTCCGTATTCCTCGTCATATACTACGCTCTTTTCAGAGAATGCAGCACTACCGCCATTAGCGTCGAATATGACAACTACACTATTGCCTTTAGGCCACTGTGCATAAAGTGTTATAACAGCACCGTTTGTTGCAGTATGATTGAGAATTTCTTGTTCGTTTGCAAAAGAAGTTCCGCTTCCGTCCGCCTTTGTGTTCCAACTTCCAAATGTATATCCTGTCTTATCAAAGCCGTTTTTGGTAAGTGTTTTTGCAACGCCGTATGTGTGAGTCGAGCTTGCTGTTGAGCCGGATGTAGCACCGTTTCCGTCAAACACAAAAGTATAAGTATGTGCTGTCCAATCTGCTACAAGAGTATGGTCAGAGGTGCTCTCGACAACAGTGTCAGCAGTAACTACAGTATCACCGAGTTTCCAATCGTTGAAGGTATAGCCCTCTCTTGTAATAGCAGGAAGTGTTCCGTAAGGCTTGCCGTAAGTTACATTGATCGTGTCAACCGAAACATTAGCACCATTTGAATCGAATGTTACCACATAGTCGTTTGCCACAAACTCTGCGGATATCTCAGTATCCTCTGCAAAAGTCTTGAAATTTGCATTGATTGCAGGAATGATATTTCCGTTTTTGTCAACAATCTCGCCTAAACTGCAAGTAAATCCATTGAAGGTATATCCTGCTTTTTCGGGAACTCCCTCTATCTTGTCTATAGACTCTCCGTTTTCGTCGCAAATTTTTTCTCCGTAAACTTCAAAGAACCTGCCGTAAAATTCAGAATCCACATAGAGATTTACCTCATATGTTACAGGCTTATACAAAGCATAGATAGTTGTGTGTGAGCCAAAGATATCTGCCTCTGCTTTTATGTTTCCGTCTTTGTCAATAATCTCATCAAAGCCTTCGGCGTATGAATATCCGTTATTTTCTACGCTCTTGTAATAGCCCTCAAAGCTATATCCTGCCTTTTCGGGAACTGTAATTTTGTCAAGCTGCTCTCCGCTTTCGTCTGCAAACATATAACCGTAGTGTTCGATTATTGTTTCGGTTCCCGTAGTATCTGCATATCCATTGTTTAAAACAATTTCATACTGTTCACAAGCCCATTCCGGATGTAAAAGTGTAAGATTGGACAAATCGACAGAAGTATAAAGCGTTCCGTCTTTCTCTGTAACAAGCTGTCCGTTAGGTGTTTTCCAGCCCGAGAATGAATATCCCTTCTTCTCTGCTACGGGAAGAATAATGGTATCTTCATCCATATAAATGGTTGAAACGAAGAGTTCTTCGCCGTTTTCAATGCCAAGTGCAACCTTGCAGGAGATGTCATCGGTAACTATATACATTTCGCTTGTACCGTCAGCCTGCTCTACAAGGTTAATTCCCTTAAATGTTGTGTTGACAGCTATTCCACTCGTCTTGGTCTTGTCAACGAGTCCATTTTCAAGTACACGGACACCGATGTTTTCAAATTCTACATCTACATCTCTCTTCCACTTGTTAGAAAGTGCGATTGAGAATCCGTCAATCAAATTCTTTTCGGCAATGTCATTGTTGTCAAAGGAACTTACAACCTTTATCTTATCTATGCGTTTACCAAGCATATTGGGATATACGGTGAATACGCCGTCTACAAGATACGTACAGCCGGCACCTTCAAGGCTTCCTGTTCCCTGATACTTTGAAAGATCAATTACAAGAACATTTCCCTCCTCTGTTTCTTGAACCTTTACATTGAACGGTGGGTCGTATGTATATTGACTGTAAAGGGTATTATATTCCGCTGTTGCTCTTGCGTCAACATATGCGGCAAAAGCCTCACCGAGAGAAGAACCATTTTCACCAAGACGGCCAAATTCATCTTCATATTGTTTTATAAGCGAACTGACTGCTATTGCTTCGGTAAGACCGATAGTAACAGGGTTTTCTTCTCCATCCCAACTGTTAATAGATATTTTACCATCTACTACTCCCGAAGCCACTTTTCCACCATAATAACTTGATTTAAGTGTTGAAGTAGTAGTTTCGCTATTAAGAGTGATTGTGCTTGAGCCCTGATTCGTTACATCAAGAGAAGCATTAAAGAAAGTAGAAACATTTGCACTTGCACCTACTTTAAACATTGCAGTTGCACTCTTGCTATCATCTACAGAATCTGTAGAAATTACATAAGATGTAACAAATCTTGTGCCTCTTTGCACGCCAAGTGCTACATGCGTTCCATAATATTTCAAAATATGTTCACATAACTGTTCATCACTGTAAAGGCGAAGATCATTATTTTCTTTTGTAATATCCTTAATAAACTGATCTGAGAGAGCATGTATTCTTATGTTACTGTTGTTCATTCCGAAAGTTGTAGTTCCTGCAACCTGATCAAAACGGCTAATATATGTCGCATTATACTTGTGAGACTTATAGTTTTCGCTGCTTGAATAGGAAAGGTCAGTTTTAAGATTTGCTGACACAGGTCCAAAACCACCACCTACACTCGCTGTTATTTCGCAACTTTCAGTGTTATTAGCTACATAGTCATCTGCTGATGTGAAATAATAGGAATAATTAGAACCGCCATTACCCTGAGTATTTGAAGAGAAAGTGTCGATAGCAAATAGTTTTCCAAGATTTAAAATTGCCCTTTTTGATTCAATTCCTGTCGTAAATGTCTGTTCTATAAGGTTATATCCGTATCCAAGTCTGTAATTGTCAGCAAGTGTTCTGTTATCAGACTCGCCGGCATCGGGAATATAGTAATATGACACAATGTCCGAATAATCAGATGCTAAATAATTACCATTATCGTTTGCACGAACAGTAACTTCTACCAAACCGTGTTTGTTTATTCCGGTTTCATTTGCGAAAAGCTTCTCGCCATTTGAATTCAGCACAGCACTAAGGGGTGCTGTTGTTCCTCTTTGTACAATTTCATAGTCGCCGTTTACTCTTACTGTATAATATTCTGCATTATCCACTGCATCCCATGTAACTTTGTCATAAGATACTTTTACATTGTCCGGGGTTGCAAGCTTAAATGTAGCACTGGCATCATAAGTACAAACCGTACAAATGTGATTGCTGTCAAGTGTATGCTTTGCGTTACCTGAAATTTCAGCACTGTGCTCGCAGGTTGCCGCATGCCAATGGTGAGTTTCGTTACTTGACCAAACAGCAGCATATATATGTCCTGTTGCCGCAACATCTTCCTGTTCTGTGAGTATTTCTTCACAAACAGAACAACGCACACCCTCAGTAAGTCCTGTTTCGGTGCAAGTAGGTTTAACTTCGGGGATAGTTTCTTCGGTATGTCCCGCCTTAACAACTGTATCTTCAGCCTTTATTTGTGTTTTTCCGTTGGCATCGCTGAACAGTTTATCACAACTGTCGCAAGTATAGTATTCGATGTTTCCATTTACTGTACAAGAAGCCTCTTTTGCTTCCACTTTTGTTAAATTATGAGTATGTACTCCGCCTCTTGAAAGAACAATACCCGGCCATTCGGAAACATATCTGAAAATGAGGATAGCATCCCTATTATTAGCCTTACCGTCGGCGTTTACATCTATTGCACTTTCGTCAACAAGTGCAGATACATCCTGACCTGACGAATAACGGAAAAGAAGTATTGCGTCAAGGTTAGTAACCTGTTTATCATTATTTATATCACCGGGGATACCGTGATAAATATTTACAGATGTACCCTGAGTAGTAAGTTCAACCGGTTCAAAATTTCCGTTGAAAAGGTTATCGGGGTCATAGCTGAGTTCAATGTCAGCCCTATAATTATCAGGAGCGTCTTCTGAAATTTTAAACTTCAATGTAGCATAAGTTCCGCTTACCGATATATCCGCAAGGGGACTCATCAAGTTCAATACCTGAGGATTTGAATAAGGTGTGTGTGCAGATACATATACACCAAAACGCTCATCAAATATAACTTCAGTAAGTTCAAGATTTTCATCGTATTCTACAAAAAGTTTCATTGATGAAATACCTGGGTTGTTTGCAAGTTCCACTTTAACTTCCACTGTATCGCCGGGCATACCTGAAGCGGAAGTAAGTGAAGCGGTCATTGTTTGCGTTTCTGTATTGCCAGCGAAAACCGACAGAGGAAGGATATTGAAAATCATCAATACCGCAAGAAGAAACGCTGTTATGCTTTTATTGTTAATTGTCATTTTTAAACCTCTCTTAGATATTTTTATTTATAATAACCTTATCGTTTAAAACCATGAAGTCGATGAATTCAAAGTTTGAATTGAAGGTGTTGTCTTTGTCATAAACAACTTTAATTTCTGTTTTTGTGTCAAAATCTTCATTTATAGTGAATATGAGTGTTGCAAACTCTCCGTTGTGAATAACATCTTCAAGCGGACTTATGAAGTTCAGCACCTGAGGACTTGAATAAGGCTGGGGAGCAGAAACATATTCACCAAAAGCCTTATTGAAGGATACTTCTTTAAGAGTAAGAACATTTGTGTCATATTCAATAAACGCCTTTAAAGAAGCAATTCCTTTATTATTCTCAAGCGAAATAACTGCTTTAACTTCCTTTTTTTCAAAATCGCTTATCGCTTTGAGTGTTATCGCTGGGTTGTTATCACTATCAGGGGTTGTTGGATTTACAGGCTTGGGGTCAGGTTTTTGACTTTCTTTGAGCAATTTATCAAGACGCATAAAAACAGTTGCTGCTTGTGCTCGGGTAGTTTTGCCCTGAGGGGCGAGTGTAGTTTCTGTCATACCATTTATAAGTCCGACCTCACACGCCCACTCCAAAGCATCTGTTGCATAGGCACTAACTTTTGATGCATCTTCAAATTTTGTCAAAGCCATTTTGGAAGAGACATCTTTACCCGTTGATTTAACATATCGGTAAATCATTGTGGCAAACTGTTCACGGGTAATTTCGTCATTTGAACCGAACACCATGTTTCCATAACCGGTTGCAATTTTTTCACGCACTGCCCACAACACCGCTATACCGTAATAATCTTCTTTACTTACATCTGCAAAAGTCTTTTCGAATGCACATTCGGGGGATTTCGCCATACGGTAAAGAACAGTTACAGCCATTGAGCGTGTTATGTTAATCTCAGGAGCAAATTCTGTTTTGCTAACTCCGTTCATCAAACCGTTTTCTTTGGCATATTTTACACTGTCTTTATACCATGCATCAGTTGAAATATCAGAAAAAACACCGTCTGCAAGGCACAAGGTTGACAACATCATAAAGCAAAAAATACATACATATATTTTTTTCATTTATTTCCTCTTATTCTACGGTGATACTGCCATTAACTATTTCAAATTCAACCGGTGCAAAGTTTCCGTTAAATGTATTGTCTCCGTCATATGACAGTTTGATTTCAAGAACATCTCCTGTGCTGATTTCACCCGATATATTGAATGTAAGTGTTGCAAATTCACCACTGCCCGTAACATCACTCATAGGACTCATCATATTTATTATCTGAGGATTGCTATATGGAGTAGGTGCAGCAACATAAGGGCCAAACAACTGTGTAAATACTACACTATTCAAGGTAAGGGCGTCATCGTATTCAACGGACATCTTCAACGAAGAAATACCGGGGTTATTTTTAATTGAAAGGGTTATGCTGACAGTAGATGCGTCTTCGTTGACAGTCGCAACTCCTACGATTAACTGAGGAGATGTACTTTCTTCCACTTCTCCGCAATGCTTACATCTTCCGCTTACATATTCGTGCTCTCCAAGTTCTCCTGTCTCCTGTGTTCTGCTGAGTTCATCGTCACAAATTAAACAATATACTACTTCGTCATAAGTCGCATGAGTCTGACAGTTGCCAGCTACTTCGTTTTCTTTAACTGCAGTTGCAGGGATATGTTCGCCGTAGCCAGAAGTTTTTTGTGTACGGCTAATCTCGTGTGTATTACATACTGAACAGTAAACTACCTCATCGTAGGTTGCAGGAGTCTGACAGTTGCCAGCTACTTCGTTTTCTTTAACTGCAGTTGAAGGGATATGCTCACCATAGCCAGATGTTTTCTGAGTTCTGCTAATCTCGTGTGTTCCACATACAGAGCAATAAACTACTTCATCATAGGTTGCAGGAGTCTGGCAAGTGCCTGCCACTTCGTTTTCTTTTACAGGAGTTCTGGGGATATGGTTGCCGAGTGCACCCGTCTTGGAAGTTCTGCTAAGCTCGTGAGTGCCACAAACTGAGCAATATACAACTTCGTCATAAGTTGCAGGTGTCTGACAGTTACCAGCAGCTTCATTTTCTTTTACAGGTGTACCTGCAACATGTTCACCATAACCCGAGCTCTTCTGTGTTCTGCTGATTTCGTGAGTTCCGCATACAGAACAGTAAACTACTTCGTCATAAGTTCCTTCGGTTTCGCAATTTCCCGCCACTTCGTTCTCTTTGATTGCTGTTGCAGGAGTATGATTTCCGTAACCGCTTGTTTTCTGAATGCGGCTAATCTCGTGTGTGCTACAAACTGAGCAATACACTACTTCGTCATAAGTACCTTGAACCTCACAAGTACCTGCTACTTCATTTTCTCTTACTGCTTGTGCAGGAACGTGTTTGCCATAACCGGAGGTCTTCTGAGTTCTACTGATTTCATGTGTGCCACAAACAGAACAGTAAACTACTTCATCGTATGTTGCAGGAGTCTGACAGTTACCAGCTACTTCGTTTTCCTTTACGGGTGTTCCGGGGATGTGATCACCAAGTGCACCTGTCTTCTGTGTTCTGCTGACTTCATGAGTTCCACATACAGAGCAATATACAACCTCGTCGTATGTAGCAGGAGTCTGACAGTTGCCTGCTACTTCATTTTCCTTTACAGGTGTACCGGGGATGTGGTCGCCAAGCTCACCAGTCTTCTGGGTTCTGCTGATTTCGTGGGTTCCACAAACAGAGCAGTAAACTACCTCGTCGTATGTAGCAGGAGTCTGGCAGTTGCCAGCTACTTCGTTTTCCTTTACGGGTGTTCCGGGGATGTGATCACCAAGTGCACCTGTCTTCTGTGTTCTGCTGACTTCATGAGTTCCACATA
>JAFTUP010000030.1 GCA_017466205.1 Clostridia bacterium
GAACTGACTGCCGGAGTCATATCTGTGAGCGAGAGGATTTGCACGAGTGTGTTCAACGATTGTATAGTCCTTGTATAGTTCTTTGATAAATTCACAATCATTGTATGACAGAAGAAATTTACCTTTTATTTCGCTTAAGGTTTTAAACAGTCTGATGTGGTTTTCTTTCGGGAAGTCAACCATGTAATGTCCCTCCGTTTCTACATATGGTGGATCGAGATAGAAGAACGATTCGAGTCTGTCATATTGCTTGATCAGACCTTCAAAGTCCTTGTTCTCGATTACGGTTTCTCTCAATCTGAAAGCAGCCGCAGATAGAAGCTCCAATGTACTCGAAAGGTTTACAGGCTGTCCGCCGAAGCTCTTTCCGGCACTTCCATAGCTGTATCTAATCAGCTTATAGAAGGTAGCCGCCCTTTCTACATCGTAAAGTTTTACCTTTTCGCTCAAAATGTGTTTAATTTCTTCTTCATCTCGTTTGTCAAAATACTCCTCTGCTATTTGCATTTCTTCCTTCTGGTATGGGTATTTTGGTTCGTCACCGTTAAGGAAGTCCAGCAGTATGTTAAAGTCCTGCCTACTGTGAAGCGGAAAAAATTTTAAGGTCTTAAGTAACGCTAGCGGTCGTTCCTTGATACATCTGAACATGTTTACAAGGTCGCCATTGAAATCGTTATATACCTCAAACTTTTCTTTCTGTTTTGCAAAGAGGATTGAAGCACCTCCGCCGAATACCTCTATGTACCTACGGTACTGCAGAGGAAACGACTTTAAGATTATCTCTCTCATTGCTCTTTTTCCGCCTACATATGGAATCGGGCTGTTCTGATATTTAGCTATCTCAAACACCTCCGATTTGGCATAAATTTAGGCGGTTGCATTACACAACCGCCGGTTCACTACGATATTTATGCCTTGGGTGCATCACGCACCAGGTTGCCACGTTTCTTTTTCATAGCAATCTGCTCCTTTCTGCCTTATTTCAGGCACAAAAAAAGAGGCGGTCAATTCGTGTGTTTAAGTTCACACAAACTGACCGCCTCAATTATGTATTATCATAAATAATCAACTTTCAAAAACTCTTCTATACCTTGTTTACCATTGGTCTTTAATATAAGACCATATTCACCAGATAGACAACCATTATAATTGCACAGATATTGGTTGATTCTTTTGTTTTTCTCTTTTATTGTCATTTTTTCATTGTCTTTTCTCTCAAGGTCTAATAATATACCATAATCGCATACGCCGGGATATATTTTGTATTCATCAAGTCTCGAATAACACTCTAACAGATCTTCTATTGTTTCCTCTCGACCTTCATAGGCAAGCACGGCAGACAATTTTTCGATAATGGTGTTGTCTTTTTCGAGTTCTGACCATAACTCTGCAAACTCATTAATGTATCCAATCGAAAACTTTGCCGCAAGATTTGTTGGAAAATGCTCTGTTAAAGGAGATACAAAATATGTAATTTCATTACCACCTAATCTATCCATTGCCCTGCACAACTCATTTATAGTTGTTGGTAACATAATCGATATATACGGTGGTTTTTCTGCGCCTTCAAGCATGTAGGCTTCGTATTTTTCTTTGTTGAACATTGCAACAGAGCAAACATAATCTTTATCTTCGCTTGCTAAATAGAAATCCCCGACTGACACTCCGTTATAATGGAAAGTGTTTTCATCAAGAAGAGATTCATCTTTTACCATGTATAGAGAATTCAAAACAAAGCTTCCTTTATTTTGTTCGTGGAACATTTCGCCTACATCCTTTGCCGTCCATCTGCCCATTGCAGGATACTGCGATATTAATTTTTCACCGATTTCCTCTACCGTTTTCGCTTTATAAAAGCTGTATGCTTCACTTTCATACATAAGATTCAGAAAATCTTTGGCATTATCTGGTTTGAATACCTTTAGCATTCTCTCAAATTTAACATCCCATTCGGGTGTGGTATCCTCGTAATACATTGCAAATAAATTGACTTCCTCCACTCTCAACTTTAATGACAAAATGGCCTTATCAATTTCCTTGCTTCTTGTTTTTACAAATATTACTTCATGCACAAATCCGTTTCTTCTGTCAACGCCTAAATCCACTAGTGCGGAATTTAATTGTTCTTCATTTTTGGGAAGGGATAATATTTTTGTTCCCTTATCTCCATTGTATATATTCATTATTTTACAAATCATCTAATTTACCTCATTTCTATTTTATATTGAATTCATATTCATTCCCTGTGTTTGTTCTTCAATTCCCTTTGCATAATCGAGCATGCTTTGAACATCTTCAGGGACATCGTCAAAGCTCACATGTATATCTCCTGCAAAGGTTGGTGTGTACCAATAGTCATATGAGCCGATTCTATCACGCTCTGCCTTAACTGTCGGTGGCATTGTTTCTCCATCTTCACCATAAAAGCCAAGACTAAATGCAAACTGTGTTCCCCAATGCTCACCCGATGATTCAATATCTACATACACTAGCCCCACACAGATTTCGCCTGTCTTATCTGACTTAATCACTGCAGGAAGTGAAACAAACTCATCTCCGACAGTATCGAGATCATCCACACAATCTGTCTTATGGGTGGAGCAAAAGACCTCATGCATTGTTTTTAAAAGTTCTTTTGCTTCGAGCTTGTCTTCTGTCTTGTACGAAGCTGCCACCTTTTTGAAATCAATTTTCTCTTCATTAAATCTCATACTCAGGTTGTTGAGATATACCGTATCCCTTCCAATACCCACTGAACCGATCTGACTCAAATATTTGACATCTGCCTGTGATATTACTTCAGCATCACCGTATCTTTTGTTATAAAACTGTGCTTGCATTGGGGTTATTGAGGCATACTTATCACTTCCGGTATCTGTTGCAAGAAAGAATGTTCCGCAGATAATATCGTTGCCGATCGTTCTATTCGGAACAAGCTCTTTTTCTTTTCCCTCTGAATTGCATATAAGGAGTGTTTTTTCATCGAGCCTTACTTCTTCTGTTTCTCCTTCTACAATGCTCTTATATGCTTCAGGTACATTCTTTATATTTTCTATATAAGGTTCCTTTAACGGCTCAAAGACCATCACCTTGATTCTGTTCTCCATTCAGGTATTTCTCCTCCATTCTTGATTCCTGACCGCTTACAATGAAGCAGCACATCATAACTACACCGAAGATTGCTCCTCCGGCAAAACTTAATACATACAGCATTTTTATTCACCTCTACATTTCCATTTGTGGTTCTTCATCAATATCATTGTCTGTAAGAATTATGAAGTTTGATTCATCATACGGTTTTACGGTTGACCTTTCTATAAAATCAGGCCCTCGTTTTGTAAAGTATGCAACCTCATATTCGTTTGCATCTACTACTTCTCCATCACCGTACAGAAAGCTTCTGACTTCGACATCTATTGACTCAATTTCAGGATTATCTTCCAGAAAGTTCTGATATGCTGTCCAATTTTCTAACCCTGATTCATTTTCAGGAATTCCTCCGCAAAGAAAGGTCTCTGTTGAGCCATTCTCCGCCGATAGAGTTATATGCGAAAACAAAACTGCCATTCTACATACCTCCCATAGACATCGTTTCCTGATAATTGATTTCGTCTTCAATTTCTTTTACTGTGAGAGCATCTACTACAACACTCTCAAATTTTTCTTCATTCTCGCATAATTCTCTAAATCTATGTCCGAAATCAATTAATAGGTCTAAATTATCAGAAGAACAATAAAATCCGCCTGCTTCACAATCAAAATTTATCTGTTCCAATCCCTCTTCCTTTGAAAAGTAATAACAAAAGACATTCTTCCATTCGTGACCATTTCCATGAGTATATAGTCCATCCTCTTTTACTGGCTCACCTATTTTTTCCGCATACTTGTTAAATGCATTACGGCCATAATTCTCATATTCGCCTTTTAGAAAATTCAATGGTACTCCCAAATTATACTTGCCGTACCTTGCATCCTCATATACGGTAATGCCGAATGGTTTATGGCTTTCGTTAAATAGTTCGATTTTTTCTTTAATCTCACTCACTCTACATACCTCCCATCAGCATTCCGCCATCTTCTTCGATGTCCTGATCTTCTTCGGGAAGAGCTTCCGGCTCCTGCGATTTCCCAATTGCCTTCAGTGCAACATCTTCCATTCTCGCTTGCAGATGACTTTCAATTTCTGCCTTGGCTTCTGTTACTGTTTTATCCATCTGCTCATTAAACATGGAAAACATATACGGATAATTTGAACCTAACTGCATTGTTACCTTGTTAAGAGTTGACAATATCTGTTCCTTATCCGCTTTTGTAAATGTTCTCTTATTCTGTATAAGCTCCTCAACGGCCTGGGTTGTTTCCTTGAGTTGTTTTGTAAGTTCCTGCATTTCTTCTCTGAACTCATTGCTGAACTGCTCTCGTTTGTCGACAAACGGACAGGGTTCTATGTACTCTCCGTTTAGTCTTGTTAATGTTACAGGAACACCTGCACCCATGTTAAGAGAGGTTATTGCCTGTGCGAATTGAGATTGACTCATTGCAATTTCAATGTATGGCAGGTTCTCTGCATAGTATCTGTCATAATTTAGGTCCCTATCCATAAACGCAGGGCTAATACGAAGATTGATTATATCGTGATGTTTAATAGAGCTGCCGAATAATGCTTGTTTTCCACTGCACTGACTTCTGCCAATATACAGATTTGCAAAGCTTGGATGTTTAACCCTTTCTGACATTTCGATCCACCTCCTATTTGATTCTCAATGTCTGTCCTTTGTATGAATACACATTCTGATTTCTCCTGTGCTTCATCGAATTATTTACATACGGTTCTTTTCTTTTGTTTTTCCTTTCCTTATATCCATTAACACCATACTGCTGAATAAACTTTGCATTGATAATTAAAAACAGGACCTTATCATCAAGGATTCCTTCTTCAAACAAATCCTCTTCGCAAAGTCCTGATTCCATCCCTGCTATCATCTTAACAGCATGATAAAGATTGTACTTTTCTACTCCTTCGCCATGTTCATAGATACTCGGTAAAACATAAAGCGGATTAGATACATAGTTTGCCAAGATAGTTTCAAACTGTCGGTGCGTACTTAACAAATAGATAATTGCCGTAGATGTAAAATCTTTTTCGTTTGTATTCTTTATCCATTTGCTGTACATTCTCCAAAACATATCTCTATGTTCCTCGTTGCAAAAGACAAACTCATCAAACAAAAATCTGTCTATTGTTCGTGTAACTCTTTTGCTGATTTCTCCGTAACCGTATTCTCGCATAAAATCTCTGAGCAACCCGATGTACTGAGCTTTGAATCGTTTCTCTTCTCTTTCACATCGTGCCATGTTCGGAGTCTGTTGCATCATACATTCATACATAAACAATTCTGTCCCGGACATAAATTTAGTCGCCATCAGTTTTTCTCAGCTTGCTTATTCAAACCGGGCAAACGAGGGTTCATATCATACGCAAGCTGTGTAAGGATTCTATAACCCTTGATAGTCTCGATGAGATATAATTCAAGGGTATCCATTGCACCCTCAAAGGTCTCAAGTAAGCCTTCTATATTGAGGGGATTAAGTATCAACGCTGCATTCCAAACCTTGAAATCATCGCTGTCAAATCCTGCGGAAAGCATTGTATCCTTTATGTCTTCTGTAAGTGAATCAAGGAACTTATCAACATCATTGATTGAATTCAAAAGACCAATCATTAAATCATCGCCATTTTTAACAAGTGTTGAAATCTCCGTTTCTTCTACATCTGTAACAATGGATAATTCCTCTACATAAAATTTGAATTTACGAACTCTATCCTGCATTGTGTACAGGATATCAATATTTCTAATCATCATTTTTCCTCCTACATACTCATATTTGGTCCTTCAGTGGTCTCGTAGTCGAACCATTCGTCACATTCTTCAGCAGACCAATTTCCTGCTAAAGCCTGCGAAAAATCAGCAAGCCTTTGTTCATCAACACCACTGCACTCAATTTGTATTCCATAGTAACCGTTATAGATTTCAGTTACTTTTGCATTTAAGACATCAGACCACGCTTTCCTTCCTTCGCTTGTAAGCATTGAATCCGATAAGTCTTCCACTGTGGCAAGGTCAATTTCTGCCTCATCATGTACCAAATGAACAGACGAAAGCTTCACACTCTGTATTAAATCTCCAAGTGTAAGATTTGAAAGAGTTTGACTTAATGGTACTTTTACGAAGGAGTTTCCTTCTGTTGCTACATCCGGCAGAAATGTACCCATCAGTTCCGGTGCCACAAAAAGTTTTTCACCGTCTTTACCTTCGAAGTACATGTTTTCTTCTGTTACTCTAAAGGTGTACATCTTTCCGTTGTTCTCGTACTTATCACCATTGATGTAATAGTTACGAGCTTCGGGTAATGTTTTCTTCGCAATTTCCTCAACAGGTTCATTCAATTTACCGTGTTCATCACGAAATCTTCGGCTGTTAAGGAACTGCGGTTCCTGAAACCTCTTATCATAACAGTAAATATAAAAGTCGTAATTGCCGTCATCACATATAGCACGAATATCATATTCATATCCATCCGTCTCAACGAATACTCCGTATGAGGTGCTTTCTTTGGAATCAATTTTGGCATTAGGATTTCCATAGACTACACTCCGCATATACATTCTGTCGGTCAGCATTCTTTCTCTTAAGAATTCCATTACTTTGTTAAGGTCTTCCTTGAACACTTCGTTGTTAAGTTTACCTTTATTTTCAAACCAACTATGGTGAAAACTGTTTCCGCCTGAGCCGAAATCTCCTCGGATATATCCGATTAAACCTGTGGTTTCTCGCTCGACTTTGTTGGAATAAAAATTATCTTTGCGATTATGATAAAAGTTGAACTTGAGCATTCTCGTTTATCTCTCCTTCCGCAATTTTCTTATATGTATCGTCATCTCTTATTTCTCGATGAACGATATCAAGCATTATACTTACTACTGCATCTGACTTGAACTTGACTTCATTATTATCATACGGCTCTGCTCTCACAGCATTTGAAAGCATATCTACATACTCTACAATTGCAATTCCATATGTATCAAGCAATTCTTCCAAGTCGTTGATACTGATGAGCTTCACCTCATCTCTGATTCTATTTGCAGTGTCAATGTTATCCTGAATTATCTTCCCCTTATCCTCAAATTCAGGTGAATAAAACAAGCTCTTTCTGAACTTCTCAATTGGCTCCTCGAATGA
>JAFTUP010000031.1 GCA_017466205.1 Clostridia bacterium
AAACTAATTTCAATTGTCGTTCCTAATTACAATGAGCTTAACAGTCTTGATGAGCTGTACGAGCGTACCACAAAGGTAATGCAGACTCTCGATAAATACGATTATGAAATCGTATTCTTTGACGACGGTTCATCCGACGGTTCAAAAGAAAAAATAGAAGAACTTTGCAAAAAGGACGAGCATATAAAAGCGGTTTTTTATTCAAAAAATTTCGGTTATGCAAAAGGTACTTTTTACTGCTTCCAGCAGGCAAAGGGTGACTGTGCTGTAATATTGCACGCTGACTTACAGAATCCTCCTGAAGAAATCCCAAGACTTGTAGAAAAATGGGAAACCGGAGCTCAAATTGTTTTTGGTGTAAAAAATCAAAGCAGAGAAAATAAATTTGTTTATTTTATCAGAAGTGTATTCTATTGGGTAATAAACAACATTTTCGGTGTAAAAATGGTTCCTCACGCAACCGAGTTTGAGCTATTTGATAAAAGCTTTATTGAAATATTAAACAAAATTAATACTAATGAACCGTTTCTTCGCGGTCTCATTTATGAATACGGTTCTTCCTATGAATACATGTATTATGTACAGGAAAAACGAAAAAAAGGAAAAAGCAAATTTACACTTTCAAAATACTATGATTTTGCTGTTTGCGGCATCGTGAATGCTTCAAAGGTTCTTCCAAGACGAGTAATTTTCGTTTCAGTAATCGCAATGATTTTAACCATTCTTGAACTTTTCATATTCTGCATACCCAACGCATTTGCTTTATCATTTAACGAAGCATTCAGCAGCATAATAATAAGATTAATTTTTATTTTTATCGGACTTCTGTTGTTAATGGTGTCCTTCTGTGCAGAGCACTTGATTTCTCTCCCTCGCAATAATGGTGAAAAGCCAATTATTGTTGAAGAAAAAAGAATAAACTACTGATGTGTTAAAAAAAATGCAAAGCAGTTTATTTCTGCTCTCAATTCCGGATAATCAACACTTTCGACAACGATTGTATCATAACTTGTTACAGAAAAACAAGTCACATCATTGTTACAATAAAATTACAACAAAATTACATTGTTAACAACAATGTCTCAAAAAAATTAAAGAGGTTTCTGATGATAGGTGTAATATTAGCCGCAGGTGACGGAAAACGTTTAAAGGACAGCAGTAATGAAAACTGTTGTAAGCCGTTGATAAAAATTAAGAATAAATATCTGATAACATATTCGCTTGATAATCTGGCAGAATTAAAAATTACGACAGCTTATATTGTAATTGGAAAAGAAGGTAATCTGATTAAAAAGGCTATCGGTGATGAGTATAATGGTATTAAGCTTCACTATGTTTGTCAGCAAGAGCAAAAAGGCTTAACAAATGCTTTTGTGCAGGCATTAAAGGTTATTGACGACAATGAAACTGTTATTTTACAGTTATCTGATGAGATTTTTGCAGATTTGAAAGCTGATGAAATCAGTAATATGATTGAAGCAAAAAAAGCTGATTTTTATTGCGGCATCACAACTGAAAACAATCCGCAAAAAATCAAGAACAATTTTCGTGTTGAAACAGACAGTCAATCGCATCTTATAAAATGTATTGAAAAACCGGAAACTGTAACTGACAATATAAAGGGTACCGGCTTCAGCATCTTCAATGGCAAAACACAGAAAATTATAAAAGATAATGCAGATACTCTTGTTGATTTATGCGATTGCTTCAACTATTTAACTGACTCAGGATTTAACGGCTTGGTGTTTACTGTTGCAGAACAAGAATTCAACATCAATACTGTTGCAGATTTAACAGAGGCTGAAAGCTATCTGAATAATATAATCTGATACACACCCCCTCTCACCAACTTAAATTCAATAATATACAAAAATGCTCGATTGTATTTCAATCGAGCATTTCAATTTATAACATATTGATTTATTTATCAGTCAAGTGGTTTCATTGTTGGGAAGAGGATTACGTCACGGATTGCCTGACTGTCTGTAAGTAACATTGTCATACGGTCAATACCGAAGCCGATACCACCTGTTGGCGGCATACCAAGCTCAAGAGCATAAAGGAAATCCTCATCAGTTGTATTAGCCTCTTCATCACCGAGAGCTAAAAGCTCTTCCTGTGCCTTGAAGCGTTCTCTCTGGTCAATCGGGTCATTAAGCTCTGAATAAGCATTTGCCATTTCCCAACCGTTCATAAAGAACTCAAAACGCTCAACATAGTTAGGGTCTTCAGGCTTTTTCTTTGTAAGTGGAGAAATCTCAATAGGATGATCCATAACGAATGTTGGCTGAATAAGATGGTCCTCAACAAATTCTTCAAAGAAAAGGTTGAGAATATCACCCTTTTTATGATGCTTTTCAAATTCAACGTGATGCTCCTTAGCTACAGCCTGAGCCTCTTCTGTTGAATGAATTTCGTTAAAGTCAACACCTGAATACTTCTTAACTGCATCAAGCATTGTGATTCTTTCAAATGGCTTACCTAAATCCATTTCAATTCCGTTGAATGTGATTGTAGTTGTACCAAGAACTTCCTGTGCTACATAACGATAGAGATTTTCTGTCAAATCCATCATACCGTGATAGTCAGTATATGCCTGATAGAGCTCCATAAGTGTGAATTCAGGGTTATGACGAGTGTCAAGACCTTCGTTACGGAATACACGACCGATTTCGTAAACTCTTTCCATACCACCAACGATAAGACGCTTTAAGTAAAGCTCAAGAGAAATACGAAGTTTAATATCTGTATCAAGTGCATTGAAATGAGTTTCAAACGGTCTTGCTGCTGCACCACCTGCATTGTAAACAAGCATTGGTGTTTCAACTTCCATAAAGCCCTCACCGTCAAGATATTTACGAACTGCACTGATAATCTTTGAACGGTTAATGAGAGTCTGCTTTGACTCCTGATTCATAATAAGGTCAATATAACGCTGACGGTATCTCATATCAGTATTTGTAAGACCGTGGAACTTTTCAGGAAGAATCTGCAAGCTCTTTGAAAGAAGAGTTACTGCAGTTGCGTGAACAGATTTTTCACCTGTTTTTGTTTCAAACACAGTACCTTCAATACCAATAATGTCACCGATATCAAGTTTTTTGAATGCCTTATATTCTTCTTCACCAATACTGTCACGAGCAACATAAGACTGGATATTGCCCTTTAAGTCCTGAATATTACAGAATGATGCCTTACCCATAACACGCTTTGACATCATACGACCTGCAACACGTACAGTCTTACCCACAAGCTCTTCAAAATTTTCCTTAACATCAGCACTGTGATGTGTCTGGTCATATTTTGTGATTACAAATGGGTCTTTACCCTCTTCTTGTAACATTCTGAGCTTTTCCTGACGAATTCTCTGCTGTTCACCTAAATCTACTTCAGGCTGATTTTGCTTAATATTATCTGCCATTTTACTTCACCTTATCTTGTGATTTCTAAAATTTTAAACTCAAGTGTACCGTTTGGTACTTCAATAGTAACCTTATCGCCCTTTTTGTGACCGATGAGTGCTTTACCAACAGGTGATTCGTCTGAAATCTTGCCTGCAGCAGGGTCAGCCTGAGCAAAGCCAACGATTGTGTAAGTATATGTCTTTTTCTTCTTATCAGTAAGCTTAACTGTTGAGCCAATATGAACATTTTCATTGCCGAGTGCATCAACATCAAGAATCTTTGCAGTTTTAAGAATATGCTCAATTTCGCTGATACGAGCTTCAAGCTTTGCCTGGTCATTCATAGCCTCATCATATTCACTGTTTTCTGACAAGTCACCAAAGCTCTTTGCAAGTTTGATTTTTTCTGCAGCTTCTTTTCTACCCTCAACTTTTAATTGTTCGAGTTCAGCCTCAAGCTCCTTAAGACCTTCTATTGTGAGTAATGTTTCTGCCATTTTAAATAACTCCTTTTATTCGGATTTTGGGCATAACGAAACAAGCAGTCGTACTGCCCCAATTAAAGTATATTATATTAAATATTTCCATTCGTGTCAAGAGAAATGAATGTCCTGAACACTCTTTTTTTCATTATTTACGATAATTGTGTCAAAAACGCTCTCTCCCAATGTAAACACACCACAAAGTTCATAAAGTGCAGAACAAAAATCATATTTATCAATTTTTTCAGGTAAGAGTTTTTCATAAATTTCAGGCATATTGAAATCCACACCATCAGAAATATTTATATTTCCGCCTTCACCTTGGATTGTCATTGTCCAATTATCGGTATTTATTTTAATTTTGCTGTCATCAAACTGACTTTTTACCACAGGACACATTCCTGTCAAATCAATTATATCATCACAGATATTGCTGAATTTTTCCTTATTTTCAGTTGATATAATAAGCTGAGAAGCATAAGGTGCGGCTCTTTTCACAAAATCAGTATTTTCACCTTTTTTATCAGAAATTGAAATGGTATGCAGCTGATTACTATTTTTCAAAATGTTGAGAAATGTATTTTCCATCATTTTATAATACAGAATATTGCTTTTAAAAATGCTGACACCTGAATTTTCAGAAATATATATTTCGTCATCAACAAGAAGTCTTGAAGCACACCTTCCAACTGAAAAAATCACATTTTCCCAGTCGATTTCTTTTTTGTTGGTTGTAATATCAAGAGTAAAAAAAGGTGCACCGCGAAACACGGGAATCGTATTTACCTCGTATTCATCTGTCATAAATCTTCCGAAAAGCTTTTCAAAAAAGCTCCTGTTCCTCTCTTTCACACTAAGCACACAAAACATAAAAAATCCCTCCGCATTATAGTATGCAAAGGGATTATAATATATTTAATTACCAAGAAGACTCATAGACTTTTTATACTGTGCGTCCTCATCAAGTGTGAGCATT
>JAFTUP010000032.1 GCA_017466205.1 Clostridia bacterium
ATAAGGGCAAAAACAAGGGAAAATACATAACAATTGAGTTTGTAATCGACGAAAACCCCAGTAATATCAAGGGTTTTTAGAGTATAGGACAGTTGTTGTCTGATAAATTCCAATTTGTCGAATTCATGGGTATGGTTTCAAATCTGAATGAAACCATGAGAAACTGTATCGTTTTTATCAACTGTTTCTATCAAAGGGCTATAAAAAAGATTTTTTTCTTAGACAGGACTTAAACTCTCGTATAAAAGCAGAGAACTTTTTGTGATAAAGAAATTAATATCATTGTATCTTCGGTAGAAGTTGAGAAATAAGCAAAAGTATGATATTATAAACATAAGGTAGTGATACGATGAATTTTGAAACGACCTCTATATTGTTAGAAGCAATAAAACCTTATATTGAAAATGCCACTGTTGAGATTACTACCGAAAACGAAGATTGGCGTAATCGTAACTATAAGTCTGACTTTGTAACCATTGATGCTAAAAACAATGTGGAATTTTAGGTTTTCGATAATGAAGTTATTTCGTTCTATTTTACCGACCACTATCATTTCGAGGATTATTCCTCAGAACTTCAAGATGGATTAATAGGGAGTGGATAATATGCCTACTTCAGAAAAAATACAAACTCGAAATATAGTAACATCGATTTTATTCGCAATTGCCTTGTTTTTTTTCATTTTGACCTTTTCCATAGGACTGCCGATATACTGCAGGCCCTTTTATTATGCACATATAGATGCTATGGAGTTGGATGAAAGAAGTGGATTTACCAAAGCTGAAATTCGTCAGGCTTATGATGAGGTGCTGGATTACCTGACATTACCCGGGCATGATTTTTCTACCGGAGTTATGGCGTATTCCGAAAGCGGAGCGGACCATTTTGAGGATTGCAAGGTTTTGTTTGATTTGAATGCAGGTGTTTTATTATGCTCCGGATTATGTTTGTTATTGCTCTTTATTTTAAGGAAAATTGGAAGATTAGGACCGTTCCGGGTTGGAAGGCGTTCTTCCGCATTTTATGCTGCCTTAGCGGCCATAATACTTCCGATAGTACTTGGTGGACTGGCCTCATTGGATTTTGACCGTGCATTTGTGATTTTCCATAAGATTTTCTTTCCCGGCAAAGATAACTGGGTATTTGATTATCAGACCGACCAGATAATTACAGTCTTGCCACAGGATTTCTTTATGCATTGCGGTATTTTGATTGGGGCAGGGGTACTGGTTTTTTCAGGATTAATTATTTTAGTAGAACTTTTAAAAGCCAAAAAAGATAAGTAAGTATATTTGAATATGCAGAGGTGATAAGAGGATAACGTTGATTATCCTCTTATTATATTTTCAATATTTTTTTTCAGATGCTTTGTAAAAAACTTTACCACAATTCCGGTTCCTAAGGCTGCTATAAGTGTACCTTCTCTTGTTCCTAAAATTGTAAAATTAAAGAGAATCAGAGAAAGTATAACCGAGAAAGTGACACAGCTTATATCAAAAATGATCTTCACATTTCCAAAGTCTTTTTTTGTGGTATCAGCTATGGCTTTGACAAATGCCTCTCCGGCATTCATTATTACATTGGCTATAACCGAAAGGGATATACCAAATCCAAGAATTATCACCCCCAGAATAACCATAACCAAACGCATTATGTAAATATTTACGGGGATGAATGAGACCAGCCACATTCCAAAGTCCGTAAAATATCCGAACAGGAAAGAAAGTGGAACTTGTAATAACTGAATAGGTTTAAAGTTTTTTCTTAAAATCAGAATTTGTCCAACAATCAAAACACAATTCCAGATAATCAGCCAGTTACCCATCGAAACAGCAGTAAACTTTATACTAAGTACATTAGCCACAGAAGAAATTGGAGACACACCAAGTTCCCCCCGTTTGGTAAAAGCAACACCCAGGGCAGCGAAAAAGAGGCTGATAATAAATAATATGTATCTTTTAATGGTTTCTTTTGTAGTCATTTTTTTCTCCGATTAATTTGATAATTTATTTATAACACAAGAAAATTTTATATTCAATCTTTCTTCAAATTGTTTATATCAATTTATAAGCTTTTTATGAAATAACCAACTTAAACAACAAGAATATAATAATATGATTAATTATTCTGCGAGTATATATGAGATATTATTTTGACAATAGCTACAAATTTGAAAGAAATATGGCAATGCTGGCTTCAAGACCAAAGGTGGTTGCAAATATTATTGGCAACAGTTTACATAGTGAAATCAAAGGAAGCATGCGTCTTTTTCAATTAAATAATGGTGTATTGGCGGCAGTGGAATTGTTTGGGCTTCCTGTGGGAAATAAATGTGCTAATCCGGTATTTGCATTACACATTCATGAGGGCGAAAGTTGTACGGGAAATTCTAAGGACGCTTTTGCAGATGCTAAGATGCATTATAATCCTGATAAATGTGAACACCCGTATCATGCAGGGGATTTACCGCCATTGTTTGGGAATAACGGATATGCATTTCAGATATTCTTTACTAACAGGTTTACTTTGAGAGAAATAATCGGTAAAACAGTGATTGTACACTCAAAGCCGGATGATTTTAAAACTCAACCGTCGGGAGATGCGGGAGAGAAGATTGCATGTGGAGTGATTAGAAGAAATTGATGTAACTGCAATAGTGATAAATATGTGAGAAATGTCAGTTGTGGCTTGTTGCATATTTGGAGACATGGTATACTTAAGAAAAAATCAGGAGAAGGTTTACGGTATGGAGTACAGAAAACTTGGAAAAACAGGACTTAAAATTTCAAGGCTTGGATTTGGTGGTATACCTATTCAGAGAATAGATGTTGCAGGGACGAAGGTACTTATAAAACAGCTTGTTGATGAAGGGATAAATTTTATTGATTCAGCCCGTGGATATACAGTAAGTGAAGAATATATTGGTGAGGCAATAGAGGGAGTACGTGAAAAATTTGTTCTTGCCACAAAGAGTATGGCTCGTACTAAAGAAGCTATGTCAAGGGATATTGATATCAGTCTTGATAATTTCCGGACTGATTATATTGATTTGTATCAAATACATAATCCGTCTGTATACGAGCTAAAAAAGGTAACCGAAGAGGGCGGTGCATTAGAGGCATTGATGGAAGCTAAGGCGACCGGAAAAATAAGACATCTTGGTGTGACGGCACACTCTAACGAGGTGTTTGAACAGGCTTTAACCTATGATTGGGTTGAGACTGTTATGTTCCCTTACAACATTGTTGAAACTCAGGGAGAGGAACTGATTAGGAAGTGTGCTGAGAAGAATGTTGGTTTTATATGCATGAAACCGCTTGCCGGCGGAGCTATCGAGGACGCAACCCTGGCTCTTAGATTTATACTGAGTAATCCGAATGTAACAGTTGTTATACCGGGAATGGCTGCTTCGGAGGAAGTTGCTCAGAATGTAGCTGCGGCAAGTAATACACAGCCTTTGTCTGATACAGAAAAAAATAAAATACAGGAACTCAAAGATACCCTTGGCACACAGTTCTGTCGTCGTTGTGGGTACTGCGGTCCTTGTGTTGCAGGAATTAATATTCCACAGGTTTTTATTTTGGGTGGCTATCTGAATCGTTACGGACTTGAGGATTGGGCAAGGAACAGATACTATTCCATGGATAAGAAAGCTTCCGATTGTATGAAATGTGGTGCATGCGAAAAAAGATGTCCTTACAATCTGCCTATAAGAAAAATGTTTGAAAAGGCGGCAGAGGATTTCGGAGCATAAACTTAGGGTTCTCGTAAGGGAACCCTTTAATTATTTAAAAAAGTGTTAGGAAAATATTTATCTTAGTCGTATAATAAGTAGAGAGATTAAAATACATACAGGAGGAATCACATGGACAACGGTGCAAGTAGCTACCGCCGTTATCTTGATGGTGATGAAAGTGCGTTTGACGAGGTCCTGAAAATGTACAGGGATAGTCTGACTTTTTTTATCAACCGATATGTTCAGGATATGGCGACTGCTGAGGATATAGCGATAGATGTTTTTACTGATTTGATAATACATAAACATCGTTATAATTTTAAAACACAGCTAAAAACATATTTGTTTATGATAGGTAGATGCAGAGCTCTTGATTATATCAAGCATCGTAATAAGTTTGTTATGGTTGAGTGGACTTCAGCTGAAACAGAGCTGATAAATGATACTACACCTGAGGATTCGGTTCTTGCAGACGAGAGAAAACGTGTGATTAATTCTGCACTTGAAAAGTTGCCGGAGGATATGAAAGTTGTCATTCATTTGATTTACTTTGAAGAACTGTCATATGCCGAAGCTGCAAAAATCATGAAAAAAAGCCGTAAACAGGTAGACAATCTGTTGTACAGGGCAAAATCCTTATTAAAAAGCATTATTGGAAAGGAGGGCGAACTGCTGTTATGAGAAGAACTGATGAAGCATTCAGAAATGAAGTTGTTAGAAGAAGTAATAAATGGATTATATATAGAAGACAAGTGAGAAATAAAATTATAGCGGCATGCGTAC
>JAFTUP010000033.1 GCA_017466205.1 Clostridia bacterium
ACTGCAATCGCAGAACACAAAATAAATAACAAATCGGAGTTTGTCGGGCTCTTTAAATTTCTTGTCTCCCCTGAACGGGGAGATGTCAACGAAGTTGACAGAGGGGTTGCAAAGTTCTCTGTTAGTAAGTAATAAAGGGAACAAACCCCTCAGTCTCGCATACGCTCGCCAGCTCCCCTTTCAGGGGAGCCGAGTATCGACACCCGTAAAAAGAGCTCGACAAATTATAATTTATCTAAAACAAAAAGAGGTGTTCCTCAACAAACACCTCTTATATTAAATCTGTAATATTTCCGTAAATCTGAACAACTTCGAGATTTTCACTCTTCAGGAAATCTTTTGGAGTGATTATTCTGCCGCTTTCAGGTGCTATGTCAATACCGTTTACCATATATGAATACCATACAAGGTGAGCACATTGAGTTGTTTTCAATGGTTTTTCCGCATCTCTGCCTGAAAATATTCCGCCAAACAGCGAGTAGTAAAGTCCTTTGAGATTTTCCTCAGCATATAGGGCTGCCTGATTTCTCACCTCAGTTGAAGTGTCCTTTGGTCTCAGCACTGCCACCAGAGGATATTTTTTCCAGGAATAAACCTGAGTGTTATTTGACTTTTCACCAACCATAACAGCCTGAACACCAACACCGTTTTCGGCATCTGTAATTATGGTTGAATGTCCGTGTCTCCAGCCAAGGGAGTGAATACTCAGAGTCACGATAATGTCACCGTTCTGCAAATCGGCAAAGTCAGGATGACGGATTTCCTCGCCACTTGTGTCAGTTATACGCTCGTGACAGGCAAAAATACCTTTCCTGAAGCAGTAATAGTCCTTGTCAAGAAGATAGTAATCCCTGTATTCCTGAATTTTTTCAACATCATTTTCACTTATAAGCTTATCAATAGCCGGCTTTCCAAGACCTGATTGCAAAAAAATCTCATCATAATCTTCTGTTGAAAGCGGTTGATTATTGTTAAATTTTTCTATGATTTCATTCCATTTTGCATCGTCACCTGTGGCATCTTTATATGCCCAAATATCGGTTATTTCACTTAAAATGTAATCTGTACTAAAAAAGACAATCAAGACACCAAGTATAGCCATTATGGCACGACACAGCTTATTAATTCTTTTATTCTTCACACATATTCTCCTGTGATAACAAAAACTCTTTTACTTTAGATGCATCTTCATAACCTTTATTATAAAAGTTTTGTATTCCTTCTTTAGTTCGTTTCAATGTTGTTATTCCGCAACAATCATCAGGTGATAAAATCAATACTTTTCCTTGTTTTTCAAGGGCTTTAAGATATTCGATGCTTTCATTGTATTTATCAATCATTTCATACATTTTGACAGCAACTTCAGGGTACTTCTTTACAACCCTTGGATACAACCACTTAGGAAACTTATGTGTCTTCTTAAAATCTTTGGGCAAAGTAAGTGTGACAACCACCTTGTCACAACCCAATTCAAACGCCTTTCTAACCGGTATCGGGTCAGCAACTCCTCCGTCAAAATACAGAATTCCGTTACGACTCATTGGCGGACAAAACAAAGGAATACTGCAAGACGCCTTTATTGCAAAACAATCATTTCTTTTAATATAGCTTTTATCAAGATAACAGGCTTCTCCTGTCATAGCATTTGTGGTAACAGCGTAAAATTGCGCTTTGCTCTTGATAAATTTATCATAATTCAAAGGGTCTAAACCGTATTCATTCGTGAGTGTTGAATAGATATACTCCAAATTTAAATAAGATTTAGTTTTAAACCAAGGTCTTATCCCCATATAGTCACTGTGATAAGAATAGTCGCGATAAAACCTCAAAGTTCGTTCCCTATGGCCACCCAAATGGGATATAATATTTGCCGAACCTGCAGAAACACCTATATAACAAGGAAATTTTACACCATCGTCAAGAAGTCGGTCAAGAACACCTGCACCATACACGCCTCGCATTCCTCCGCCTACATCAATATATCCGACCATGGCATTTCCCTCCTTGACTTTAATAATCGCTATTTTAACATAAATTTTATATCATTTCAATTGCCATATAATTTAATAAAGAAGAAATTTAAGGGAACGCTATTATTGATTGGAAGTGATTTAATGTCAACAACAAATAACGAATACGGAAAAATGGCCGATAAAGCATCTCCGCCATCACCGAAATTTAAAAATTGCCTTAAAGCCTTTCTTTTCGGTGGCGGAATATGCACATTTGGTGAATTTCTCAATTGGAGCTTTGAAAAACTGAACTTTTCGGAGGATGCCGTCAAAGCACTGACACCGTCTGTGCTGATAATTATTGCAGCAATTCTCACAGGAACAGGTGTTTTTGACAAAATCGCAAAGCACGCAGGTGCAGGTACAATTGTACCAATCACAGGCTTTGCAAATTCCGTTGTTTCACCTGCACTTGAGTTCAAAGCAGAAGGTATTGTTATGGGTACGGGTGCAAATATTTTTAAAATCGCAGGTCCCGTAATCGCATACAGCACTTTTGCAGCAGTCATTTATGGTGTGATTTGTTACATTTTCGAATTATATTAACAAATCGGAGTTTGTGGGGATAATTATGTAATTCATTGGTGTCACGGTAGGGCGGGGTCTTGTGTCTCACCTGCCGGTTCGGTCGGTGCTTCTGCTTCGCAGAGGCGTCCACCGGACACCCGCACCCCCGCCGAAAAGCGACATATCAACCAACAGCTTCCACGCCTGCGTTACAAATGTGAAATGAAAATATCGGAACTGCGTTGCTGATTATAAAACACAATCAAATGGGTTTGTTTGTAGGGGCAGGTCTCCGTGCCTGCCCGAGGATAATATGTCACTTGCGGTCGGGCACAGAGACCCGACCCTACAGGGTGACTAAATTAGCAAGTCATTCCGAGGAACGAAGTGACGAAGAATCTCTGTTGGTTGATATATTACCATTGGGGAGATTCTTCGCTACGCTCAGAATGACACTAAATTAATTTTTACATTAACCATCAGCGGCGGGAGCAAGCCCCCGCCCTACCCTGCATACGTCAAATCAAAAGGGGCCCGACAAATTATAATTTGTAAAAACAAAGGCGAGGTTAACCCTCGCCAAAAGATTATTTTATCGCTGTTGGTTCATTAGTAATACCAATCAGGTAATCAGATGAAACATTGTAAAAAAGTGCTAATTCCTTAACTATATGAACGGGTACTTCACTTTCTCCTGTTTCATATCTTCGATATTGTGTTAAATGCAAATTCAACCTATTTGCAAGATGCTCTTGTGTAAGGTCATTATCTTCTCTTAAATCTCGTATGCGTGGATATACATATTTCATACAATCACCTCATTGCCTCTATTTTACACAAAAGCACAAATTTGTGTTGACAATAACACGATATTGTGTTATTCTTGTCTTGAGGTGATATAAAAGAACTCCATTGAAAAAGAATATGTTATTTTTCAGCTGTATTAATATTTAATACAAAGAATAAAACCTCTCGAAATGAGAGGTCATTTTTTATCAGTTAGTCCTAAAATATAGTCAGTTGATGTTTTATAGTGCTTTGCCAATGCAATCAAAATAGCTGTCGGAATATCTCTTTGTCCTAATTCATAGTTACTGTAAACCTGCTGTGAACAATGCAGAATTTCGGCAACTTGTTTTTGTGTTAAGTCATTATCTTCACGCAAATCACGGATTCGCTTATACATTATTATCACCAATAATAGTATATGCTACAACAAAATGCGGTATTGACTTTTACCGCATTTTGCAGTAAGATTATTATAAGACAACAAATTGTGACAAGGATTTTAACTTTGAAACAAAAAAATCTATTTTTATTTTTTAATGTTGCTATTCCATTGATTTTTGGATTGTCAATATACCTGTTTTGCTATAAAACTACTTACATAAACACAATTATTGAAAATCTCGTTGATATTTCACTACCATACTTTTATTATGACAATATCTTTTACAGTTTTTTAACTTGCTGGGCGTGTGACATCCTTTGGGCTTATGCTTTGACCTTTGCTCTTTTCTTTTGTTTGAAAGATTATAAAAATGGGCTATTCTTTTCAAGTTTATTTTCAATTTCACTTTCATTTATTATTGAGTTTTTGCAAATTAATGGATATATAAACGGAACATTTGATATATGGGATATTATTTTAGAAATTTCGGCAATTTTTGTTGCCGTTATAATAATAAAAAGGAGTTTTTTAAAATGAAAAAAATCTTATCAATTCTTATGGCAATGCTCGTTCTTGCTACTTTTGCAATTTTTGCAGTTGGTAGTAGTGACGACGATTCCGCGACAGTATCACAGGGCGAAGGTACAACAACAGGTGATGCTGCAACAAATAGTAATCTCACTGTAAATCCTGGTGATGTTCTTAACGCATCAAATCTCGAAATTACTTATAATAGTTGTGGCGAATTTACAGGTTACTCACAATATCTCGCACCAGCAGACGGAAACAAAATTATTTATATCGATATTTCAGCAAAAAACACAGGCGATAGCGATGCTTATATTTCATATTTTGACTTTAATTGTTATGCTGACGATGCTGCTGCAGAAGCATATTATGGTGAAGATGATGGCATCTCTGCTACTCTCTCAGCTGGAAGAAGTACATCGGGTAAAGTGTATTTTGAAGTTCCTAAAAATGCTGAAAAGATTGAAATTGAATATGAAACAGATTATTGGGATAATCAAAAAGCAATTTTTGTTGTTGAGTAATTTTTAAAAATTCGGCTCCCTCTGACGAGGGAGCTGTCGAACGATAGTGAGACTGAGGGAGAGATTAAGTAAGTGCATGGCTTATTTTTCTCTCCCTCCGTCTTTTGCTTCGCAAAATCCACCTCCCTCGTCAGAGGGAGGCAATTCATTACACTTATTCTATTGGTTTGGATACAGCTATCCATTCTTTATAGTTTGAGTATTTTTCGAGTTCCGGTATTGTAAGCTCGATTGCACTGTTACTGCTTCCTACTGCAGGGAAAACAGTTTCGAATCGTTTCATTGACTCATCAAGGTAAACATCTACACCGTCTTTAATACCGAATGGACAAACTCCGCCAATCTGATGACCTACGAATTCTTCAAGTTGGTCAGGTGACATCATTTTCGCCTTTGTGTGGAATTGAGCCTTATATTTTGGGTTGTCAACCTTAACATCTCCTGCCATAAGAATGAGGATTGGCTGTTCACCCACCATAAATGAAAGAGTTTTTGCAATTCTTGCACCCTCAACGCCTAAAGCCTGTGCTGCAAGCTCAACCGTTGCGCTTGAAACCTCAAACTCCTGAACTCTGTCCTCTATGCCGAATTGACGGAAATACTCTCTGCCTTTTTCTATAGACATAATAAATCTTCCTCTCCCCTCCCTCATCGAGGGAGGTGGCAATGCGTCAGCATTGACGGAGGGAGTTTGTTGTTAATTCTTTTTACTCCCTCAGTCAGCTTCGCTGACAGCTCCCTCAAAGAGGGAGCGAAAACAGAACGGCGGGAGCAAGCCCCCGCCTTACCATTACATATTATAATCAGTTAATTTCTGAAAGCTTAACCGGTCTGCCTTCGTTTGCTGATTTTTCAGCAGCAAGAGCAATCTTAACTGACTGAAGACCTGCGTGAATACCAACAGGAGTTTCCTTGTCGTTCACACAGCAGTCAACGAACTGTCTTACTTCTTCTGCGAATGAGCCCATATATCTTTCAAGGAAGAAATAGAGTGGTTTTTCACCTGTTACACCGTTTGCATCTGAAACAACAGCTGTTGAAAGTGTATCATTTGCAGTTGCAACCATACCCTTTGAGCCGAAAAGCTCTGCTCTCTGGTCATAACCGTACATAGCCTGACGAGAATTGTCAATAACTGCAAGAGCACCGTTTTCCATTTTCATAGAAATGATTGCTGTATCAAAGTCACCGTATTCACGGATAGATGGATTGATAAGAGCATCTGCATAAACATAAAGCTCTTCAACATCACTGTTTGTAAGGAAGCAAGCCATATCAAAATCGTGAATTGTCATATCAAGGAAAATGCTTGCTGCACAGTAGCCAACAGGTGGTGCCTGTGGGTCACGAGAAGTGATTTTGAGAATCTGTGCTTCACCGATTTTGCCTTCGTCATAAGCTTTACGAACTGCTGCAAAGTTATGGTCAAAACGACGGTTGAAACCAACCTGGAATTTACATTCAGGATGAGCTTTAAGAGCATCTGCGATTTCAAGAATCTTATCTACTGTGTTTGCAAGTGGCTTTTCACAGAATACGTGTTTACCTGCATTGATTGCTTCAATAGAAATTGGAGCATGAGTATCAGTTGATGAACAAACAAGAACTGCATCAATGTCTTTGTCTTCAATGATTTTTGTGTAATCTGTGTAGATTTTTTCTACACCAAAGCCCTCACAGAAAGCCTTTGTTTCATCGTTCATAAATGGGTCTGCGATAGCAACAACTTCAGCACCCTTTACGTGATATGTGATTGATTCAAGGTGCACCTTACCAATACGGCCAGCACCGATAATACCAATTTTGAGCATAATAATTTCTCCTTATATTTCTATATAGTACCGTCCCATGTTGAAACAGCTGTATTTGTTTTTTCTTCCTCGTCAAACCAATGCTGTGTAACTGCCTTTGATTCTGTGTAGAAACGGTAAGCATCCTTGCCGAGACAGTGAAGATCACCGAAGAATGACTGCTTGTGGCCTGAGAATGGGAAGAAGCCAACAGGAACAGGAATACCAACGTTGATACCAACCTGACCACCGTCTGTGTAACGAGCAAACTGACGTGCAAAGTAACCGCTCTGTGTGTAAATAACAGAACCGTTTGCATAAGGGTTGTCGTTCATAATCTTAAGACCCTCTTCAAAGTTCTTACAACGCTTGATGCAAAGAACTGGTCCGAATACTTCCTCGTCACCGATTGTCATATCAGCTGTAACCTTGTCGAAGATTGTAGGTCCGATGAAGTAACCGTTTTCATAACCCTCAACCTTAACGTCACGACCGTCAAGAACGAGCTCTGCACCTTCGTCAACACCCTTCTGGATGTCAGCAAGAACTTCTTCATAATGCTTCTTATATGTAATAGGTCCGAGCTTTGATGTCTTATCCCAAGATGGCCCAACCTTAATATTCTTTGCCTGTTTAACAAGCTCAGCAACAAACTTATCTGCAATAGCTTCTTCAACTACACAGCAAGTAAGAGCCATACAACGCTGACCTGCACAACCGTAAGCAGAGTTGATAACACCTGCAACTGTTCTTTCAAGTGCACAGTCTGCCATAACCAAAGCGTGGTTCTTAGCTTGTGTCAAAGCCTGACAACGCTTGCCTGCAGCTGCTGCACGAGAATAAACCTTAAGACCAACAGGAGTTGAACCAACAAATGTGATACCCTTAACATCAGGATGGTCAAGAATTGTGTTTACTTCATTTCTTGAACAAGTGATAACATTGATAACACCGTCAGGAACGCCTGCTTCTTTATAAATTGCAGCAAATTTCATTGCTGTTTTTGGTGTGAGAGATGCTGCTTTGAGAACCATTGTATTACCTGTTGCAATACAAGTTGGAGCCATCCAACCAAACGGAATCATTGCAGGGAAGTTCACAGGAACGATACCTGCGAAAACACCGAGAGGTTCACGATATTTAACTGTATCATAACCTGTTGATGCGTCCATAAGGCTTTCACCCATCATAAGTGACGGAACCTGAGTTGCAAGCTCTGTACCTTCCTTTGCCTTGAGAACGTCGCCTTCTGCTTCGCCCCAAACCTTACCGTTTTCGCAAGCAACACACATTGTAAGCTCTTCCATATCACGGATAATAAGTTCACGGATTTTATAGAGAATCTGTGCTCTCTTGATTGCCGGAGTTGCTCTCCAGCCCGGATATGCTGCCTTTGCAGCTTCGATTGCTTCAAGAACTTCATCATTTGTACAGCAAGGTGCCTGTCCAACAACTTCACCTGTGCTTGGATTGTGAAGGTCATACCAGACATCAGTTTTTGAATCCTTAAACTGACCGTTCACAAAATACTGTAATTTTTCTACTGCCATATTTATTTTCTCCTTAATTGGAATTGATTACATTTTTTGCCTTCCCCTTGAGGGGAAGGTGTCACGAAGTGACGGATGAGGTGGCGCAAATTAACGGATACTTCGTATCCTACACCTCATCAGTCTCGCATTCGCTCGACAGCTTCTCCTCAAGGAGAAGCCCCTTTTGTATTATAATCCTGAAACCTCATTGATGTACTTACGAGCCTTAACTGCGTATTCAAATGGGTTTGCAATTGCCGGATCCTGTTCTGCTTCAACAAGAACATATCCCTCATAACCTGTTTCTTCAAGAACATCGAATACAGGCTTGAAGTCGATTACACCATCACCGGGAACTGTAAATGCACCTGCACGAACGCCCTGTAAAAAGCTCATTTTTTCAGCCTTAACCTTTGCAACAACGTCAGGACGGATGTCCTTAAGATGTACGTGACGGATTCTCTTTGCATATTTCTTGAGAACTGCCATATAATCCTCGCCACAGTATGCAAGGTGACCTGTATCGAAAAGAAGACCGAAAAGCTCAGGGTCTGTATTTTCCATCATTCTGTCAATTTCAGCTGCAGTCTGAACAACTGTACCCATGTGGTGGTGGAAGCAAAGTGCGATACCCATATCCTTTGCAACCTTACCAAGCTTATTGATACCTGTGCAGAGCATATTCCACTCTTCGTCATTCATAACATATTTGTCATCAAAGATTGAAAGGTCTGTACCCTGAATTGAATGTCCCTGTTCAGAGATACCAACAACTTTTGCACCCATTTCCTTAAGGAATGTAATGTGCTCGATGAAGTCCTTTTCAACTTCTTCATAAGGCTTTGTGATAAGGAAGCTTGAGAACCAAGCGTTGCAAATCTGCATTCCGCGAAGTTCAAGAGCTTTTTTGAGTACCTTTGTATCTCTTGGATACTTATTACCAACTTCACAACCTGTGAAACCTGCAAGTGCCATTTCAGAAATGCACTGTTCAAATGTGTTTTCAGCACCAAGGTCAGGCATATCGTCATTTGTCCAAGCGATAGGTGCAATACCGAGTTTTACTTTGTTTTTGTCAAGCATATTAGTATCTCCTTGCTTTATTTTTATTTTCTTCCTTCACTATGAAGGCTTTATTTACATTTTCATTTGTTGAAACAGACGGAACACCTGTATGCCACCAAGCACCGTAACCGTCTGTCATTGACTTTGGAAGCACCTTGATGTCAATAAGTGTTGAAACTGTCTGTTTCTGTGAATCAATAAGAGCAAATTCAAGCTCTTCCATAGTCTTTGCTGTATATGTCTTACAACCGTAAGCCTCTGCATTCTTTGCGAAGTCGATTGGAATAAGACCACCGAGCAAATCACCGTTGTCGTCTCTGTAACGGAATTCTGTTGCGAGATTTCCGATACCGTTTGACATTTCAAGATTATTGATACAGCCGAAACCGCTGTTATCGAAAAGAAGAACATTGATTTTCTTGTTTTCCTGAATTGATGTTACGAGTTCAGAATGAAGCATCAAGTAGCTTCCGTCACCGCACATAGCATAAGATTCACATTCAGGATGAGCCATCTTTGAACCTAAAGCACCTGCGATTTCATAACCCATACATGAATAACCATATTCCATATTGTATGAATAACGGCTGTCTGATGTCCACATTCTCTGAAGACATCCGGGAAGTGAACCTGCAGCACCTGTACAGAGAGCATCAGCAGGAATGAGTTTACGGATAAGTGCGAGTGCAGCTGTCTGTGTAATCACACCACCGATTTTCTCAACAAATTCAGGGATTGTCTTTTCGTCACGAGCTGAAATCAGTGGCTTAAAGTTCTCGTCATATTTATAGTTTGCAAGGAATTCCATTTCCTTGTCCCAATCAGCTTTAGCTGACTCAATTTCAGTTGTATATGCTGACTTATAGCCTGCTTTGCGAAGCTCGTCACCAAGAGCGATAATACCAAGTTTAGCATCAGCAACCATTTTTGTTGCATCAAGCTTATATGCATCAAAACGAGATGTATTGATTGTAACCATCTTAACATCATCTTTGAAAAGTGACTTTGAAGCAGTTGTAAAGTCAGAGAAACGAGTACCGATACCGATAACAACGTCTGCATCCTTTGCAATTACATTACCTGATGAGTTACCTGTAACACCAAGACCGCCAAGATTATATTTGTCAGATGAAAGGCAAGCAGTTTTACCACTCTGTGTTTCTGCAAATGGAATATTGAATTCCGCACAGAACTTTTCAAGAGCCTCGCCTGCTTCTGAATAACGAACACCACCACCACAAATTACAAGTGGCTTTTCAGCATTCTTTACAACATTAAGAACATCCTCTAATTCTTCAGTTGCAACAGGCATACGAACGATTTTATGTACACGCTTTTGGAAGAATGAATCAGGGTAGTCATAGCTTTCACCCTCAACATCCTGACAAAGACAGATTGCAACTGCACCTGTGTCTGCTGTATCAGTGAGAACACGCATAGCGTTAATCATTGCTGACATAAGCTGTTCAGGACGAGCGATTCTGTCCCAATAACGAGTTACTGCCTTATAAGCATCATTTGTAGTTGTAGCAAGTGAATTTACCTGTTCAAACTGTTGAAGTACAGGGTCAGGCTGACGAGTTGAGAATGTGTCAGCAGGGAACAAAAGAAGCGGAACATTATTAACTGTTGCAGTCGCTGCTGCAGTAATCATATTAGCAGCACCGGGTCCTATTGAAGATGCACAAGCAATAATCTTTCTTCTGTTGTTCATTTTTGCAAAGGCAGTAGCAACGTGTGCCTGACCTTGCTCATTTTTGCCCTGATACACCTTAAGTCCACCCTTGTCAGAATCAAGTGCTTCACCAAGACCTAAAACAATACCGTGACCGAAAATTGTAAAAATTCCGTCAACGAACTTTGTTTCAACGCCATCAAAAGACACATACTGATTATCAAGGAACTTAACAAGTGCCTGAGCCATTGTCATTTTTGCCATAATATCATCTCCTATTAAGAAGGTAATTTGTTTATACATCAAGGAGCCATTTATGCTCCGGAGCATCTATTCTTGTTTTAATCCATGGGGCACCATCGAGATGTCTGATCATCCACACATAGCACATTGAGTATCCGGGAGCTGCAACCTGCTGATGTGTTTTCATTGGTGTGATACAGAGAACTCCCTGGTCCTCTACTTTATAGCAATCAGCACCGTTAAAGCCTACACCAAAACCTTGCGGTTTATCGAATTCATAATAATAAACCTCCGGCTGTGGATGGTAGTGTGGAGGATAGCTTGACCAGCAACCGGGCTTGTGAATAACTTCACCTAAAACCATATTTGAATATGGTGCATTTTCGTAATCAAAAAGTGTTAGAACTTGTCTGTGAGCAGTACCGTTCCACTGGTCTTTACCGAATTCCTGAAGAATTACATTTTCAGGGCAATACCATTTGTAACCAAAATCATTTTCGTTATCTGTCTGCTGAATGAGAATTCTTGAATCAGCATTTGCAGTAACTGTAACTTCATTGTTTCTTGAAAAATGAACACAATATGGTCTGTCCACGAACTGATTTTCACGCTTTGCATTTTCTGTTTTACCGTCAAAAGCGTACTGAACATCACCTGAAAGCAAGAGAACTGCAGTTTCGTTATTCTCGTCACAGATTGTAACGCTTTCTCCCGCTTTAAGGATTTTTGTTTTAATATCCATGAGCATATCGGCATTTTTGCCGTTCATCTCACAAAGGATTTTTTCGTTGTTAGAATTAAAGTTTGGATTTTCGTACATATATGAATCCCTCCACCGTCTTCGACGGTCCCCCTCCCTTTAACAAGGGAGGCAAATTTATAATCTTTCTTTATCGTCTGTTAATGAGCCGCTTGCATGAATTGAAATAACATCACCTAAATATGTAGGTTCTGGTTGTACAACACAATAAAAGAAATCTTTAACTCTTGCCAATGCTTCACGAATATCGTTGTAAATTGGATAGTCAAGTCTGTCTGCTGCAAAGCCGTAAGCATCAATGCCAAGTTTTCTCGCATTATATACTGCACGATACAAGTGGTATTCCTGTGTGACAATCACCATTTTTTCAACTTGAAAAACATCTCTTGCACGATACATTGATTCATAAGTTGAAAAACCTGCGTGGTCCATAAAAATATTATCGGCAAGAACACCTTTTTCAATGGCAACATCTTTCATTTTGTTGACTTCGTCATATTCTTCGCGGCCGTGGTCACCACTCATAAGCAGTTTATCGGAACAACCTGTTTCATAAGCAATCAGGCCAAAATCAAGTCTTTCCTGAAGCATTGGTGATGGCTCACCGTCCCAAAGACCTGCACCAAGCACCATTATGCAGTCAAAATTTTCATTTTTAAGGTCATCAACAGTTAAGATATAATCATTTACATAAGAAATCATATAGGCATTAATACCTATCAGGGCAACCCCACCCAAAAAACAAACACATAAAACCGCAATTATTATACTTTTTACTGTTTTGTTTTTTAATAATTTCTTGAGCATTTTGTTTCACCTTTATACCATGGCTTCTCCTCGAGGAGAAGCTGTCACGAAGTGACTGATGAGGTGTAGGGTGCATTAACAACCGTTACAAAATATTATCAATCAGTTCCACCTCATCCGTCTTTGCCTTTCGGCAAATCCACCTTCCCCTCAAGGGGAAGGCAAAATCACGCTCTTGCTATCATTTCGCCATATTCTGCCTTTTCGTCTGCAATAAATTTCTTAACTGCGTCAACTGACGGCATATCCTGTGAACAAGCGTGAGAAGCCACAAGCATTGCAGCAGATGCTGAACCAAATTCAAGAGCATCAATGATTTCCCAGCCTTCAAACACACCATAAAGGAATGCTGATGCGTAACCGTCACCGCCACCGAAAGACTTGAGAAGCTTTACAGGGAATGGCTTGATTGAGAAGCTTTCACCGTCGTTTGTGTAAGCAGTTGAGCCCTCTTTACCGTGCTTGATAATAACGATTTTTGCATTCTGTGAATGCCAGTATGCCGCTGATTCCTTATCTGTCATACCGGGCTTAATGAACTTTTCTGTAAGGTCATATTCCTCACGAGAACCAAGGATAATATCAGCTTCACGGGCAACTGATGAATAGTAAATTGCGATTTCGTCACTGTTTTTCCAGTTGTATGCACGGTAGTCAATATCAAAAATAATCGGCACACCGTTTTTCTTTGCGAGGGCTACTGCTTTAAGTGCCGCTTCTCTTGACGGGCTTTCAGCAAGTGCAGTACCTGAAATAAGAATTGCTTTTGCTTTGTTAATGTAATCTTCATCAATGTCGGCAACATCAAGCTTTAAGTCAGCAGCTTCGTTACGATACATAACGATTGAGCTTTCTGTTTCTGACTTGATTTCAGTAAATGTAAGACCGATTTTCTCACCGTTTTCGCAACGCTTGATATGAGAAGTATCAATGCCCTCATTATCAAAATAGTCAGTTACGAATGTGCCGAGCTGGTCATCAGAAACGCGGGCAAAGAAGCCGCATTTTTTACCGAGACGAGCAAGACCAACTGCAATATTTGCAGGTGAACCGCCAAGGTATCTCTTAAATGTTGTGCTTTCGTTAAGCGGACAATAATAGTCAACAGGATTCAGGTCAACTGCGACACGACCTAAAAGAATTAAATCAAATTCCTTACTGTTATCAAATTCTATGTATTTCATAATGTTTTCTCACCTTTCCATAAAGCTGAACACTTTAATATGTCTTTTTACATTTTCATAAACGCCCTCAGCCATCTGAGCACTGAGTTCAAAATAATTTGCCTTTTCTTTTGTGCCACAATAATTGTGAGCATATCTTGCAAGATTGTCAAAGCTTGCTGTTGCAATATTGACCTTGCGTACACCTAACATAATTGCCTGCTGGAACATTTCGTCTGTAATTCCTGTTCCTCCGTGAAGAACGAGTGGTGTATCAACAATCTTGTTAATATCATCAAGAACATCAAATCGAAGATTCGGAAGCACAGGATAATTACCGTGAGCATTGCCGATAGCAACTGCCAACGCATCAACACCTGTTTCGTCACAGAAAAGCTTTGCATCATTGGGATCTGTACAGAGGATTTCGTGTGCTGCACCGTCACCCTCGTTACCACCTACAACACCTAATTCAGCTTCAACTGTTGCACCGTATTCATCAGCCATCTGACGAACCTTTTTAACCGCCTTGATGTTTTCTTCCAAAGGAAGTGTCGAACCGTCAAACATTACTGATGTAAAGCCCATTTTAAGTGCTTTTTCAACAGTTTCAATTTTAAGTCCGTGGTCAAGATGAACTGCAATATCCACCTTAGAATTTTTTGCTGCAGAAATCATCATAGGTCCCATCAGCTCAAGCGGTGAATTTTTAAGTCTGCACTCTGCAATCTGAAGAATAATAGGCATATTAAGTTCTTCAGCAGCAGCGACTGCACCCATAACCATTTCCATATTGCCCACGCTGAATGCACCAACTGCGATATTGTTCTTCTCCGCATTCTCAAGCAGTTTTTTCATTGGAACTAAAGCCATAAAAGCACACTCCAATCCATTTTGTTATAATCGATTTATTATAACACTATACACTTGTAAAATCAATGTTTATTAGGTAAAAATTAGAAACATTTTTCTGTACAAATTCACAAAAAAACAGTCCGTCAACCATTTGGTCAACGGACTGTTGAAAAATTTGAATTATTTGACTATTTTTAATTTCCACATAACAAATGCACCCACAACTGAAGCTACGATACCGGGGAAAAGCAATGTGCTTGCACCCATAGTTGGTGCAAAGAAAAGGATAATAATCATTACTAAAATAGGAACGATAGAAATCTTCCAATGCTTTAAGAAATATCCTGCTCCCAAAGCACCGAAAAGTGCAGGAAGAACCTGTGCAAAAGCAGGTTTTAAGAGCTCATTGTTTGTGAAATCATCAAGGAATGGTCTGAACACCAATACACCAATAGCCATAACAAGTGTTGTTACGATTGAAGATGTTGCAATAGCAATTGTAGAAATAACTTCGCCTTCTTCACTATTTGCCTTAACCTTTGCTCCTTCCATAGCATTGATTGCACAAGGAAGCTTAAGGTTTGTAATATTACCTGTTACGAATGAAAGGTATGTACCACCTGCACCAAGCATAGGTGTATAGAACAAAACTTCAACAACAGCAAGTGACCAATAAAGAGGAACAAGTTTTAAAAGCCCACTCATAACACCGCTGAAAGATGGCCATACATTAAGATATAAACAAATGCCTACCGGGAACATAATAAGTGCACAAAGAGCAGTAATACTTGAAATTCTACCCCAAGTATGGACACGGTCAAAATATGATTTTTCAATATTATTCTTTTTACTCATAATTAACCCCTCCATTCCATCATTGCAAGTTCAGGTGGCAATACATTGTAAACAACAACTGCAGCAACCATAGCTACAATCATACCAATTGGCATAACAAACGGTTCAAGCCAAGTGAGTTTGAATTTTTTAGTAATAACTTCAAAAATCAAAGATACCACAACAGCAACAACCAATGTAATCACTGAAAGGACACCGGCACCGTCACCAAAGATTTCTTCTTTACCTGCACCTGCGATAGCACGAGCAATAAAAGCACCGATAAGACCGATGAAAACAGCAGGTGTTAAAAGGTCGATAAAGCCTCCGATACCGCCTGACTTCTTTTCTTTGTTTTCGCCTGTTTCTTCTTTCTCTTCATCTTTTTTACCTAAGCTGAGCATCTTTTTATGTAAAGGTTTTGCAACGAATGGCAACAAAACAAGTGAAAAACAGATACCAAGAGTCATAACCCAAGCAATACCTGCAAAAACAGTAGGGTCAGAAACCTCAACTGCTGTACCACCTGTATGACCAAGAGCTTCCATAGCATTTTCTGCTGCAGTTGTTTCATACATAAGATTACCGATAACTGAAAGTCTTACCCAAGGAATTACTAAGCCCAATGATGGTGCAAGAGCAATAACTGTTGCAAGAATTGATAACGCTGACGGGATTGTAAAAAGTGCACTTGATGTAATAGCGTTACGCAATTTTGTCTTGTCGATACCCAAAGCCTTACCTTGCTTTAATGCTTTTACAAGGAAGAAGATTGACTGAACAAGGACAAATATGATTACGCCACCAGCAATCAAGTACAAGCCTGTACTTTCTTTAAAGTCCATATTTTCATCTCCTAAAATAATATAGAAATATTAAACCACTTTTTCTTAATAAAATCAATACGGAAATGAAAAATACAGAAAAACTTTAATTCAAAAAATTATCTAATCAAGTACCACTGCAAGGGGAACTAAAATTTCTTTCATCTTTTCAATCAAAACCTGATAATATATATCTTCTGTTGTAAAATACTTCGCGACTTCCTCTATAGTAATTTCATTTTCTTCGGAGATTTTCTTAATCTTCTTATTTATTTCTTCATCGCTTATTGGTGGTTCATTTTCTTTTTCTAAAATTGTCTCTGCTATTAAAATCTCATAATAGTAATCATATAATGATTGTTTATACTCGTCCAAAGTGAAACCACTTTCCTTTAGATATTCTTCTACTGACATATCTCCTTCTTGTGCCTCTTCAACCAAGCTATTCATTCGTGTTTCTATCTCTGCTTCAATGTGTTCCGGAAACGAATTAATCTTGGAATTTATTAATATTTGTTCCCACATATAATTAAAAACAATTCCTTTATATGCTCTATTAATTATAAAATCTTTTACTTGTTCCATATTTTCGCACTCATAAAATGCACATATAAATTCTTCATCTTTTATCTCTGCCATTCGATAAATGCCCTTTATGTTTACTAAAATTTCTATTTTCTCTTCTTCAACATCTATATGAAAATTATATGAATTGTTAATATCTTTTCCAATTAAAAAGTTATCAAATTCTTCTGAAATCTCCGCAACTCCAATTTCATAATAATAATCCTCTATACAATAAGTTATGTTATCACTATCAAGACTAAGAAGCACTATATCTTCATTCATTAGATAATTTCTATTTTCTATTTCCTTATAACAATCCTCTGACGATAAATCAAGACTAATTATAGTTTCTATGTCTGCTTCACTCAATAAAGTATATTCTTTCTCAATTTGAATATTTTTATAATCACATAACAAAATATCTTCTTTGCTATTGTCAGCAATACAAGAAGAAAAAATTGTTATCAATAATAATATCATTAGAAATATAATTCTTGTTTTATTTTTCATATATATACCTCTATTATTCGCCCACTTTATAGTAAAAGAGTATCACTAAACGCCATAAATCAAGCATTTAATGACACTCCCTTTGTTTAGCTAATTGTACAATTTTTAGGACTTGTTACTTGACAAACTCCTGTATCGCCATTATATGTGCTCTTGAAGTAAAGTCTGTAAGCAGAATGATTCTTTCCTAAATTATACTTTCTTGAACCAATATCAAAACTGTTAACTTTAATTGAACGACTTTCTTCCCACAGCCAACGACCATTGCCGTCAGTCATTTTTATAGTAAGAGGTCCTGTTGAATATAACTTCACCACAACAGTTGCGTTCTTTTTTCCTGGCTTATTCAATTTGCAAAGACAATATTTATTACCATCATAACTATAACTAGAGCGACCTAAGTAAAAATATGTCTGTGCAGACGCTAAAACAGAAAAACTTGAAAGCATTAAAACAACTGACAAAATTGTAGCCATTATCTTTTTCATCTTGTTTCCTCCTTCCTCGTTTATTTAGAAAATAAATTATGTAAACAACACAACTTACCCTCCAAACACATTATATTGCCACCTCACTCAAATGTCAAGTGCAAATTACACTTATTTTTATAGGTGTAAAAATAAGGTGTGTATGACATCGTTTTTTTGTTATAAAATATTTTCGAGGTGAGAAAGATGTTCGAAGTAAAAAAAGAAGAATATATTAACAAAACTTTTCGTATGCCTGTTCAACTATTAAAAAAATTGGAAGCTCTTGCACAAGAAGAAAAAGTCTCATTAAACAACTTAATTATCCAATGTTGTGAATATTCATTAGATAACTCAAAATATTTTTCACAGAAATAATTTCTCACAAATATTACAGCAAAACTGAACCCATCCACAAATACGTGAATGGGTTCTTGTTATTTTATATTTCCTCTGTTTTCTGATTTTTTCAGCAAATTGGTCAAATTATCATAAAAATTATGAGTGTAGTTTTTACTGACGCACAAGCCGATTGGTGTTCCGTGGTCACCGGGAGCTACGGGCATCACATTCCACACACCTTTTTTGAAATTTTCACAAAATTCAACTGCAGGTTCATCAGGAGGACTGCCGGCTGCAGAAACATTTACAAGTCCGTCGTTACCGTTCCCTGTAAAAACTCCTTTTTTATGAGAATATTTCTGCAACAACCAACAGGAGTATCGCAAGCCGATAAAATGAGTGTTTTTTATAACATCTCTTTTCTTCTTTTCGCTGTATTCCAAAGCATTAAAAGCATAAGAAAAATAATAAATATCAGGCACGATTTCAATTCTGCTGTTTATTTTCTTAATTCCCTCAGGCGACAAATCATAAACAATATTGTCATTAGATTCAATGAATCTTTTCTTTGCCTGCTTTTTAGGGTCTGCATCCCTTTTACCTGGAGTATTTGTAAGACCGAACTGTTCAAGCTTGAAATCAACAAATTTACCGTTGAAAACTGAACGACCCATTGTACCTGTATATGAGGACATTCCTTTCTGAACAAGAGGAACATAATTTTTCTCCTCGAATGCCTTATATGTGTCAATATCACCCATAGGTGAACAAAGAGCTACCACACTTGCAACAAGATTACCTTTTCCGCCCTTAAAAAGCTCAGACACTTTGTCTCCGCTTGCCTCAACCTCTTCAGGTGCACCATATTCAAGCAGATGACAAAGCATGCGGATACAAGTTCCGCCAAAGCTATGACCTACAAGATGAACTTTTTTATTCTCATTCCAACCATCGAAAACACTTTTTGTAAATTGTCTGCCAAACTGCTTATGATTATGCTTTTGGGAATGAGCTTTACCGTAATCAACTGTAGTTCCCGTAAGCTGTGCGTACAATTCACACGCCTGGTCCCATGCACTTGAAGCAGGACCTACTGATACAGCGTAACATTCCGCACCGTTTTTCTGCAGATATTTGGGAATACTGCCACAGGTCGCACCCCAATAAGGCATAATTTTATTAAAAGCAACGTCATCTCCCCAACCGAACATACCATGGATAAGTATAATCGGATATTCAAGTCTGATGTCCACTCTTTCACGCTCCTTTGGGTTAGCATAAGTCATTTATTTTTGTTTGATTCTATTTTCTTAAGTAATGCCATAATATTAAGATAGAAGTTTTGTGTTTCGTCCTTATCAGCCATCAGGCCGATAGCTGTTCCGTGGTCACCTGTCTGAACAGGCATCACATTCCAGATTCCTGATTGATAATCCATATTTTCTGTGTATTGTACACTTGGTTCATCAGGTGGTGAACAAGCAGCAAGGACATCTACCAATCCGTCGTTTCCCGCACTCTTATCAATTCCCTTTTGTCTTGAATTATGTAACAATAAAAAGGATGTAAAATGCATTAATGGTAAGTCTGTTTTCTTAGCCTTGTCTTTTTGTCTTTTCTCATCATATTCAACAGCATTGAACGGGAATGAGAAATAATAAATATGAGGAACAATTTCCACCATCTTATTCAGTTTTGTTATTCCCTCAGGCGACAATCCGAACACAATATTGTCATCAGTTTCCTTATATTTCTTTCTCATAAGCTTTCTTGCCTGATGTCCGGATTCTGTGTCCTTTTGTCCCGGAGTGTTTGTAAGTCCGAAATGCTCGAGATGAAAATCTACTGCTTTACCGTTCAAAGGTGAGCGACCCATCGCACAAGAATAAAAAACAGTTCCTGCTCTTATAGGTCGTACTAAACTGTATTTTTCTGCAACCTCATAAGTATCAATTGTGCCTAAAGGTGAACATATTGCACTGAGACTATATATAAGCTTTCCGTTTCCGCCTTTAAAAAGCGGTGAAACATCGTCGCCGCTTGCCTCTACTTCGCGAGGGTCACCATATTCTAACAAATGAGAAAGCATACGAATGCATAATCCACCAAAACTATGACCAATAAGATGAACTTTTTTCTCTTCACTCCAGCCCTCAAATAACGGCTTTTCATATTCTCTTCCGAATTGCTTATGATTGTGACGAAGTGAATGAGCTTTTCCGTAATCCACTTTTGTTCCCATTAGTTGAGCATACAGCTGACACGCCTGGTCCCATGCACTTGAAATTGGTCCTACTGATGCCGCGTAACACTCATAGCCCTTATCGTTCAGAAAATCTGTAAGACTACCTGTCGTTGCACCCCAATAAGGTATTTTCTTGTTAATTCCTTCATTTTCGCCCCAGCCGAACATTCCGTGGACAAAAATAATAGGATATCTTAATTTCTTTTCCATAATCAATCCTCTTTCTGTTTTGTTTTCAGGTATGTTGCTCTGTGTTTAAATATGGTCATATTCCACTTCAATCTTAACATCTGTCAGTATAAATTTCAAGCATTTAATTATTACAATACAATTTAAATTTGGCAGAATGTCCGGGAAGAACAGGATTCATAGACATTGTCGGATTTTGTCGTTTTAAGAAACCACTGATTAAATAAGCTTGCCATAATCAGCAGTCAGTCAAATTTGTGTATTGACAAAAGCAAAAAAATACTATAAAATGTATTACAAATCTTAATAGCCCCTATCAAAAACAGTGAAGAAAACAAGACATATCTCATTAGCTTTCAGAGAGTTGCCGTTTGGTGCGAGGCAATACTGTGTATATGTGTATAGCTCATTTCGGAGTTGCACGGGTGAAATCATAGCTCGTGACGGTTGACACCGTTATCAAGTCGGACCTTGCTTGAGGTCGCTAAGGTCGGTTTTTACCGATGAATTAGGGTGGTACCACGATAGATATTTCCGTCGTCCCTATCAATCTTTATTGATGATAGAGGCGATTTTTTAATTGGAGGTAAAATTATGAAACAAGGTTGCGAAAAGTACATTCCTTTTACACCTATCAACATTCCTGACAGACAATGGCCGTCAAAATCAATCGAAAAACCACCTGTTTGGTGTTCAGTTGACCTTCGTGACGGTAATCAGGCTCTTATTGACCCAATGAATCTTCAGGAAAAAATCGAATACTTCAAAACACTTATCAACATTGGTTTTAAAGAAATTGAAGTTGGTTTCCCATCAGCATCAGAAACTGAATACGAAATTCTTCGTACACTCATTGAAAAGGATTTAATTCCTGACGATGTTACAATTCAGGTGCTTGTGCAGAGTCGTGAACACCTTATCAGAAAGACATTTGAGGCTATTGACGGTGCTAAAAACGTAATTATTCATTTCTATAACTCAACCTCTACTCTTCAGAGAAAGGTTGTTTTCAAAAAGGATATGGATGGCGTTATTGATATTGCTGTTCAGGGTGCTAAACTTATCAAAGAGCTTACTGATGAATTAAAAGCAGAAAAGGATGTTAATATCCGTTACGAATATTCACCTGAAAGCTTTTCAGGTACAGAAATGGACAATGCTGTTCTTATCTGTGAAAAGGTTATGGAAGCACTTGATATTGACGAGAATAACAAGATTATCCTTAATCTTCCTGCAACAGTTGAAGGAAGCACACCAAACGGATATGCTGACCAGATTGAATATTTCTGCAGAAAGCTCAAAAACCGTGAAAATGCAATTATCAGCTTGCATCCTCATAATGACAGAG
>JAFTUP010000034.1 GCA_017466205.1 Clostridia bacterium
AACCTTCGAGCTTTGCATATTCTGTATTGCTGTAGCCTTCTATTGCTCTGTAATATAGAAGCTCTTTGTAGGAAGGCTTTAAATCCCGTAATATTTCAAACAGATATTTTTCGGTCATGTGCTCTTGGATTTCATACGGAGAGTTGTAAATTATCTCCAAGAAATTTCCCTTAAACGCTTGCCGGAGCATATGTATGTTTGTAGCAAAATTACTACCTATTGCTGCACCGAGTTCAAGCGGAAAATCCTCGTCATTGCGGTAAACCTCGTGATAGCGTTCCTTGCGTTCACGGTTACTGTCAAGTCTGTTCCATTGTCGTATAACTTCGTGAAAATCATCATCGGTTACAGCACTTTCTTCAAGTCTTTTGAGAGCTTCCGCTTCAATATCCCGTTTGAGCATTTTATGGAGTGGGCTTTCGATTGCATCATCGGTTTCAGATTGTGAAACAGCGGCATTTTCAAAATCAGCCTGTACTTGTGGCTGTTCCTGCATTTTAATATCCTTTTTGTTGTTCATAGAATACACCGCTTAATCACCTACTGTCAGTTAAAATGTTAAATTTTCAAAGTACAATTTAAAAAGGTTCCGTTTTACCCCTTGGATTTCTCCTATATATAGAGGGGTGTAATATGTTTGTTTTCAAAACATATTATCATAAATATTATATATCATCCTCTCTAATTTGTCAATAGTATTGGAGGAATTAAGATTATGAGTAATACAATTTTAACAAAAAGGATAGGAACTACTACCTACAAGGTAAATGTGCATTTTAACCAAAATGCAACGGAAACAATGGAAGAAAAATTTATGAGGGTAATTTCTAATTACCCATTGGCAAACGGCGAAAAGTGTGGTATAATAGATATATCGCAAATGAGCCGTTCAGCCTGAAAGGAGTTTTTTTAATGAAAGTCAGGCAGACGGAAGAAAACAAAATAACAGCTTTATACGAGAGATTGTCAAATGATGACAGGCTCTTGGGAGAAAGCAACAGTATTGTAAACCAAAAGGCAATGCTTGAAAATTATGCAAAACAAAACGGTTTTAAGAATATTCGCCATTATACAGATGACGGCTATTCCGGCGGTAACTTTGAACGCCCCGATTGGAAACGAATGGTTGCAGATATTCAAGCAGGACTTATCGGAGCAGTTATTGTAAAGGATATGAGCCGTGTCGGCAGAGATTATTTGCAGACAGGCTTTTATACCGAAGTGCTGTTCAAACAACAAGGAGTAAGGTTTATTGCTGTATCTAACGGAGTTGATTCAACGGATGCGTCAAGCAGTGAATTTGCTCCGTTCTTAAATATTATGAATGAATGGTATTTAAGAGATTGCAGCCGTAAACTGAAAGCCGCTTTTCGTGCAAAAGGTAATTCGGGCAAGCATACTACTTGCCACCCACCTTACGGCTACAGAAAATCACCTGATGATAAAAACCAATGGATTGTTGATGAAGAATCTGCAAAGATTGTAAAGTGGATTTATCAGCTATGTATTGAGGGAAAAGGTATCCGGCAAATAGCAAGAATATTAAGAGAAAACAAGGTTGAAACACCGTCATACTATTGGGGCAAGCAAAATATAGGAGCATATCAAAATCAATATGCTACTGACCGCCCTTATGATTGGACTTCTACATCTGTTGCAAGAATACTTGAAAGAATGGATTATTTAGGTCATACAGTAAATTTCAAAACATTCAGACAAGACTATAAAAACAATAAAATGCAACATGCCCCAAAAGAAGATTGGAAAATCTTTGACAACACCCACGAAGCTATTATTGATAAGGAAACTTGGGAGCTTGTTCAGAAATTGCGTGGTACACCTAAAAAGTATGACTTCGACCACGATGCAAACCCATTGACAGGTCTTTTGTATTGTGCGGATTGCGGAGCAAAACTGTATAACGACTCTCAAAGGTCATACTCAAAAAGACACGGATTGAAACCCGACCCGATGACAGGCTTATATAACAGCGACCATTACGAGTGTAAAAATTATAAGCTCAAAAGTATGCGAGAAAAAACAACCTGTATTTCACATCATATCAATTCAAATGCACTATTAAGGCTGCTTTTGGAAACCATACGGCTTGTAAGTGAGTATGCTATAACCAATAAAAAAGAATTTACAGAAAAGGTCAGAGCCGCTTCACTTTCACTGCATAACCAAAATGTTAAGGAACAGAAAAAACAGCTTGCAAAGAGTGAAAAAAGGTACGGCGAGTTAGATGAGCTTATAAAGAAACTCTATGAATCCTATGCAACAGGCAAATTAACCGAAAAGCGTTTTGAACTTCTTTCAGCCGGATATGAGCAGGAACAAGAAACCCTTGCGAACGAAATATGCGAATTGAAAGATAGCCTTGAAACTTATGAGGAAGAAACCGACAATGTAAATCAGTTTATAGAGCTTGCAAAGAAATATAATGATTTTACAGTTTTAACTGCACCTATGCTTAACGAGTTTATTGATAAAATCATTGTTCACGCACCATATCGTGACGAGGTTGACAGATTTCAGCAGATTGATATTTACTTTAACTTTATAGGACAGTTTGAGCTACCAAAGGTAGAGCCTACACCTGAAGAACTTGCGGAAATGGAAAAGTTACGAAAGCGGAGATTGCGTAATAAACTCTATACCCGTAGATACAGGGAAAAGAAAAAGGCAGAGAAGCTTGCCGCAGAAAAGGCATTGGAAGAACAACAGGCAAAAGAACAAAAACAGGCTGATGAAAAGTCAGCATAATATTTCAAAGACACGGCGGTTTGCTATTACAGTAGACCGCCTTTTCTTATGCAAAAATTTAATTTTGGAGGTAACAAATTATGATGAACTTTACAAACAATCAACCTATAATTATAGGAATCGACCACGGCTACGGCAACTGTAAAACAAGGAATTGCTGTTTTAAGTCGGGTGTGGCAGCTTATGACAAAGAGCCTACCTTTAAGGAAAATATGCTTGTGTATAACAATAGATATTACCTTGTAGGCGAAGAACACAAGGAATTTTTATCGGACAAAATGGCAGATAATGACTACTACATTTTAACCCTTGCTGCTATTGCAAAGGAGCTTAATATACGGCATATCACATCTGCAAAGGTGCATATCGCCGCCGGACTTCCTCTTACTTGGGTAAGTGAGCAGAAAGACACCTTTAAGGCATACCTTATGCAGAATGAAACGGCTGATTTTGTTTTCAAAAACATATCCTATCATATCGAAATCGTTGGTGTTGATATATTCCCACAGGGCTTCTCTGCTGTTGCAGACAGACTTCGGGAGTTTAAGGGTGTGAATATGCTTGCAGACATCGGCAACGGCACAATGAATGTTATGTATATAAACGAGTGCAGACCACATGAAAAGAAATGTTTCACCGAGAAATACGGCACAAATCAATGTATTCTGCAAATCCGTGAAAACATTATGCGACAGTTCGGCACAAAGGTTGATGATGCGGTTATAGAACGCTTTATCAGAACAGGCAAAGCGGATATAAGTGAAAGATACGCAAAGGTTATACGAGATACTGCAACTGAATATGTAAAAGGCATCTTCCGCATACTTCGGGAACACGAATATGATCCCGAACTTATGCGGCTTTATGTTGTCGGCGGTGGCGGTTGTATGATACGCAATTTTGGGAACTATGATACAAGCCGTGTCATTATCAACACGGATATTTCTGCGACTGCAAAAGGCTATGAATACCTTGCTGAAAT
>JAFTUP010000035.1 GCA_017466205.1 Clostridia bacterium
ATGTTCGGCAAAATTCCGGTAGTTCCTCTGATAAGGCTTGGTTTTGTTGAAAGAAGCTCCCACGAAATGTTTCCAAGACCTCTGTAGAGTATATATCCGATTAAGCCAAGAAGTATAAGGCAGATAAGTCCGGCAGATGCGTACATAAGTCCGTTTAAGATTCCGCATTTAATTTTTCTCTCTGCAGATATTTTTTCATGCATTACCTATTTACCTCTCTTTCTTCTTAGCGATTAAATTCAATACTACATTGATAAGCATTATGAAAACAAAGAGTACCAACGCTATTGAGAAAAGTGCTTCTCTCTGCAATCCTGATGAGTAGGACATTTCACTTGCAACTGCTGTTGTAAGGAATCTGACACTTGTGAAAAGTCCGGGCATATTTGCAACATTGCCCGCCACCATCATAACTGCCATTGCCTCACCTATAGCTCTGCCTATTCCAAGCACTACCGATGTTAAAATTCCGCTTTTTGCAGCAGGAACTACTACCTTGAATACCGTTTCTGTCTTAGTTGCGCCAAGTGCAAGTGATGCTTCTTCGTATTCTCTTGGTACGCTTCTTATTGCAGTTTCAGATACTGAGATTACTGACGGAAGAATCATAACCGTAAGTACAATAATTGCTGAGAAAAGATTTGCGCCGTCAGGAAGGTTGAATGATTCTCTTACCAGAGGCACTATAACTATCATACCGACAAGACCGTATACTACAGACGGAATGCCTGACAGTAAATCCACTGCACTGCTTACCACACCTGAAATTCTAGGGCTTGACATTTTTGCAAGAAATATTGCACACATTATCCCGATTGGTACACCGATTATGATTGCACCGCAGGTTCCGTATATGGAGCTTAAGATAAACGGAAGAATTCCGTATGACGGTGTTTGTGCAGTTGATGCCCATGTTGTGCCAAACAGAAAATCTATAATTCCTATTTCTTTAATTGCCGGCAAACCGCTTACAACAAGAAATCCTGTTATCAGAAGTACAAATGCAATTGTCAGAAATCCGCAGACTGTGAAAATACAGTTCATTGCTCTCTCTAATACGACGGATGCTTTTTTAACTTTGCTCATTTACACCATCCTTTCTGACGAATGAGTTATGTTCTATTTACAGTCTAATAGGGAACGCCAAGCCTTTGACATTCCCCAAAAAGACCATCTTATTATCTTTTTACAGGAACTGCTCCTGCTTCAATAATCCATTCATCAGCTGCACTTGATGTTGCAAATTCGAAGAAGCTTTTTGCTGCAGGTGAAAGTTCTGCATTTTTCTTAGTTACCATTACGAAATTTCTCTGAATCTTGTAGCTTCCGTTCTGGATTGTTTCTGTAGAAGGTGTTACCCCTTCAACTGAGATAAGCTTTACTGTATCTTTTACAGATGCAAGTGATGCATATCCGATTGCGTTCGGGTTAGATGATACCGTCTGAACAACATCACCTGTTGATGTAAGTTCCTGGTTATATTTGCAAGCATCTTCTGTATCTGTGATTGATTCAAAACCGTCTCTTGTACCTGATGCAGCTTCTCTACCGATTAAAACTACCGGTGCATCTAAACCGCCAACTTCACTCCAGTTTGTAATCTCACCTTTGTAAAGTGCTGCAATCTGTTCGATTGTAAGGTCTTTTACAGGGTTTTCTTTGTTTACGATCATTGCGATTCCGTCAATTGCAACTACTGTTCCGTTAAGGTCTGTTGCTTCTTCAGGTTTAAGGTCACGGCTTGCAAGTCCGATGTCACAGCTTCCTGCCTGTACTGCCTTGATACCTGAACCAGAACCTGTAGGATTGTAGGTTACCTTAACTGCACTGTTTTCTTCCATGTAAGCTTCTGAAAGGAATCCGATTACCTTTTCCATTGATGTTGAACCGTCTGTTGAAACTGTTCCGCTTACCTGTCCATTGTCCTTTGGTGTGTCGGTATTTGTAGTTCCGCATCCTGCAAGGGCTGCTACCAATAACACTGCTACTACCATTAAACTGATGATTTTCTTCATTTGAAATCACTCTCCTAAAAATTTATTTTTGTTTTCTCTTTCCTGAGTACATTTAGAGCTTAACATAGCCAATGTAAACTCTGCTACCATAGGTATGTTAATTGTAGGTTAAGCTTTTTCAGTTTTTGTTAATTCAATAAAAATATCCCTTACACCAATAACGGTATAAGGGATATTTGATATTTTGATATTAAGTTCTATGGATTATAAAACCAATGAAGGAGCAGAATAAATTCTTGCACCTAACTCCTGATTCAGCATGTACAAGCTCTTTGGATCAGAGCCAAATAATTCCATTTTTGTGATAAGGTCGTTTGCATTTGTTTCTTCTTCGCCCTGCTCTTTTACGAACCAGTCAAGGAACTGCATTGTACGGAAATCTTTTACATCGTATGCTGCTGCATAGATATCATTGATAAGCGATGTAACGTATTCCTCATGTTCAAGTCCTGCCTTTAATACATCCATATCGCAAGAAAATGTTTTGTCAGGCTTTGCGATTGCATCAAGTGTTACAACCTGATTTTCATTCTGCAGATACTGATAAAACAGCATTGCATGGTCACGTTCTTCCTGAGCCTGAATCATATACCAGTTTGCAAATCCGTCAAGACCTCTTGTCTGAAAATAGTTTGAGAAGTCAAGATACAGATATGCTGAATAAAACTCCTTGTTGATTTGCTGATTTAACAGCTCGCGTACTTTTTCGTTCATCATTTTACATTACCTCCGTATATTAATAAATTTTATTTTATCTGTCTAAAATTCTGCCATCTGTTGAAATTGTAACTACCTGCCACGGTAAGAACTTACCGCTATCCTGAATGGCTCTTTTTGCAGCGTTTTCTATTCCTCCGCAGCAAGGGACTTCCATTCTTACGATTGTTACACTTTTAATATTGTTATTTTTAATGATAGCTGTCAGCTTTTCAGAATAATCACCTTCATCAAGCTTGGGACATCCAACCAAAGTTACCTTATTGCGCATAAATTCGTTATGAAAATTACCATAAGCATATGCTGTACAGTCGGCAGCTATCAAAAGATTTGCCCCATCAAAGTAAGGAGCATTGATTGGAACAAGCTTGATTTGAACCGGCCATTGCTGAAGCTGACTTGTAATTTTAGGAGATACTTCGCATTCTTCAGCTTCTTCTCTCCGAATCACTTTGGAGTTCATTCCGGGACAACCGCAAGGTAGCTTTTCTGCCTGCTTATTAAGCTTTGCTTTTTTTACCGCTTCTTCATCATATGCTGGGGCCTCCCTTTCTTCAAAAGTAATAGCACCTGTCGGACATGCAGGAAGGCAATCCCCTAATCCATCACAATAATCTTCTCGGGTGAGCTTTGCTTTTCCATCTATCATTTCAATTGCACCTTCATGACACGCTGATGCACAAAGTCCGCAACCATTACACTTTTCTTCGTCTATTTTTATGATTTTTCTTATCACACATCATTCCTCCTTCACAAAATTCTATGAACTAATTATAACACAAATTGCATCAAAAGTCCATTGTTATATTTTGCAGTTTAAATCTCAGGAGCAATAAATCCCTTCTCTTGGAGTGCACTTTCTATTCTATTAAGAACCTCTTCAGAATCAGCTTTAACGGTGTGATAATGATATCCGCCTGTTATATTCATAAGCTCTGACGATTTTCCTGTTCTTACCCCTTCTAAAAACTGTGCTATATGCAGTCTTGAAGAAATGTTAAGAGGTGCCGTCATTTTTCCATAGACTTTATGCCACACAAAAACATCAGCAACAATTCCTCCAAAGTCAATAATCGTATTGAGTTCATCCTCTGTTTGATCTTTCGTATGAAATAGTTTAAATACCCTTTCACAGTGAGGAGTTGTTTGCATAACATATCCGCTGTGTGTTGAAAGGATTTCGTAACCTGCTTCTTTAAGAGCAGAAATATCCTGAACAATAATCTGTCTTGATACACCAAACTTTTCAGATAGTTTTCCGCCGGGTACTGCATTTTGTGCCGACATCATATAGCTTGCTATTTCTTTTCTTCTTTGATCAGCCTTCATTAAGTTCCCGCCCTTCTATCAGATTGCGTGAAGATTTTTAAGCGAAAGGTCAAGGATCGGAGATGAATGTGTTAATGCTCCGCTTGAAATGTAATCTACTCCAATATCAACAAGTCTTGCAACATTTTCTTTTGTTACATTGCCGCTGCATTCTGTGACTGCTTTACCTTGGGTAAGTCTTACTGCTTCTTTCATATCTTCAACGCTCATATTGTCAAGCATTATAATATCTGCACCTGCTTCTAATGCTTCTTTTAACATATCAAGGTTTTCAACCTCAACCTCAACCTTGCAGACAAACGATGCATATTCCTTTGCCATTTTAACAGCTTCTTTAACACCGCCGGCAGCTCCAATATGGTTATCCTTAAGCAAAATAGCATCGCTTAAGTTATATCTGTGATTATGACCACCGCCGACTTTTACGGCATACTTTTCAAATACTCTCATATTTGGTGTTGTTTTTCTTGTGTCCAAAAGCTTTGTGTTTGAGCCTTCGAGAAGGTCTGCAATTTTTCTTGTATATGTTGCAATGCCACTCATTCTCTGCAGATAGTTAAGTGCTGTACGCTCACCTGAAAGGAGAACACGAATATCACCTTTTACAATGCCAAGCTTTTGCCCCTTTGTAACTCTGTCGCCGTCCTTGCAGTTAAATGTTACTTCAGTATTTTCATCAAGGAGTGTGAAAACTCTCTTAAATACCTCAAGACCTGCAATTACACCGTCTTCTTTACAAATCAGCTCTACCTCGCCCAATTTGTACTCAGGCATAACAGAATTTGTTGTGATGTCTTCGCTTGTAATATCTTCTTTAAGTGCTGATAAAATTAAATCGTCTGCGTTAAGCTTCATTGTTATATTATTCATGGCTTTGTTTCTCCTCCTCAATTGACCTTAAAATTAACTCTTTATATTCTTCTTTATAGTTTTCATATTTTTCAGGCTTTACTTCCGGTAATGAATCGTCTTTTAATGAATTATAGTTAAGATTTATATCTGATGCAGCACGTTTAGCAAAAACAAGGCTTTCTAAAAGTGAATTACTTGCAAGTCTGTTTCGTCCGTGAACACCGTTACAAGCTGTCTCACCAACTGCATAGAGTCTGTCCATACTTGTTTTACTGAATCCGTTTACATCAATACCGCCCATAAAATAATGCTGTGAAGGCACTACCGGTATAGGCTCTTTTGTAACATCATATCCTTCATCAAGGCATCTCTGATATATATTCGGGAAGTGCGTCTTGATTTCTTCTTCGGGGATAGGTGCAAGTGAGAGCCACACATGCTCAGTTCCTTCTTTTTCCATCTCGGCAAAAATTGCTTTAGATACCTTATCACGTGGAAGAAGCTCGTTTACGAATCTTTCTCCTTTTGAATTAAGAAGTATTGCACCCTCTCCTCTTACCGATTCGGAAATTAGGAATTCTCTACCGTCTTTTTTAGTAAAAAGAGTTGTAGGATGTATCTGTATGTAATCAATATGCTGAAGCTTAACACCGTATTTAATTGCAAGGGCAAGAGCATCACCTGTTAAATGGCGGTAGTTTGTGGAATGCTCGAAAAGACCTCCGATACCGCCTGTTGCAAGCACTGTGTAGTTTGCAGTTATTGCATTAAAATCGCCGTTTTCATCGTGTCCAATAATACCTCTGCACTCATTATCATCACAAATCAGATCAACCATTGTAAAATTTTCTATCAGGGTTATATTTTTACGTTTCCTTGCAGTTTCTAAAAGATGAGAAGTTATTTCCTTACCAGTTTCATCCTCATGAAATAGAATTCTCGGAGCGGAATGTGCCCCTTCTCTTGTATAGTTAAAGGCTTCGCCATTCTTTTCAAAACGGACTCCGAAAGATACCAGATCTTCAATAACACCCTGAGAGGAGCGAATCATAATATCTACTGATTCGGGATTATTCTCATAATGACCTGCTTTCATCGTATCCTCAAAAAAAGCTTTATAGTCATCTTCATCTCTCAGCACACAAATACCACCCTGCGCGAGATACGAATCACTTTTCCTTGCAATATTTTTAGTAACGATTAAAATGTTTCTGTTTTCGGGGAAGTTCAGTGCGCAGTAAAGTCCTGCAACACCACATCCCACAATCAATATATCTGTATTCATTACTTTGCACACTCCAACATTCTGTTAAGCGGAACAAGAGCAGCCAGCCTTGTCACTTCGTCTATTTCTACAACTTTGTCTTCTTTTTCAAGAACTGAAAGTATGTTTTCAAGAGTATTTAGTTTCATATCCTTGCAGCAAGGTGTGGGCGAAACAAAATAAAATTTCTTATCAGGGTTATCGTTTATTAGTTTGTATTTCACACCGTCTTCGGTGCAGATTATAAGCTCTCTCCTGTTCGACTTTTTTGCATAATCAATAATGTCTGCTGTACTGCCTATGTAGTCGGATAATTTTAGAACATCAGGTTCACACTCCGGATGAGTCAGAATCTTTGCATCGGGATGTTCTTCCTTTACCGCCTGAAGCTGTTCTTTGGTAATTGCAGCATGTATCGGACAATATCCGTCATTTATAATAATATTCTTTTCCGGAACATGCTCTGCTACGAATCTGCCAAGATTACGGTCAGGAATAAAGAATATGTTTTTGTTTGGTAGTGATTTAACTATCCTTACAGCATTTGAAGATGTTACACACACATCACTCTGGCATTTAAGCTCTGCCGTTGAATTGATATAGCATACAACTGCAAGGTCACTGAACTTATTTCTCATTTCATCTATGATACCGGGCTTAACCATATGTGCCATAGGACAATCTGCAGTTAAATCAGGCATCAGCACCTTTTTATCCGGATTTAATATCTTTGCACTTTCACCCATAAAAGAAACGCCGCAGAAAACAATTATATCGCCAGAAGTTTTCTTGGCAACCTTTGCAAGATAAAACGAATCGCCCACATAATCGGCTACTCTTTGCGCTTCTTCCGGTGCATAGTAATGTGCAAGTATTACTGCGTTCTTTTCTGATTTTAACTTCTCTATTTGTTTTTCCATCGTAAAAATTCACCTCGTAAGCTGCATAAAACATTACTACATATGTTAACACATAACTTTACATCTGTCAACTTATCTGTAAACTTTTTCGGTTTTGCACAAATAAAAAGAGCCTTGGATAACAATTTCAAGACTCTTTCACGATAACTATTCATCAATAAGGTTGCCTTTTTTGACATTTCGTTCTATCAGCTCACTTGTATACTCCCAAATATCTTTAGAACCGAGCTGAGAACTTTTTTGGCGATTTTCAACCTGAGATTTTTTTATCTTATGTACCTTCCAGTCTTCTCCGTTATTGGAGTCATTAAGCAAAATCGGTTGA
>JAFTUP010000036.1 GCA_017466205.1 Clostridia bacterium
ATTGAGCGTATTCTCTTTATGCGTGGTCAGGAAAATGATTATGACACAGATGAGTTGTATGCACTCTTTACCGATTTCACTCCTGAAGAGATTGAAGAAATCTATACTCAGATACAGGAAGGCAAATGGCAGTTTATGCTCCCCGAAGCAAGAGAGCAGTTTTTAAGGTCATATCTTATTGGAGAACGCTTTGAAAGCTACATTGAGTTATTCTGTGATTTCAGGCACAACGGAGACAGAGTATTTTCTGATATTATCTGTGACAGATATGCAGAAAACAAGCTAAATAATCTTACTTCACTTCATTTTGAGAATGACAGTGCTGAAAGAACAGCTATGATACTCGCATACAGAAACAAATCAAAAACTTACGATTACAAGGAAGCTGTAACAGAAGAATGCAGAAAGCTTCTGTCAAAAATCATCAGGCTGAATGATGCCGTACCCTATGTTGTTGCGGCAGGCTACAGAAAATATATCTTTGATATTTTACTGACCGAAACAGAAAAACACATTATTGACAGGAGTAAGTCATATGTTAAATGAAATAGCTGAGTTTGAGGCTTACACTAAAAAGCCTGAATACAAGAGAGAAAACAAAAATGACAACAGCTTTCTCGGCAGATTTACCTGTGAGGGCATACAAGGCTTTGAGGGATTTCCGAGAGTGTTGACCATAATCGCAAGAGGATATATGTTCAAAAGCGGTAGTGTTGATATTGAATATGCAAGACGGGCAATCTCTGCTTGGTGCAGTATTCCCGACAAGGATATTACAAAAGAAAAAGAAGATTGGCGTTTCAGGACAGATTTTAGGGAGTACCACAACGAATTTCCTGAGCTTGTATCAGAAAACGGTGAAGGTTGGTTTTACAGACATTTTCACAATGCAATGAAATTTGTTATATCAAATCCCGATAAGTTCCCGGCAAAAGAGGTTGAAAAATATGCTCTTATGGAAAAGAATTTCGATACTGCTTGGCGTGATAAGGTTACCCGTATGCATTTCAGCACCTATTACCTGAAGACCAAAGGTGCTTGGATTTTACGATTTGATGATATACTTTCATCTGCATTGGAGCTCGGCGAGCTTAAAAACAATGATTTTGAACTGTCCGAAGAAACGAAAGCAAAGATAGCCGATTTTACAAATGCACCGAGCACGGCTTATACACTTGAAACACTCATTAAATATTACTATGCCAACCGCCAAGAGGATACAGGGTGGGTTGTGCTTCCCGTTGCAAATTTTGATGCGTATTTCGGCTCAACATCATTTTCAAAGAAACGCCTGACGGAGCTTGTCAAATCCGGTGCCATTGAACGTGAAAACAGTTACAATGTGAGTAGGTACAGATTGAATACGGTGTTTGATACAGAACTGAACGGATAGTCAATGTGTTTAGGTTGATTTGTTTGTCGAGTATATGATATAATTATTTTAAGGAACAAGAATTAAGGAGGGGTTGTTTATGCTTTGCCCAACTATTCAAACGGATAGATTAACAATTCGTAGATACAAAGAATCAGATATAGATATGCAATATGAATTTTTGCAGGATGAAAGATTGCATAAATATATTTCTCCGCCTAAATTAAGCAAAGATGAAGAATTTGATGTTATAAAAAAATGGATAGCGGATTCCGATACAAGCAACTATGAGCGTTGGGTAATTGCATTAAAAAACACAGATGAACCTATTGGTAATATCTCAGTTAACGGTATAGATAAGAAGAATAATTATTGCAATGTCGGATATGTAATCTTATTTGATTATCAGGGCAACGGATATGCAACAGAGGCATTAAAGGCTATTTCCGACTATTTGTTAACACAAAGAAATTACCATTTGGTTGAATGTTCGTGCAATGAATTAAATGTTGCATTTGCAAAAGTTATGCTTAATGCAGGTTTCACAAAAGATGGATACATACGGAATAGAAGAAAAAATCCTGATGGTAGTTATTCGGGTGTTGAGTATTACAGCAAATCACTATAACAAAATTAAAGGTGAAAAACTTGATTAGATTAGCTGAAGAAAAAGACTTTTTACAATTAATTCAAATGAATGTGAAAGATGCTTGAGGAGTTTTAATTATGCTTGATTGGCAAATACCAATTAATGAAATATATGAAAAGCATTGCTCAAAAATTGAGAAGTGTGATTCCAACACTATACTATATCACTACACATCTCCTTCGGGTTTGTTAGGAATTTTTAATAGTTCGATGCTTTGGCTTTCAGATAGCGATTTTTTGAACGATTCTTCTGAAAGTGATTATTTTGAAGGGATATATCATGATGCTATTCCTTATCTTGATAACCACAGCAAAGAAGGGCGATTTCGTTTTAATACAGGTATGTTTTCCTATTATCATACAAGTTCATTTTCACACCCTCGGCAGACAGCTAATCGAATTAAAGAAACGAGATATATCTTATCAATGTCACTTGATAGAGATAATCTAAATTTATGGAGTTACTATACAAAAAACGCAAACAACATTGGTTATTCTATTGGTTTGAAAGAAAATGCCGTACAGTATCTATTTAGACAGGATTCAGACGAAACGTTGCTTTGCGGAAAAGTAATCTATAATCAAGATAAACAAAAAGAATTGTTGCGTGAGTTATATGAAGACTATTGGAAACTGTATTTAAAGCTCAAGCATACATATCAGCGTGAGTACTTATATAGCAAATTAGAAGATAACATAGTGCGTTATTCTATTTTTATGAAAAACCCGCTGTTTGAACATGAAAACGAGTACCGAATTGCAGTTGTTAGACTTGGTTCAAACTCAACACAACAAAGGTTATTTAGAGAAATGAATGGTGCATTTATTCCGTATATTACACAGTCGATCAATTTACGAGATGTTGTTGAGGTTGGAATTTCGCCAACGCATAGGACAGATTTCGTTAAGCGAAGTTTAACAGAATTATTGGAGTCCAAAGGTCTTGATGCCCAAATATATAACTCGGAAGTTCCTTTGAGATATTGAAAATGGCATCAACTATGAGTTTTGTTTAGTTTTTAAGATAAAAACATTGTATCAAAATATATCTGCCCTCCTCGTAAGGGCAGTTTTTGTTTCTTTTAAAAATTTTCATTTTTTTAAAATGGCTATTTTTGATATGTTTTTGCCCTTGGTATTACGGGCAAAATGCACCGATTGACAAATAGAATTTATCTTAATAACGTATTGTATGTTTCATAATGTTAAAAATGTAAACGCTCTGCCTGATTACAAGCTCAGCATACAGTTTGCCGAGGGCGTAACAAAGATTTATGATGTTACACCGCTTTTTGAAAAGTATAGTTTCTTTTTATCCCTCAAAGATTCACCCGAACTTTTCAGTTCAGTAATTGTTGACCAAGGCGGATACGGCAAACTGGTAAGAGTATAAAATTTAACAACAAAAATAAAAAGCCCCGTTGGGAAAGCAGAAATCTGCAATCTCAACGGGGCATAAATTTTTAATATAATTGATTGTTTAAAAACAAAAGATTAAATTTCCTTTTGAATATTGTAATTGTCTTGATTATCTTGTAATGAATATGCTTTGTCAATATATGTTTCCATATCATTAACAAAATCTGCCCATTTAACACAGTACATATAACTAGGATCTCCATAATAAACAGTTGCACCCGTATCGCACGAATTGCAGTTCGGTGTTTTTTGGTTAAATAAATTTCCTTTCATAATATCAAAAATATAGGTGGAATTGCTTTCATAAACAGTACAACCACTTGTACAGCAGGTCTTTTTATATGTAAAATAGTCATATGAACCATTGAAATCTGGTAAAATAACAGCTAACAAAGCATTAGTTCTGCTTGTAACAGGATTACCATTTTTGTCTTTTCTAGACATTTCTTTTAATGAATATGATATTTCCTGCGGAATCCAC
>JAFTUP010000037.1 GCA_017466205.1 Clostridia bacterium
CCATATTTATACCTCCATTTATCTGACTTTATCAATTGCTTGTTTAAGAAGTGCGAGAGTATTGTCAAATGTCTCGTTTTCAAGCTGGGCTGCAGCCATTGTAAGATGACCTCCGCCACCAAGCTCCTCCATAACAAGCTGAACATTTATTTCACCGTAAGAACGTGCTGAAATATTAATTATATTACCTGTTTTATAAACAACAAATGAGCCGTGAACACCGTCAATATTAAGAAGCTCATCAGCAGCCTGACTTGCAACAATTCGCACATCATCAGACTCAAAATCAACAACACCAATAGCAGAATCATTGTACATTGCAGCATTTTTTACAACCTCGCTCTTCGCTTTCTGTGTTTTCATACTGTTAGAGAACAACTGCTTGACAGCAACAGTATCAGCGCCCAATGAACGAAGATATGCAGCCGCCTCAAATGTACGGACACCTGTTTTCATAACAAAATTTTTGGTGTCGAGAGTAATTCCTGACATAAGTGCTTCAGCACAAACAGTCGGAACACTTACGTCAATATTTATATATTGTATAAGCTCAGTCACCATTTCTGAAGCAGATGAAGCATTAGGCTCGTGGTAGAAAATCACTGCTTTGTTAATATGGTCAACTGTCTTTCTGTGATGATCAATAACAACAACCTTTTCAACCAAATCGAAAAGTTCGGGATATTCAAGAAAGCTCTTTCGGTGAGTATCAACAATAATCAACAAGGTTCTTGGTGAAAGGTACTCATCAACATCCTCAGGTTCAATGAGTAAATCATCCATATTGTTCGCTATCATATATTTTGCCAAAGGCATTGCAAGAGTTGTTTTTGAAGACATAACAATTTTTGCATCCTTATTAAGTGCTTCGCAAATCATTGCCATACCAACTGATGAACCAAGAGAATCCAAATCAGCAAAACGATGTCCCATAATAAGAACATTATCACTTGCTTTGATTGTTTCTTTAATAGCAGAAGCAATCATTCGTGAACGTACTTTATTTCGTTTTTCGATACCTTTCGATACACCGCCAAAGAATTCAAAGTCACCATCTGCTGTCTTAACAACAACCTGGTCACCACCTCGTCCCATTGCCATATCAAGAGATTTACGAGCAATTGTCTCGCATTGTGAAAGATTTTCACCCAAACCAATGCCAACAGACAGCGTAATGCCTAAAGTTCTGTCCTTATATGTATAGGAACGAACCTGTGATAAAACTGAAAATTTATCCTTTTTCATTTGTTCAAGCATTGACGATTCAGCAAAGACTAAAAATCTGCTGTTAGGCATTTTACGGAAAATGCAATTATATTTTGAGAACCAGTTTTCAACGATTGCCTCTACATCACCAAGAACCTCTGACTGCTGACTTTCTTTGAAATCTGCACATACATCTTCAACACTGTCAAGGTTAATAAACATAAGAACAGGTCTTGATGAAAGATATGAGTCCTTATAATTCTTAAGTTCGGTATCCTCAATAAAATAAAGGCAATAAACAGTTTCATTCTTATACTGTACTTTACCCGAAAACGCTGTAAATTTTTTTCCGTTACACTCACATTCGATTGTTTTTCTTTCGCGAACAATGTCAGCACCCTGTCCTGATGTAAATTGCTTTACATCAACGCCGTCATAAGTAAAATCCGAAAAAAGCACATCACTGAATTTTGTGTTATACCATACAATGCAATCTGTACTGTCAAATAAAACAACAGGTAACGGAAAATGTTTAAGCTCACCATACTGATTATCTGCTGAAAGCTTTCTATCCAATGCTAAAACACTGTTTTCAAGTTTATTGAAAAAAGAATTGTTTTTTATAACAGCAAATATAAAAAACGCAATAAGCAAAGCAAAACCTGCAACAGCAACATATATGTTATAAAAAAGCATAGCTATACACAACACAACACAAATAACAATTGCAGGAATTGTTACAGGATAATAGCTTAATATTTTTTTAGTTTTGTTTTGTTTACTGTTACTTGTTTTTTCCATAACATTCACCTTTTGAGTAACCAATGATTAAACTGAAGTGATAATAGGAATTACCATCGGACTACGCTTTGTTCTGTCATAAAGAAGACGTGAAACATCATCTCTTACTCTGTTTCTTATTGTGTTCCATTCAATTCTGCCTTCGTGACAGCATTCATCAATGCAAATCTGTGTCACAAGCTTTGCCTCAGCAATAAGCTGTTCAGAATCACGGACATAAACAAAACCACGGGAAACAATATCAGGACCTGAAATCAGCATACCTGTTTCTCTTTCGATAACTGCACTTATAATCATAAGGCCATCTTCAGCAAGTCGCTTTCTCTCACGAATAACAGCACTGCCGACATCACCTACACCGTATCCGTCAACGAAAACCTTGCCTGCAGGAACATCAGGTGCAACTGACATTTTTCGCTTTGAAAGCTCAACCTGTTTACCATTATCAGCAATATAAATATTGCCCGGTGCAATACCCATGCTTTCAGCGACAGCAGCGTGACTTCTCAAATGCTTCTGCTCACCGTGAACAGGAATGAAGAACTTTGGCTTTGCAAGACTCATAATAAGACGAAGCTCTTCCTGACAAGCGTGGCCTGAAACGTGAACTTCATACATTTTTTCGTAAACAACCTCTGCACCACGCTTTAAAAGCTCGTCAACAACCTTACCAACAGTTTTCTCATTGCCGGGAATAGGAGTTGCTGAAATAATAACATAGTCACCTGTTCCGATTTCAACACGACGATGTTCTGAAAATGCCATTCTGTAAAGAGCTGACATAGGCTCACCCTGACTGCCTGTTGTAATAATAACAAGCTTATCGTGAGGATACCTTGAAACAGAATCAATATTTATGAGTATGCCATCAGGAATATTGAGATAACCGAGTCTTGAAGCTGTTTCAACAACGTTTTCAAGGCTTCGTCCTGAAAGGGCAACCTTTCTGCCAACGGATTTTGCCACATCAATAATCTGCTGAACTCTGTGGATATTTGATGCAAACGTTGCAACTATAAGTCGTTTACCATCTGCCTTATGAAAAAGTCTTGCAAATGAATCGCCAACAGTACGTTCACTTGAAGTGTATCCGGGTCTCTGGGCATTGGTTGAATCTGATAAAAGACAAAGCACACCCTTTTCGCCAAGCTTTGCAATACGTGCCAGGTCAATAACATCACCGTCAATGGGCGTTGTATCAATTTTAAAGTCACCTGTCTGCAAAATAAGGCCGGCAGGAGAATTGATTGCAAGCGCCAATGCATCAGGAATTGAGTGATTAACGTGAATAGCTTCAACCTCAAAACAACCTAATGCAACCTTATCTTTTGGCTGAATTATATTAAGGTCTGCTTTATCAAGGATTTTATGTTCCTTGAGTTTACCCTCAATAAGACCGATTGTAAGCTTTGTACCATATACAGGTATGTTTACTCTTTGAAGAAGATATGCAAGACCGCCGATATGGTCCTCATGACCGTGAGTAATAAATATACCTTTTATTTTATCAACATTCTGTTCGACATAAGTAAAATCAGGAATAACGAGGTCAACACCTAACATATCCGGCTCAGGGAACGCAAGACCGCAATCCACAAGAATCATATCATTCTCGCATTCATAAAGAGTCATGTTCTTACCGACCTCATTAAGTCCGCCTAAAAACGCTATTCTTATATTAGCATCAGGCTTTTTCGGTAATTTGTTTTTCTGAGGTTTGTTATCCTTTTGTATCTTCTGATTGTTTTTCTGAGTCTGCTTTTTATTTAAAACGCCTTTTTTACTTCTGTTTGGCTTATTAGACTTAGGCTTATTTGTATTTTTTCGTTTAACTTCATTTTGCTGAAGCGATTTTTCGCTTTTTTGTTTAGCCATATTTCCTCCTTTGTTATTTAATTCAGTTAATTATATGTATCTGACTGTGGACACGAGTCAGAAAAGTTCAACAAGAATAAAAAGTGTAAAAATACCCATATTATCTCAATATAGTTGTCTTAATATAATACTATTTTTTCATTATAATGTCAAGAAAAACAGCCTTTGTAAAATATATATTGTTAAAGTTGAAATTTCGTGATAAAATTAGTTTGATATAAAATTCTGATAATTATTCATTGAGGTCAAAATATGGAAAAATTAAGTTATGTAGAAATGTTTACTGACGGTGCCTGCTCAGGGAATCCCGGTCCCGGCGGTTGGGGCACTATTTTAAGATGTAACGGTGTTGAAAAGGAGCTTTCAGGCGGTGAAGCCGAAACCACCAACAACAGAATGGAGCTTTTGGCAGTTATCAACGGACTTGAAGCGCTTAACAGAAAATGTAAGGTTAAAATTTATTCCGATTCCTCCTATGTTGTAAACGGTATTACAAAGGGCTGGGCTGAAGGCTGGAAAGCAAATAATTGGAAAAAGGCTGACAAAAAACCTGCACTTAACCCTGATTTATGGGATAGACTTTTACTCCTTTTAGCACAGCACGAATACGAATTTGAGTGGGTTAAAGGGCACGCAGGACATCCTGAAAACGAAAGATGTGACAAATTAGCTGTTGCATATTCATTAAAATTCAAATAATTACATCATTTTTAAATTTTTCAGTTGATTATTGAAACAAATTATGTTATATTAATATTTATATATTGGAAATATATGTACTAAATTATAAAGGCGTGATTGAAAAGTGGAAAATAACAATGTAACCACAACTGTTGCTGATGAAGTAAACGGTGAAGCAATCCAACAGGAAGTTGAAAGTGCCTCTGCATCTAACAGAAGATACCTTCGTCCTAAAGAAATTGCTGCTTACCTTCTTACATCATTCGGTCAGAAAAACTTAAGCCAGTATGTTAACGCATTCCGTCAGTTCTTTGCTATCAGCTTCCTGGGAATGTCCGGTAGTACATACGGCGTTATTATGTTTATCGAATCAATTTACGACGCAGTTGATGACTCTATTTCAGGTCTTATTATTGACCGTACAAGAACTCGTTGGGGTCGTCTTCGTCCTTGGCTTATTATCCCTACTCCGTTCTGGGCAATTGCAATGATTATGCTCTTTACAACTCCATCGTTCCTTGTTCACGAATGGCAGAAAGTTGTTTGGACTGTTATTGCAATCTTTGTTTACAACCTTGGTATGTCATACTTTGGCGCTTGGACAATTATGCTTTACAACATTACGCCAAACAATAATGAGCGTGATAATCTTATTGCTACATCAAAGTTCACAGAGCTTTTCGGTGTATTCCTTCCGTCAATTGCTTCAATGTTCGTTGGTTTCCTTCCTAAGGCTACTGACAACGCAATCGGTATGCAGGATATTTACACAGGCTTTGCTGTTATTATCGCAGTTATTGCCGCATTTACTGCATTCTTCGGATTCTCAGGTATGAGAGAAAGAGTACCGCTTGCATCTCGTGAACAGATGCAGGAAGTTGGTGTTATCGAGTCATTCAAGAATGTTTTCAAGAACAGACCAATGTTTATCCTTGTTCTTTCAGGCTTTTTCAACGGCTTTAAATCTGTTGGTGCTTCAAGTGAAAGCTTCTACTGGATGCATAACTCAAAGAACGTTGCTCACGGCTCAATTGCAGGTCTTTTCACAGGTATTCCTAACTACATTATGGTACCTCTTGCTCCTAAGCTTATCCGTAAATTCGGTGCTAAAAAGGTTGCAGTTGCATCAGGTATTTTTGCAGGACTTGCTTACGGTGCAACATTCCTTATCGGTCTTGCAGGTATGAACCGCTCTTCAGGTGACAGAGGCTTCCTCGTTGACTGGGATGGCGGAAATACAATTGTAAACCTCGCAGTTCTTACAATTTGTCTTACAATCTGCGGTCTTCCAAATCAGCTTATGAACGTTGCCGGTGCTGTTCTTCAGGGTGATGTTTACGACTACAGTGAATGGAAAACAGGCATGAGAAATGAAGCTCTTGTTCAGACAGTTCAGAATTACTTCGGTAAAGCTGCTAACTCAATCACACAGCTTCTTTCAGGTGTTGTTATTTCAGCTGTTGGTTATGTTGCACGTAAAGATGAATTCGGTAACATCGTACCTGAATCAAATGAAAATACACTTATCGGTTTCTGGGCAATATTCTGTTTGATGCCTGCTATCGCTCGTTTCCTCTACGGTGTAACTCTTATGTTCTTCAACGTTGACGGTAAGGTTAAAGAGCAGATGCTCAAAGAACTTGAAATTAAGCGTCGTGAAAGAGTTAATGCACTTAATGCTGACGGTGAAGCTACAGAAGCAGCAGAATAAAATTCAATCACAATAAATAAAGTTAACCCCAACTCAATAAGAGTTGGGGTTTGTTTTATTGTTTGTTATAAATCAGAATAACCTATTAATTACATATTAAACAACAACGGCGGGAGCAAGCCCCCGCCCTACAATATTATTTTTTGCAATAAAGTTCAACTGAATTGAGAGTTGCTTTCACACGATATGATGTAATTACAATTACGAGTCTGTTAATTTTTTGTTTTTCAAATCGACAGATTCGTTTAGCACCAATTACGGTAGAAGAACAAATTCTAAAAAAGTTACTTCCGTTATCCACGTAAATATCAAAGCTTTCTATCTGTTGTCCTGTTGCAATATTTTCTTTTAAGACAATTTTATCAGCAATTATTGCGTCATCAAAATCAATAATGATTTCAGGCTGTTCATCCCCTGCTCCGCACTGCCAATAACCATCTTCATTAAGAACATTTATCGCACCGTGTTCATCATCAAGTTGAGATGATGAAATCACTTTACAGTTTACAGCAAGATTTTCAGGAAATTCCCGTCTTAATTCATCACCGAATTTTCGTAATGCACGGACATCATATTTTGATAAAAGTCCGTTTTTATCAGGCGGAATATTAAGTAACAATGAAGAATTACCACCAACACTACCCCAATAAATCTGCATAAGCTTCTTTAATGATTTAACCTGAAAATCTTCACTCTTATGATAAAACCAACCCGGTCGGATTGAAACATCGACTTCAGCAGGATACCAAATGAAATTTTTGATTCCGTCAATGAATTCACGACTACCTAAGTCCTGAGTTTTAGCATCAACTTTTTTTGAAAACTCCGGATTATCTTCTTGCTGTGAATGCTCAGCAGTATAGTCCTGATTACCTACAAATGCTGGGACTACACTCCACTCGGATTCTCTTGATTTTCCAGCCTCATTACCGCACCAGCGAACATCGGGTCCACAGATGCTTATAACTGCATTTGGCTGTAATTCACGGATAAGGGCAAAATATCGAGTCCAATCATAAACCTGTTTTTTACCATTTTTGCCTTCACCACAAGCACCGTCAAACCAGAAACAGAAGATATCACCATATCTCGTTGCAAGCTCTGTAAGTTGATTTATGAAATAATTATTATATTCTTCGCCTGTACCATAAGTGGCTTCGTGTCTGTCCCAGGGAGAAAGATAGACACCGAATTTAAGTCCGAATTCACGGCAAGCATCGCTTACTTCTTTTACTACATCACCTTTACCATTTTTATATGGACTGTTTTTCATACAGTAATCAGTATAATCACTTTGCCATAAACAAAATCCATCGTGATGCTTACAAGTGAGAATAATAGCTCTCATTCCTGCATTTTTAATCTCTTTTGCCCATTGACGAGCATCAAGCTTTTCAGGATTAAAAATAGATGCAGGAGCAGTTCCGTCGCCCCACTCTTTACCTGTAAAAGTATTTGTACCGAAATGACAGAAAGCGTACATTTCTAATTTTTGCCACTCTAATTGACGCGGTGACGGAATTACTTCCGCCGCCAACTCAAAGCTCTTCTTATTCTGCATAATTTGTCGCAATAATATCCACGCCTGTACCGAGAATGTTTTCAATAACAACATCACCGATATTTACGGGAGCTTTAATTGAAGCCTCATTGATAACCTTCATACAGTCCATCATCATACCCTTTGGAATTGGGTTTGCTGATTTTACAGGCACAACATAAGACTTGCCACCTTCAACCTTAACAGTTGTAGTGAGCATTCTTGTTGGGTTTATAACCTCTGTACGAGCATAAGCATCGCCACGCTTACAAGTATTACCTGTAACTGTTTCTACATTACCGTCTGCATCAAAAGTTACTGTTATGGGGCATCCTAAAGGACAAGCAACACATACAAGTTCTCTTTTTTCCATTTTCTTATGCCTCCACTCTTACTGTAATCTCTGCGTTAACAGGAAGTTCCTTGATAACTGCCTGTTTGAGAGTAACATATTCCATTTCACCAGGGCAAAGCTTAACCTTTTTCTTTGAAAGGATTTCCTTGCCGTCACACTCAACAATGATTTTAGCGTTGTTAAATACTGCACCAACACGGAAATAAAGCTTAACATCTGTATCAGTATCATGATTTATTCTCTGTGGAACTATGTAACGGACACCATTGATACCCTTTGTATAAACGCAGTCGCCTGTAACCTTTTCGCCCTTGATGAACTTTGCAGCACCAAGACCTGCAATCTGACTTTCCTCTGTTACATAGTCAACAAGGTCGTGTACCTGAAGAACATTACCGCAAGCGAACACACCTGCGTGTTCTGTTTCACGATATTCGTCAACCTTCGGTCCGTTTGTAATCATATCAAGCTGAAGTCCTGAATTCTTTGAAAGCTCGTTTTCAGGAATAAGACCAACAGACAACATCAATGTATCGCAAGAAACATATTCTTCTGTGCCCGGAATTGGCTGAAGTCTTTCATCAACCTTTGCGATTGTAACGCCCTCAAGTCTGTCTTTACCATGAGTTGCAACAACTGTACAGCTAAGTTTAAGCGGAATACCAAAGTCGTCAAGACATTGAACAATATTACGGGTAAGACCACCTGAATATGGCATAAGCTCGCAAACCATCTTAACCTTTGCACCCTCAAGAGTCATACGACGAGCCATAATAAGACCAATGTCGCCTGAACCCAAGATAACAACTTCGTGCCCCGGCATATATCCGTCAATATTAACATATTTCTGTGCAGTACCTGCCGTCATAATACCTGAACAACGACTACCTGCAATACTTAATGCACCACGAGGTCTTTCACGGCAGCCCATTGCAAGAACAACTGCTTTTGCCTGAATTTTAAGAAGACCGTCTTTTTTATTAACTGCTGTTACAACATTACCGTCAGCAACATCAAGTACCATTGTATCTGTTTTAACAACAATATCAGTATCCTCAAGAAGCTTCATAAATCTTCCTGCATATTCAGGACCTGAAAGTTCTTCACCAAAATAATGAAGTCCGAAACCGGTATGAATACACTGTTCAAGAATACCACCAAGAGTTTCTGCACGTTCTAAAACAATAATGCTCTGTACTCCGTTTTCTCTTGCTTTAAGGGCAGCTGCCATACCAGCAGGACCGCCACCTACAACTACAAGTTCATAATTCAACATACCGATTCACCTCACTTTGTTCTCTCATAAATAATTTTTGAGTCGCCACCGAATTTAGTGATGTCGCTCATTGGAACGCCTAATTCACGAGCAAGAATTTCAACAACCTTGCTACCACAGAAACCACCCTGACAGCGTCCCATACCTGCTCTTGTTCTACGCTTAACACCGTCAACATCTCGAGCCCCTGCCGGAGCTTTAATAGCATCAATAATTTCGCCTTCTGTGATTGTTTCACAACGACAAACAATTCTGCCGTAAGCAGGATTTTTCTTTATAAGCTCTGCTCTTTCATCATCGTTCAAATGACGGAAACGAACAGGCTCTTCTCTTGTATCTGTATATTCTGCTTTTTCTGTAAGCTCGAGTTTTTCACTAAGAATTTCACGAACATAAAGAGCAATAGCAGGAGCAGATGAAAGACCCGGTGACTCAACACCTGCAACATTCAGGAAGTTTGCACTCTTATCACACCAACCAATGATAAAATCATCATTAACAGGATGAGCACGAACACCCGCAAAAGATGTGATTGCGTTTCTTGTTGAAACGATAGGAACTGATTTGAGTGCCTTTTCAACAATTTCCTTAAGTCCTGCAGGAGTTGTTGTAATATCTTCCTTATCCTCAATATTAAGAGCAGTCGGACCGATAAGAAGGTTACCGTCAACAGTAGGTGTTACAAGAATACCTTTGCCCATTTCGTTAGGACACTGGAAAATTGTATGAATTGCAAGATTACCAACTGACTTATCAAGAACATAGTATTCACCTTTTCTTGGAATAAGTTCAATTGAATCGTCACCAACCATTTTTGCCAATTCATCAGAGAAATTGCCTGCTGCATTGATGATAAATTTAGCATTTATTTCCCCTGCAGTTGTATCAAGAACATAACAATCTGCATTTTCTTTAATTGCTTTAACTTCACAATTTCTGATGATTTCAACACCATTAGTTACTGCATTTTCAACAGCTGCGATTGTAAGCTCATAAGGACAAACAATACCTGCACTCTCTGAAAGTAATGCACCAACTGCCTCATCACTGATGTTCGGTTCAATTCTGCGAAGCTCATCACGGTCAATTACTGAAAGCTCGGGAACACCGTTTTTAATACCACGTTCATAGAGTTCGTTTATATGTTCCATTTCCTTTTCAGAAAAAGCAACAACAACCGAGCCATTCTTTTTGAACGGAACTGAAAGCTTTTCACACACCTCAGGCATCATCAATGTACCTTGAACATTAAGTTTTGCCTTAAGTGTACCGTTCTGTGCATCAAAACCGCCATGCACAATAGCACTGTTTGCCTTTGTAGTACCCATAGCGACATCGTTACACTTTTCAAGCAAAGCCACTTTAATTTGGAATCGGCTAAGCTCACGTGCAATAAGACCGCCTACTACACCGGCGCCTACAATTGCTACATCGTAAGTCATAATTACACCCTTCTTTTCCTTTTCGAGGCACAAATTCACGCACCTCTTCATTATCCATAACATTATAACACAAACATATATTTTTTTATATACTTTTTCAAAAAAATTTTATACAAATTTTTGTCACTTTATTTGTGCTTTCAGCTTATTTCCGAGTTTTTTTATAATTCTCTTTTCAAGTCGTGAAATATAGCTTTGAGAAATACCCATTTTATCAGCAACTTCCTTTTGTGTCAGTTCATCCTTATCACCTATTCCAAATCGCATTTCTATAATTGTTCTCTCTCGTTCTGGCAATCTTTCAATTATATCAATAAGCATTCTCTTCTCATCATTCTCCTCGATTTCGCGACTGATTTCATCACCGTCACTGCCAAGTACATCTGCAAGCATAAGTTCATTTCCGTCCCAATCAGTATAAAGAGGCTCATCAAGAGAAATAACCAGCTTTTGTGATTATATTTTACGAAGATACATCAGTATTTCATTTTCAATACATCTGGATGCATAAGTAGCCAATTTAATATTCTTTTCAGGTGAAAATGTATTGACAGCCTTAATTAAACCTATTGTGCCGATTGAAATCAAATCATCAAGACCTACACCTGAATTTTCAAACTTCTTCGCAATATAAACAACAAGACGAAGATTATGAACTATAAGCTTTTCTCTTGCATTATCGTCACCTGAAACCAACCTTTCGCTTAAATGTTGCTCTTCTTCAAGAGTCAAGGGTTCCGGCAAATTCATATTACCGTTTATGTAATAAACACCGTTTTTAAACAGTTTTATGTACAGCTTTTTTATTATTAAAATCAGTTTGTTCATTATGTAACTCTCCTTCAAGATTTATATGTAATATTATTTTATATTGCTCCAAATCAACAGCACTTTCTCCAATGTAAACCTTATCTGTTGTAAAATTTTCTATTGTGATTTTTTCAGGCCTGAAGCTTCGGATCAACATTTCTTCACCAACTGTGGAAATCGGAATAAGTCTGATTTTCTCTTCACAAAACAGTTTGTTGAATATGCTTTTATCAACAATTACAACAGGATAGCCTGAAAACGGTTCTGAAAGATTATTTCCTGTATCCATAAGAGCAGTACAAGTCACACTAATCCCCTTATTTTCAATTGTAACAACATATTCCTTGCTTTTCGGTGCTTTTTTATCAGTAATTTTTGTAACAAGAGTAATTATAAAATATGAAATTACCGAGCAAACAACAAGATATGTCATACTTATATCAAAATAAACTATTCCGTTTGAATAAATTAAAACATCTTTATCAAAAAACATATAAACAGCAAGCAAAAATCCGCCGAAAATAAAGGTGATTGCAAAAAGAAAAAAGGTGTTTTTAAGCAATGCTTTCATCGGTTTGCAGCCAAAGGTTATTATGACAGTCAATATTGCTGTGAGAATTTTCAACAATGTCATTATAATTCCAAGATTTTCAATGAAAATCAATAATGCTGAAAAGCCTGAAAGTAACGCTCCAAGAGCTATTCTCCAACGATTTGTATATGCTCTTGTAATTTTTCTCACACCAAGCAATATAAAGTAGTTTACAAGAGTATTAAGTACAATCAGTACATCGACATACACAATCAAATAAATCACCACACAAAAAAGCTTGATACCATTTTACACGGTACCAAGCTTAAAATTTGTTATTTTGTGTCAATCACTTATTCTTAATTGTGTTCATATAGTCCTCAAGAATAAGAACTGCTGAAACTGCATCCACAACCTCTTTTCTTTTTTTACCACGGACATTGACAGTATTGAGAATATTGTGTGCTGAAACAGTCGTAAGTCTTTCATTCTGAAAATCAACCTGAAGACCTGTTTTTTCCCTTAATATTCCAGCAAATTCTCTGCAAGCATCACTTCTGAAGCCATAACTTCCGTCCATATTCTGCGGAATACCGACGCAGAGCCGTTCCGCCTTTTTTTCAATTGCAAGCTCCTTGATTTTTTCAGCAAGCTTTTCTCTGTCCTTTTCAGTAATAACGCAGACAGGAGAAGCTATAATCTGCATTTTATCGCAAACTGCAATTCCTGTTCTCACATCTCCGTAGTCAACAGACATAATAATCATATATCTGTAACCTCCAGCTCCTCCATAACATTGTTCTTAGCAAGAGACTTTGAGAATGTGTAAGCACTCTGAACAGATGTGAACACAGGAATTTTTCTCATAAGCGCTACACGACGAATGATCGAATCCTCATCCTTATTTCTGTTATGCTGAAGAGTTGAAACAACATAAGAGAATTTATTTGCATTAAGCATTTCAACTGCCATTTCACAGCTTGCAGTGTTTGTTGCAATATGATTGGAGTTAAGCAGCTTTGCAGTATCACTTGTTGCATATATCTTAAAGCCCTGTGCCAAAAACTCCTCAGCCATCTTAACTGTATCAGCCTTATCACTTTCATTGACAGAAACAAGAACTGAGCCTGTTCTCTTAATTCGCATCCCTGATGCCAACATACCCTTTAAAAGTGCGTTATCAAAGGTATCGCCAACACCAAGAACATCACCTGTTGACTTTGTCTTTTCACCAAGGAGCATATCAGCACCCTTGAGCTTTTCAAAGCTGAATACAGGAACTCTCACATAATAGTTTTTATTAATTTTATTTATACCTGTAACTGAAAGCTTTTCGCCTGCCATACAGCGTACAACCATATCTACTGCATCATATCCTGAAGCTTTTGATACAAAAGGTATAAGAGTTGTATTCGTAACTGATGCTTTTGTAACATAAAGGTCGTTATCAAAAACAACAAACTGCATATCAAGAGCACCCTTATATGACAATTCACCAATAATATTTTTGATGTATTCTTCAATCTTTTCAAGAGTTGCAGCATTTACACTTACAGTTGGTGTAACTGAAATTGAGTCTCCTGAATTGATATGTGCTTTTTCAATATGCTCACAAATTGCAGGCACGAAGTAGTTTTCACCATCTGATATAATATGTGCTTCAACGCATGTGCCCACATAAAGCTTTTTGCTGCTTGTATGCTTAACATTTGCATAGTCAAGAATGTCAAAAAACTCAATTTTATTTGTTATCTTACGATAGAATTCATAGTCAGGACCAAGAATTTCAACACCGTTTTCCTTTAACATCTGTGATGACTTAATTGCATCCTCACCGCCAAAAAGTACAATTGCATACTGTGGCTTTTCAGTTTTTACAACATTGAGAATATCCTCATCACTCAACGGGTCAATATAAACTCTGTCTGCAACATTATAGTCAGTTGTAACTGACGCAGGATTATTATTAATTACAATAACCTCAAAGCCCTGTGTTTTAAGTGAATTAATACAATGAACAGCACAATAATCATTGTCACCGCTGCGACCCGCAACTGAAGGACCGCTTCCAACAACAAGAACCTTTTTCTTATCTGTTTTATTGGCATTTATAAAAATTTCAGCTTCATTATCAGCACCATAAACTGAATAGAAATACGGTTTTTTTGCATCAAATTCTGCAGAGCAGGTATCAATACTGTTAAATACCGCTGAAAGCTTATTTTCAATTTCACCTTCTGTGATTTCCTCAATTGCCTTATCCGTAAAGCCCATATTCTTAGCATACTCATAAGCTTTCTGACTGAATTCTGTTTTTAAAAGCTTTTCAGTATCAGCAATATTCTTGAATTTATTAAGAAACCACTTGTCAATGTTTGTAAGCTCATTGATTTCAGCAACAGAAATATCTCTTAAAAGTGCTTCATAAACAGCAAAGATACGATTATCATCTGATTTTTTGATTAGCTCTTTCAATTCATCATCAGTAAGAGCTTCATTGTTATCAAGATGTGGTAAATGATTCTTATTTACACTGCGGATACCCTTCATAAATGCAAGTTCAAATCCTGTACCGATTGTAAGGCTTTCGCCTGTTGCTTTCATCATTGTACCAAGAGTTCTGTTTGCTTCATCAAAGCTATCAAATGACCATTTCGGGAACTTAACTGCACAGTAATCCATAGCAGGTTCATTACACGCAGTTGTACATCCTGTAACATCATTCTCTATTTCAAAAAGAGTTTTACCAAGTGCAATTTTTGCTGAGACATAAGCAATTCTGTAGCCTGTTGCTTTAGAAACAAGTGCCGATGTACGGCTTACACGAGGGTCAATACCCGTTACGACATACTCTTTTCCGTCAGGACTTAAAGCAAACTGAACATTACAGTTACCCTCAACACCTAATTCAGAAACAATTTTACGGGCAGCACGACGAAGACGAGTAAACTCAGGGTCTGTCAAAGTCTGTGCAGGAATAACAACAATACTGTCACCTGTATGAATACCGACAGGGTCCACACTTTCAGCACTTGACACGCTGATACAATTATTCTCCTTATCACGGATAACTTCAAATTCAATTTCTTTCCAGCCTGCAATACTTTTTTCAATAAGCACCTGACTTACGATTGATGTTTCAAGGCTTTTTTCAGCCTTAACTGTAAGACTTTCGCGGTCATAGCAGTACTCAGCACTTTCACGGTCAGGAGTATAAGCAGGACGTACAATTACGGGATATCCGACTTTATCTGCAAAATCACAGGCATCCTCCACGCCATTGACAACAAGAGCAGGTACTGTCGGCTCATTCATTTCACCTAATACATCCGTAAACGAATGTCTGTTTTTAACGCTTCTGATAACATCCTGATTGATGCCGATGAGGACTGTATTAGTTTCGTCAAGATAGCCATTCTGACTAAGCTCAAGGCTTAATTCCAGACTTTCATCACCACCTGCAGTAGCGAGCAGTGCATCAGGCTTTTCTTTTTCAAGAATTCTTTTAACACTTTCAATATTAAGCGGCTCAATATAAACTCTGTCAGCATAAGCTTTATCTGTTGCAAGTGCGGATGGAGTTGAGTTAGCAAAAATTACTGTAATACCCTCCTCCTTTAATGCACGACAAACCTGAAGTGCTGAATAGTCAAACTCCAGGGATTGACCGATTTTGATAGGACCTGCACCAAGAACAAGGATTTTATTATATTTACTCATTGTTTTCACCATCCATCATTTTAAAGAAATCTCTGATAATAAAGCCTGTACTGCTGTCAACATCACCCTTAGGTGTAAATTGAACTGAAAGACCTTTGAATTTATTATATCTGATACCCTCAACTGTATCATCGTTAATGTTTGTCATAATCACATCAGCAACTGTACTGTCAACTGAAGACATATCAACTGCATATCCGTGATTCTGGTCAGTAATCATTATTTTGCTTGTACCCGATATTCTGACAGGCTGATTTGACCCTCTGTGACCTTTATCCATTTTAACTATCTTAAAGCCTGATGCCAAAGCCAACATCTGATGACCAAGGCCGATTGCGAATATGGGAACATTCATTTCAGTAAGCTTTTTTATATTTTCAATAAGCTCAGGCTCATCGTCAGGGTCAGCAGGACCGTCACAAAGGACAATTCCGTCAGGAGAGTATTTCTTTATTTCTTCAGGAGCTGTAAATGCAGGAACAAATGTTACATTACAACCGTTAAGTAAAAATGCATTAAGCTGTTTACGAGGTGAACCATAGTCAATTGCAACAACATTATATTTGGCATTTTCGCCCTTCATTTCAATTGGTTCTTTAATTGAAATCTCACGGACTGCACCTGAAATGGTGTATTTCTTTATTTTTTCTAACAAAGCTTCTTTATCATCAAGAGAATCAGTAATTGCACCGTTTACATATCCTTTATCTCTTAAATATCTTGTAAGACGACGAGTGTCGATACCGCAGATACCAACAATTTCACGACTTTTAAGGTAATCATCAAGATTCATTTCGTTACCGTCTGAATATACATCACACCACTCACGGACAATATATCCGTTTGACATAATCTGACTGCCGTCAACTTCAGGAACAACACCGCGGTTGGCTGCAAGAGGATATGTCTGTGCAACAATCTGACCATAATATGTGGGGTCTGAAAGAATATCTGTATAAGCAGAGGTACAGGTATTAAAAACAACCTCACCTCTTGTGGTTCCGCATTTTCCCATAGACTAACCCTCAAATACAGTTCCGTCTTCAAGGATAAGATATGCAATATTTCTTTCTTTCATTTTTATCACCTTTTATTATCATCAGAATATATTTTTAATGGCAAAATGCCCATCGTAAAAGATGGGCAATATTGTTTTAGTTTGATGCAGCAACACTTGAAAGCACGCTTTCCACCTC
>JAFTUP010000038.1 GCA_017466205.1 Clostridia bacterium
AAGCCCTGTAATTACCATTACGAATACAAATAAAACAAGTATAAGGATAATCATTGCAGCAAGTTTGTTGCTACCGGTTATAATAAGTATTAAACCACCAAATAAAGCACCCCAAACACCGCCGCCAAGCATACTTCCATCAATATAATAATAGTTATATGCATCTTTAATAGCTTCAAAATATGTACATCCATAATTACATTGTGCAACGTGAACAATACTGCTTATAACAGTAATAATAATTACAGCCTGAACTATTTTAGAAATAACACCATGATCTGCTTTATCAAGAGCAATAAATACAGCAACAATTAGCATTAATAATGGGAAAATGAATGTACAGAAACCAAATAAACCAAACATCAAGGTTCTGAATGCACCCCAAGCTCCTCCTGCATCAATTACAGCAAGAAAAAACCAGAGAAGTGAAACAGCAAAAAGAATGATTGCTGATAACTGTTTATTTATAACAATTTCTTTTCTTTGATTTGTTTTTTTCTTATTTGTCGTCTTTTTGTTTGTTGTCTTCTTTTTTTGTTGTGCCATTTAAACATCTCCAAATTAAATTCCTAAAATACTGCAGACAATTGTGAAAACACCTATTGCAAGACAATAAAATCCAAAATATTTCCACATATCCTTTTTTAAAATCCACTGTAAAAGTTTAATACAAGCAATACCAACCACAGCTGCTACAATAACACCTATAACAGTCGGTAATAAATCAAGCTGAGCACCGGTTTCAACGGCATCCTTAAGTTCAACCGCATTTGCAACAAGAATTGCAGGAATACCAAGTATAAATGAATATTCAACCATATATTCTTTTGATACACCACATATCATTCCTGTTGAAATTGTTGAGCCGGAACGGGAAATTCCCGGGAATCCCGCTGCAAATACCTGTGCAAGACCAATTGCAAAGGAATCAAGAGTATTTACTTCTCTGTTAAGTGTTTTTTTCCTTGAAATATAAGTTGATATAAGCAAAAGAATACCTGTGAATAAAAAGCAAAAGCCTTCAACCAAAATACTGTCGTCTTCGGATAATCCGCCAAGAATATCCATAAGCTTCATATCGTTGCCAACAGGAATTAACAATAATAGCAACGGAATACAAGAAAATACAAACATTACGAGCATCTTCTTTTTACCCTTAAGCTGTTTAAACTTAAATTTACCGGTGAAAATGATTTTAATTAAGTCAAATGCTTCAACTATAAGTTCAAAAATAGTTTTATAGAAAACTACAAAAACTGCAATCAGTGTTCCCAAATGAAGTAAAACTGAAAAAAGTAACGAACCTTCACCATCAACATCAAGGAAATGTTGAAAAAGTGACAAGTGACCACTACTTGAAATCGGTAAAAATTCAGTTACACCCTGAACAATGCCTAAAATTATTGCTTTAAAAATTGACATTTAATCAACTCCAAACAAATTTACGTTTAAAAGATATATTACAATTAATATTATTTTCAACTCAAAACTACTAAATATTGTATCATAAATATTTTTCAATATCAATAATTTGTTAAAAATACTTTAATAATGTATATAATTATATTGACAAAATTCTATCAATATTATAAAATTATTTAAGATTGTTAAAAAAATGAAAAAGTCCAAGGAGTGATTCAAAATGGGTATGACAATCGGACAGAAGCTTATTAAATCTCACCTTGTCAGCGGAGATATGACACCCGGCAGTGAGGTTGGTCTTAAAATTGACCAGACATTGACTCAAGACGCTACAGGTACAATGGCTTATCTTGAACTTGAAGCTATGGGTATTGAACAGGTTAAAACTGAACTTTCAGTTGCTTATATTGACCATAACACATTACAGACAGGATTTGAAAATGCAGATGACCACAGATTTATCCAGAGTGTAGCAAAAAAACGTGGTATTCGTTTTTCAAGACCCGGTAACGGTATTTGTCATCAGGTTCATCTTGAAAGATTTGGTAAACCCGGTAAAACCTTAATCGGTTCTGACAGCCATACACCTACTGGTGGTGGTATCGGTATGCTTGCAATGGGTGCCGGTGGACTTGACGTAGCAGTTGCTCTGGGTGGCGGTACATACTACATCACAATGCCTAAAATGGTTAGAGTTAATCTTACAGGTAAACTCAGTCCTTGGGTTGCTGCTAAAGATGTTATTCTTGAAGTTCTTCGCATTATGACTGTTAAAGGTGGCGTTGGTAAAATCATTGAATACGGTGGCGAAGGTGTCGCAACACTTTCAGTTCCTGAAAGAGCTACAATCACCAATATGGGTGCTGAGCTTGGTGCTACAACATCTATATTCCCATCTGATGATGTTACAAAAGCATTCCTTAAAGCCCAAGGTCGTGAAGAAGATTGGGTTGAGCTTAAGGCTGATGAAGATGCTGTTTATGATGAAGTAATTGATATTAACTTATCAGAACTTGCACCGATGGCTGCTTGTCCTCACATGCCTGACAGAGTTAAATCAGTAACTGAAATCGGTAAAATCAAAGTTGACCAGGTTTGTATCGGCTCTTGCACAAACTCATCACTTCTTGATATGATGAAGGTTGCTGCAATACTTAAAGGAAAAACTGTTCATCCCGCAGTCAGCCTGTCAATTGCACCCGGTTCAAAACAGGTTCTTAATATGATTTCACAGAATGGTGCTCTTGCAGATATGATTGATGCAGGTGCAAGAATTCTTGAAAGTGCTTGTGGTCCTTGTATCGGTATGGGACAGTCCCCTAATTCAGCCGGTGTATCACTCAGAACATTTAACAGAAACTTTGAGGGGCGTTCAGGTACAGCTGACGCTGGTATTTATCTTGTAAGCCCTGAAGTTGCTGCTGCATCTGCTATTACAGGATATCTTACTGACCCGAGAGATTTAGGAGAATTTCCTGAAATAGTACTTCCTGATGAATTTATTATAAATGATAATATGGTTGCAATGCCTGCATCTCCTGAAGAAGCAAAAGATGTTGAGGTTATGTATGGTCCAAATATCAAACCATTCCCAACAAGTGAACCTATGGGAGAGGATATTGATGCTAAGGCAATTCTTAAGGTTGGTGACGATATCACAACTGACCATATTATGCCTGCGGGCGCTAAGATTCTTCCATATCGTTCAAATATTCCATTCCTTTCACAGTATTGCTTCGGTGTATGCGATAAAACATTCCCTGAAAGAATTAAAGCTGAAGGTAAAGG
>JAFTUP010000039.1 GCA_017466205.1 Clostridia bacterium
ATTTCTTCAATTTCAATATCACGATAATCAAAAACCGCATAATAATTCACATTAACAGAATACAACATATCGTTCATGTAAATTTCATCAAAAGCCTGTTTTGAAACGAAAAAATCACTTTCGTAATCTAATGGATCATTAACCCAATATAAGTCATTTTCTTTTGATGCCTCAAAAACACCAACAACTTTATACTTAATAGGCTGTCCTTGGGAATCGGACTGCTCACTGGTAAAAACATCCCCGATAACTACACCCAAACTGGTGAGAACTCTTTCACTGATTATACATTCATAAACGCCATCAACCTTTTCCTCAGAATAAAGTTCACCAAAAATAATGTTAATATGTTCTTCAATACCAAACATGTGATTTACACTAATTCCAAGTTTAGACATACCTGTTCTGGTGGTGTCAAGTTTCATATTAACCTCACCTGAACAAAGAAGAGTAACTTTCTCAACCGCTTCTTTTTCGTATAATGCAGCTAACTCTTCTGCACCTTTTTCGTAACTTGTGAAAAGTTCAGAATAACAATGTTCTAATCTCGATTCCGATAATGTTCCGCTAACATGTGCAATTGCAGGGTACTGTCCTGATTCAAGCATCTGTTCCTCAAGCTGATCTGTAAGCGTTTTTTGAAGAGCTGCATGAGTATACATCGGATTACATGAAGCAATTGCAATAAGTAATATAGCTCCGGCCAAGAGACAGGAAATAAGCCATTTTTTATTTAATATTTTTTGCCAAACAAAATTTAACATGCTTACCTCCCTATATCTTAACGCAAATATCACCAACATTAAGTCCGTCTTTAACCCATACAAAAGGTACCACAGAAGAAACTCTGGCTATTGTAATATAACGTTTAACATAAAATTCTCCCTGTTTTAAGAGAACATAACTCATACCCTCTTCATCGTAATGAACGTATTCTGCATCTATAAGGGTTACATCTGAAATTTCAATATCCTTAACTGATGCCGTCGCTGTAAGTGGGTGTACTTTTATCGAATCAGCTTCATTATCTAGACGTACGGATGCCGTTCCGTCAAATCCTTTTTCAACAAGCTGAGGATTTCCGTAAACAACTCCTGTTGTTGTTACTGCACCGCCATCTGATAAAATTGTTACTTTATTACCATACTGTAAAAGACCCTCATTGTCTCCTTCATTAATATAACAAACATAGCTTTCCGTGTCATCAATTCTTCCAATGACCTGATTTTTGCCAATCTCGGCATTGGTTAAAGTAATATCAATAAAAAGTGTACCACTGCACGGTGCAGAAATAATAACTTCTTCTCCCTGCATACAGGCTTCATATACTGCAAGGTCTGCTTCAAGCTTTGCAATATTTTCATCCAAGGATTCAACAAAATCAGTCTTTTGCTCAACTAAAGTGTCATATTCATATTGTGCTATTGCAATATCAATCTCGCCTACTGCATTATTTAAAGCTTCCAATTTTGCAGAAATCATTTCATCATAACCGGCGATACTACTGTCATAACTTTCAACTGCATTATCATAATCAATTTTAGCCTGCTCATAAACAGATTGCTCAACATGAGGAATTAATGAAAACAATGGAGTACCTTCTTCAACCTCAACATTTGAAGTAACATTAATAAACACCTCTGATACTGTACCTGGAATTTCAACAATAAATTTCTGACTGTTCATTGAAGTTTTATATGCACTATTAAATGTTGTTGTGTTAGAGTAGTCACCAAGAAATACTTCTGTTGTACCTATTCCTTCTGCCCACGCGGCCTGATCTTCCGCATAAAAAATAACCTGTCCTTCAGAAAGTCCTTCTGTTATCTCAGTATAATATGTAGTTTCAGTACCTAAAGTAACAGGATATCTTTCCTGAGTACCATCCTCATTATAAACAAGACAATAATCTGTGCTGTTTGGAGCATCATAGAATATAGATTCATTTGGTACATATATGGTATTCTCAACCTTATCATAAGTCATAAAAATACCACAATATGAACCGGATTCAACATCCTCCGGCAATCCATTGATAACTGCCCTTGAACATATTTCATATCCATATTGAGAGTAATAATCTATTTCTTCCTGCGTATATTCTATCATGGTAATATCATCGTATTTTTCCGAACCTATTTGAATATAAAATTCATCCAGCGAAGAAAGTATTTCATTATCTATATAATCAAACCTTACCATTTTACTGGTCTCATCAGCAATTACAAGCGCCACACTGTTTTTTGATGCATAATCACCATCACGTAAAACACCTACATATACTATCGTGCCATCGCATGGCGCTGAAATAATCGAATGTTCCTGTTTTGACAGTAACTCATTATAATTAGTAAGCATAGTCTCATATTCATCTGCACGCTGCTGATTGAAACGATTATACTCAGTCTGCTTACTTTTTATTTCAATCTCATACAAATCATGATCCATTCCTGACTTTGTGGCAAGAATACTGTTCATTGATTCAATTTCTTCAGTGTGCTGAGATACATAGTATTCGCTTATTGTAAGAAACTGAGTAAGTTCACTACTGAGAGCTTCAATATCTTCATCAATACCTTCATTTAAAGATATTATAACATCACCGGATTTTACAATATCTCCGGGACGATACTTAATATCGTAAGCCATTCCTTCAGTTTCAAAATAAACTGTCTCAGTTGACGGAATAACATAGCCATCTAAAACTATATTATTGCTGATTGTACCCTTAGTGACAGTATAAGTTGCATCAATTGTCTTTATCGGAGCAAGAAGTTCCGGTGCATTTTCTGAACTGCAACCGGTCAGTATGATAGAAACAATCAATAAAAGTGTAAGTATTCTTTTCATACTTTTCCTCCTTACTTATCTTCTGCTGAATTTTGTATATTAACTTCTCTATCCGTTACAACCTGATCAGTTATTTCAAGACCACTTTTAATCTCAGCATATCCTTCTGCTATAATACCTACTTCAACATTCTGAATTCTTTTTGACCCATCCTCTGAAATCATATAGACAGCATAACCATCACTTGTGGTAATAAGTGCATCTTCCGGAATACAAAGAACATCTTCCACTGATGACAATTCAAAAACAATATGTGATTTATGAATGTA
>JAFTUP010000040.1 GCA_017466205.1 Clostridia bacterium
ATAATGATTTCAACACTTAATTCTTCAGGCAGGTTGCCTTTTTCAATTTCATCAAGCATTTTTACAGTTATTCCGCATATTTCAGCCATTTCTCTTTTGGATAGTTTGTTATTCTTTCGCAGTTTTATCAGATTACAAACAAAAATCTTCCAGTATGTTTTACTATTATATGAGTACATTTTATCGCCCCCAAGTCAATTTAATTTTACTCAAATATTGAGTAAATGTCAATACTCAATATTTGAGTGATGTAAAATTTTCTCGAGGTGAATGAGATGAATAGTTATGTCAAGAGATTAATTGGTTTAAGAGTGGATAATGATTTAACACAAAAAGAAGTTGCTCTAATCATAAATAAAAGTCAGCAAGGATATGCACATATAGAAAACGGAAAAGCACATATTTCAGTTGATGATTTGATAACATTGTGTGAATTCTACAAAGTTTCACCGGAGTATGTTTTAGGTTTTACAGATGAAATAAAATATTTAAAATAAATAATTATTAGGAATTATCGCGTAGGGACAGAACTCCTGTTCTGTCCGCAGGAATTGATAACCTACTACTAATAAGTATTATGGAGTAGATTGTATGTATTTTCAACGATTAAAAGATTTACGAGAAGACAAGGATATGAATCAAACTCAAGTAGCAAAAATACTTGGAATGTCACAAACAGGATACTCTAAATATGAAACAGGCGAAAATGATATTCCAACAGCAATTTTAATCAAGCTTGCAGATTTTTACGACGTAAGCATTGATTATTTATTAAACAGAACAGATGAACCTAAAATGAATAAATAAATCAACACCTGATGAGTACTCGTTCATCGGGTGTTTTGTTAATTTCAAACATTTTCAAATTATAATTTGTCGGGCTCTTTTAATTGTGTTTTCTTTGGCTCCCTCTGATGAGGGAGCTGTCTGCGTAGCAGACTGAGGGAGAGATTTAGTGTACAGAAAACTTTCTCTCCCTCCGTCATTTTCTTGCGAAAATGCCACCTCCCTCGTCAGAGGGAGGCGTTCTGCATTCTGCACTTTGCACTCTGCACTCATCCCGACAACCTCCGATTTGTGGGGCTAATTTGTTATTGTCTATATCATATTTTTATGGTATAATGCAACAGAAATTATTTGAAAGGTGAAATCTTAATATGAACACAAAAAGACGAATAGATTTCACAATTGAAGAAAAGTATGACGGTAAAAGAGTTCTTGAATTCCTGCGAAACAAGGTAAAAGCTTCGGCACGACTTATCACAAAGCTCAAGCACGACTCTGACGGAATTATGCTCAATGGTGAGCATATCCGTACCGTTGACACGATTAAAGCCGGTGATATTCTGTCAATCACCTTGCCTGTCGATAAGGAAGAACAAACTTCAGCAGTTGAACCGCTTCCCTATCCGTTAAAAGTCTTTTATGAAGACGAGGATTTACTGATTGTTGACAAGCCTGCAGGACTTCCCTTGCATCCGTCACACAATCATCAGGGAGACACTCTTGCAAATGCTGTGGCATATCATCTTGCCAGCCAAGGAAAATCATCAGTTTTCCGTGCAATCGGCCGTCTTGACCGAGGCACATCGGGAATTGTTATCTGCGGACTTAACAGATTTGTGACAGGCATACTTAACGGTAAGATTTATAAGGAATATATGGCTGTCTGCGACGGAATTTATGAGGGCGAAGGCGTTATTGACAAGCCTATTTACCGTCCCGACCCCATAAAAACATACCGTACTGTTGATGAACGAGGAGAATTTGCCGTAACTGAATGGAAAGCTGTTTCAAGTCACGACAACAAAACTCTTTTAAGAATTCATTTGCAGACAGGAAGAACACACCAAATCAGAGTACATTTTGCCTCTTTGGGAACTCCTCTTGTGGGTGATACAATGTACGGAACACCGCGAGCAGACATTTCCCGTCAGGCTTTGCATTGTTGTTATTGCAAATTTACGCATCCTGTAACAAAGGAAATTATTGAAATTGAATCACCTTTACCGGAAGATATTGCACAGTTTGTCAAGTAACTCCTTATTGATATATGAAGATTATTGTGGTATAATAAATTCGAGTTGATTTAAATTAAAACCGACTCGTGAGGGTGATTAAAATGAGTGAAATTAAGGATTATGTAGTTTATCCTGATAATATTGAGATATATGTTCCGCCTACAATGCCTGAAAAGCAGGACAAAAAGTACAAAAATTTAGCTTTTGTTCTCAGTTGGCTTATTTCAAAGGTTGCTATTCGTGCAGGCAGCACCATTGAAAAGGTGAACATGGACGGTTTAAAGCCTCCTTATATGGTGCTTTCCAACCACACACAGTTTGCTGATTTTCTTGTAAGCTTCAGGGCAACTCGTCCCTATAACTTCAACAACGTAGCAACCATTGACGGTTATGTTGGTATGGCGAAGATTATGGAAAAGCTGGGCTGTGCCTGTCATCGAAAATTTACAACTGATATAAGCCTTGTCCGTTCTGTTCACAAGGTGCTTCACGATTATAATGACATTCTTTATATGTATCCTGAAGCAAGATATACAAACATCGGTACAACATCTATTATTCCTGATGTTGTTGCAAAGCTTGTGAAAAAGAACAAGGTACCTGTTGTTACTATGATTCATCACGGAAATTATCTTAACGCTCCGTTCTGGGATTTCCGTCAGTACAGAAAAGTGCCTTTCCACGCTACTATGAAGCAAATCCTTACTGCAGAACAGATTGCAGAAATGTCTGTTGAAGAAATCAATGAAGTAATTCAGCGTGAAATGACTTATGATGATTACAAGTGGCAAAAGGACAATAATATCAGAATTACCGAAAGCTTTCGTGCTGACGGTCTTAACAAGGTGCTTTATCAATGTCCTCACTGTATGACAGAGGGCAAAATGATTGGTAAGGGTATCCACCTGACCTGCGAAGAATGCGGTAAGAAATGGGAAATGACAGAGCTTGGTGAAATGAAAGCGCTGGAGGGTGAAACTGAATTTTCACATATTCCTGATTGGTATGAATGGGAAAGGGCTAATGTCCGCAAGGAGCTTCTTGACGGTACATACAAGTTCGAGGATACTGTTCATATTCACTCATTACCGGGCATTGAATTCATTGATTTAGGCGAAGGCAAGGTTACTCACGATCTTGAAAACGGTTTTGTGGTTACCGGTCACTATAACGGTCACGATTTCAGAATTCAGCGCTCAACAAAATCACTCTTTACTTTGCACACAGAATTTTTGTATAAGAAGCTCAATAAGACAGATAATTTTGACGTTTCTGTTAAGGATGACTCATTCTATTGCATCCCATCTAAAAAGGATGTTGTTTTAAAGCTTATGTTTGCAACTGAGGAGGCATATAAAATCCTTAAAGAACAGTCAAGCAAATAAGAAAGTTATGAATGAAAACAAAAACTCACTTGCAGGCGAAATCAAATACGATGATAATGTAAAAAGATATGATTTATCAAAACCGCCTGTCAAGCAGACAAAAAATGTTCAGAGGTTGACAAAGCTCACATCAAAGGCACTGCTCCCTCTTATCCGAAAAGGACACACAATTGAAAAAATCAATATGGAGGGACTTGAGCCTCCGTACATTCTCCTTGCAAATCACATGCAGTTTATGGATTTTCCTATACTTTTTGAAGCAATTCATCCTCATAAGATGAATCTTGTTGCGGCAAACCATGTGTATTATAAAGACTATGCTTTGTTGGAAAAGCTCGGTTGTATGTGTACAAGGAAATTTACTGCTGACCTGAGTCTTGTGCGAAACTGTCACACGGTTTTGCAGGACTACGGTGATGTTTTCGCTATGTTTCCTGAAGCGAGATATTCTCCCGACGGAACACAATCAGTTTTACCTGCCGCTATCGGCAAGCTTGCAAAAAAGAATAAGGTTCCCGTTGTTGTACTCCTCAATCACGGAAACTTTTTAAATCAGCCCTTCTGGTCACATTACAAATTCAGAAAAGTACCTTTTTACGCTACAATGAAGCAAATTCTTACAGCTGAGGATGTTGAAAAACTCAGTGTTGATGAAATCAATGAGGTAATTAACGAAGAATTTCAGTATGATGACTATAAATGGCAAAAGGATAACAACATCCGCATTACTGAAAAATACCGTGCTGACGGAATTCACAGAATACTTTATCAATGCCCTAATTGTATGACGGAAGGTAAGATGACAAGTAGCGGAATCTGCCTTTCCTGTAAAGAATGCGGTAAGAAATGGGAAATGACAGAGCTTGGTGAAATGAAAGCACTTGAGGGTGAAACTGAATTTTCACACGTTCCTGATTGGTATAAATGGCAAAGAGAAAATGTCCGCAAGGAAATTTTAAACGGTACTTACAGCTATAAGGATGAGGTGCCTGTTTACGGTTTTCCCGGTGTTTACAAATACATCAAATTAGGCAAAGCAAAGGTTTCTCACGATTTTCAGAACGGGTTTGTGCTGACAGGTCACTATAACGGTCACGCTTATCGTATTCATAAGCCCGTAAAATCCCTTTACAGTCTGCATATTGAGTATCAGTTCAGCCACCTTAAGGGTGTTGATTGCTTTGAGCTTCCCACAAAGCAGGACTCAATTTATTGCATTCCGACAAATAGTTATATTATTACTAAGCTTGCTCTTGCAACTGAGGAAGCATACAAAATTGCAAACGAAAACGGTAGAGATTAGTTCCCTACCGTTATTTTTTTCGATATATTAAAAAGTCAAAGTGGATTTCAGTTGTAAATCCGCTGTTTTTTATGATTTTTTCCTCTGCACCTAATTCAGTTTTAAAGTAATACGGTGTCATTTTAAAAAGGTTTACACCCATTTCACCGTTTACTGTGATTTCACTCTTCACAGAATGTCTTCCCACAAATTCAAAACCATCATATTCCGTATGCTTTTCTTCATTTTCATAGGTGTTTTCGTAAAGCACCTTTTTTAGTCCCATAAGGTGACTTTTCCCGGGCACAGCATAAATCATATAACCGCCTTTTTTGAGAACTCTTGCAGTTTCACTCTCAACCATAGGCGCAAAAATATTCAAAGCAAGGTCAAAGCTATTCCCGGATAAAGGCATATCGAAACAACTGCCAACAGCATAATTATACTTTTTATACTTCCCTGCTGCATATCTTACTGCTTCTTTTGAAATATCAAAACCAAAAACTTCAAAATCACAATTAAGTGATTCGAGTTTTCCGTCATAATAGCCCTCACCACAGCCGCAATCGGCAACAGTAATTTTATCTCTGTCCTTAAAAAGAGAATTTATTATTTCACATAGTTTATCTGTAAAACAATCATAATAGCCACTTTCAAGAAAAGCTCTGCGAGAAAGCACCATATCCTTTGAATCACCGGGATTATCGGAATGTTTTTTGTTTACAGGCAACAAGTTCACATACCCTTGTTTTGCAACATCAAAAGAATGATTGTTTTCACAAGCGTATGATTTCCCCTGAATATTCAATTTTGCTTTGCATATAGGACAAATGAACATAAAATCACCTTTAATGGCAACTTGTAGGGGCAATTCACGAATTGCCCGAATCAAAAAAGTGGCAAAGGAATCCCTCCACCACCTACGGTGGTCCCCCTCCCATAAACCCGGGAGGCAAAAACCACAAACATTTTTAATTATTATTTCGCAACGATATTTACAAGCTTACCCTTAACATAGATTTCCTTGATAATATTCTTGCCGTTAAGCTCTGCTGCAACCTTTTCATCAGCCTTTGCAGCTGCTACTGCATCAGCCTGTTCGATGTCAGCAGGAACATTGAGCTTTGCACGGATTTTACCGTTAATCTGAACAACAATCTCGATTGTTTCGTCAATGCACTTTGCTTCATCGTAAGTCGGCCATTCACCGTCAGCAGCCATCATCTTACCATAACCGCAAGCTTCCCACATTTCTTCTGTAACGTGAGGAGCAAATGGGTTTACAAGGAGAAGAAGTGCTTTAAGCTCAGCCTTATTGATTGAACCCTTTGTATAAATTGCATTGAGAAGTGTCATAAGCGCGGCAATTGCTGTGTTGTACTTGAGAGCTTCAATGTCTTCTGTAACTTTCTTGATTGTCTTGTGGAATGAAGAAGAAAGCTCTTTTGAGAAATCATCACCGTCTGTGAGAATTTCCTGTAAATTCCAGATTCTGTCAACGAATCTCTTACAACCCTTAACTGAATTTTCTGACCAAGGAGCAGCCTGCTCATAGTCACCCATAAAGAGTACATAAGTACGAAGAACGTCTGCACCGAACACGTCAACAACTTCATTAGGGTCGATAACATTACCGCGTGATTTACTCATCTTAACACCGTCAGGTCCGAGAATAAGACCCTGAGCAGTTCTCTTTGCATAAGGCTCTGCATAAGGTACTGCACCGATGTCATAAAGGAACTTATGCCAGAAACGAGAATAGATAAGGTGACGAGTAACGTGTTCCATACCACCGTTGTACCAGTCAACAGGCATCCAGTAGTTGAGCTTATCCATATCTGCAAGGCATTCGTCATTATGTGGGTCAATGTATCTTAAGAAATACCAGGATGAACCTGCCCACTGTGGCATTGTGTCAGTTTCTCTCTTTGCATCTCCGCCACACTTAGGACATTTGCAGTTTACATAACTTTCAATCTTTGCAAGAGGACTTTCACCGTCTGTACCCGGAGCAAAGTTTTCAACCTCAGGAAGTCTTAACGGAAGCTCTTCATAAGGAACAGCAACCATTCCGCACTTATCACAATGTACAATCGGAATCGGCTCGCCCCAATAACGCTGACGGTTAAATGCCCAGTCCTTCATCTTGTACTGAACACCGCCTTCGCCGATGCCTTTTTCCTGTAAGAAATCGATCATCTTTGCGATTGAGTCCTTCTTGTTATCAATACCGTTAAGGAAATCAGAGTTGACCATTTCACCGTCACCTGCATAAGCAGCTTCGTCGATGTTGCCACCCTTGATAACCTCAATAATGTCAATACCAAATTTCTTTGCGAAATCATAGTCACGGTCATCGTGTGCAGGCACAGCCATAATAGCACCTGTACCGTAGCCCATCATAACATAGTCAGATATGTAAATCGGAATATCCTTACCGTTCACAGGGTTCTTTGCAGTAATTCCCGCAATCTTAACACCTGTCTTATCCTTTACAAGCTGTGTACGTTCAAACTCTGTTTTCTTTGCACATTCTGTTCTGTAGCTGAGAATTTCGTCCATATTTGAAATCTTATCAGCATACTTGTCAATAATCGGATGCTCAGGAGCCATAACCATAAATGTTACGCCAAAAAGAGTGTCCGGACGAGTTGTATAAATCTTCAATTCTTCAGGAATTTCGTTAAGATTGAAGTTTACGAAAGCACCTCTTGACTTACCGATCCAGTTAACCTGCTGAAGCTTGATGTTAGGAAGATAATCAACATCATTGAGGCCCTCAAGAAGCTTGTCAGCATACTCTGTAATTCTTAAATACCAAACGTCCTTTGACTTCTGAACAACATCGCTGTGACAAATGTCGCACTTACCACCCTGTGAGTCCTCATTTGAAAGAACAACCTTACAAGATGGGCAATAGTTTACAAGAGTCTTGTCACGGAATGCAAGTCCGTTTTCAAACATCTTGAGGAAAATCCACTGTGTCCACTTATAATACTTATCGTCAGTTGTATCAACTACTCTTGAATAGTCGAATGAGAAACCAACTCTCTTTAACTGACTTGTGAACTTTTCAATGTTCATATCAGTTACTTTTCTTGGGTGGATACCTGTCTTAATCGCATAGTTTTCTGTCGGAAGACCGTAAGCATCAAAACCGATTGGGAACAATACATTGTAACCCTGAAGTCTTCTTTTACGGGAAACTACTTCAAGACCGCTATAGGCCTTGATATGACCAACGTGCATACCTGCACCTGATGGATATGGGAATTCAACAAGTCCGTAGAATTTTGGCTTGCTGGAATTATCCTGAGCCTCAAAAACCTTTGCTTCTTCCCATTTTGCCTGCCACTTTTGTTCGGTGGCTTTAAAATCGTAATTCATATATATAACCTTCTTTAAAGAGATTTTTACTAAATTAGTCTTCTGTTACTATTGAACTGATGTCATATTCCTTTGCATCGCCCCAGAGGTGTTCTAAACTATATAATTCTCTCTGGTCAGGAGTGAAAAGGTGAACAACAACTGTACCGTAGTCAAGGAGTATCCAGCCTGTTGACTTACCTTCAACATTTCTTGGTTCAACACCCTGTTTTGTAAGTGCATCCTGAACCTCATCAGAAAGTGCACGGATGTGAGTTCCTGAAGTACCTGTTGCAATTACAAAGTAATCAGCAACTGAAGTGAGTTCTGTGATTTCAAGAGATTTTATATCAGTTGCCTTCTTAGCATCAAGAGTAGCAACTACATTTTTCATGAGTTCTGTTCTTTCCATATCTGTTTTATCCTTTCTAGTAATCGTTGATTAAATCGGGTTACGATTATCGGCGAGATAGTTTTTTGTCAGAACCGTCAAAAAACGCAGGCAATACTTTGTGTACTAACGAGTATTTTGGACGAGTTATGACGGAAAAGTAGCCGCTGAGAATTGTGACTTCGGTTTAATCAGCGGTTACTCATAAGATAATAGTTATATGCTTTAACTGTATCAATATGAATAGGCTTGTGTTTTTTTGCATTATCCTCTATTGTAAAGGATAACCCTCGGAGTACCGTTTTATCTAAATTTTCTTCTGCCAATTGACGGACTTCTTTAACATCAGGATAATCTCTGTCATCTGATACCAAGTCGGCAACATAGATTATTTTTTCAAAAAGTGACATATTTTCCTTGCCTGTTGTGTGCCAACGGACAGCTGAAAGTATTTCTTCGTCAGTTACATTGAGATTTTTTCTCAAATAAACCTCACCTGCTATTGCGTGCAAAGTAACTGTTATTCTTTTTTCAGTTTTACCAAGAACTTGTCCGTCACTTTCAATCAGCTGAAGCATCTTTTCCGCAGATTCTTTTTTCATAATATCGTGAACAAGTCCTGTTGTATATGCTTTTTCAGGGTCTGCACCGTATTTCTCTGCTAAATGCTTTGCTTTTTCAGCAACACAAATCGAGTGATAAAGTCTGTCCGGAGTAAGGCGACTTTTAATTATTTCAAAAAATTCAGCGTTTCTAAGGTGAGTGAAGTCAGACTCAATGCAATTCCTATTATTCACTTTTCACACTTCCTTTTTTCGCATTTACAGATAGTTTCCGAAAATGCTTGTATTTTAGATAAATTTTTGCTTTTGAGACGGCAGGCTTGGGAGTCCAAGTTAACGGTGAAAAAGTGAAAATTTGCTAAAAGACTGCATTTACGGTGTATTGAGTTTGGCTTTACTCACCTTCTGTAACCATATAACTTATTGTTCTCCATATATTCGATAATTTCAGGGTCAACAAGTCCGTAAAGACTTTTTTCCATATTTATTCTTTCCCTGATTTCACTTGAACTTACCTCATAAGCATCAAGAAGTGAAATATGTATACTCTTTGCATCAAGCTGTGGCATATAAATTCCCAACTGTTCAAAAGCATAAGCACGAAGCTTTTGAATGTTTTCGTCATTATCGCGGGATGCAACACAAATCTTGCACTTTTCAAGTAATTCCTTATGCTTGTACCACTTATGGAAAATAAGGAACATATCTGAACCGATAATCAAATGAAGCTCATCATTAGGATACTTTTTCATCAATTCATTAACTGTAAAAATTGTGTAGCTGTCAGTATCTCTGTCCATTTCCATTGTGCTGATTTCAAATTTCGGATTATTGAAAGCAAGCTTACACATAGCAACTCTATGGTGATTATCTGCTAAATCGTCACAACGCTTATGTGTAGGAATTTTGTTAGGAATGATAATTACCTTGTCAAGCTCCAATTCCTCAGCCATTTTTTCAATCATTCTTGTGTGTCCCTTGTGAGGAGGATTGAATGTTCCGCCAAAAATACCTATTTTCATCTTTTCGCCTTCTTTTTTTCGTCTTTATGAAGTTCAGGATTGTATCTGTAAAAAATCATACTGCCACCGATTACACCAACACAGTCGCTGTTTGTTGCTTCCGCTAACTGCTGTGCAATAACCTTTGGCTTTTCAGGGCTTGTCTCTAAAAGCACCTTGATTTTAATAAGCTCACGAGCTTTCAGGGCATCATCAGTCTGCTTTATGAGTGCATCTGAAATTCCACCCTTGCCAACCTGAAATAATGCAGGGATACCATTTGCCTGACTTCTCCAATATGCTCTTTCTTTACTTGTCATATTATTTCTCCTAACGAGTATTCTTTTCCCTCCCTCCGAGAGGGAGGTGTCTGCGATAGCAGACGGAGGGAGTCTTGCGAAAAATTCATTTACTCCCTCAGTCAAATGCTTACGCATTTGCCAGCTCCCTCAACGAGGGAGCGTATTAATTGTAGGGGCTGGCGACCTCGACAGCCCGTTATTTAATTATGTTTTTATTGCGGGACGCCGAGTCGTCGTCCCCTACAATGCGTTCTGTTCTTTACAAATATTTTGAAAGTTCTAATACAAATTTTCTCAAAGCATTTCCACGGTGACTCACCTTGTCTTTTTCTTCAGCAGAGAGCTCACCGAATGTTTTGTCCCCTACAAGGAATACAGGGTCATAACCAAAACCACCGTTTCCGTGAACTTCGTGAGCAATAATTCCTTCGCAAGTGCCACGAACTGTAAAGCTTCTTCCGTCAGGGAAACAACAACAAACACAGCTTACAAAGCGTGCTGTTCTTTCCTCATCCGGAACGTCTTTCATAAGTCCTAAAAGCTTTTCATTATTCTTTGCATCATTTCCGTGTTCACCACCGAAACGAGCTGAATAAACTCCCGGTGCACCGTCAAGGTAGTCAACCATAAGTCCTGAATCATCTGCAACACAGACCATTCCGCTTTCCTTACAGCCACTGTCTGCCTTTAAAAATGCGTTTTCTTCAAATGTTTCTCCTGTTTCATCAACATCAGAGAGTTCAATTCCTGCCATTTCGGCAGTTAAAACATTTATACCAAGCGGAGCGAGAATTCTCTGTAACTCGGCTTGTTTTTTCATATTATGAGTTGCGATTAAAAAGTCCAAAGAATCCCCTTCTCTTCTTTTCTTTCTTTTCAGGTTCAGGCTCTGTTATCTCTTCTTCCTGTTCGAGTCCTGAATCAACTGTTTCGGAAGACTCTTCAGCACTTCCATTGTCTTCAAGGGAGAGTTCTTCTTTTTGTAAAATATCTTCAGCAGCTTCTTCGAGTTCTTCTGTGTTCTCTTCAACAATTTCAATTGAGATGTCCTCCTCTTCCTTGTACTCTATCTTATCAAACAAACCGTCTGCAAAAGCAGCAGGCTTGAACGGTTGCAGGTCGTCAATCTGTTCACCAACACCAATGAACTTAACAGGAATACCAAGCTCATTCTTGATTGCCAATACAACACCACCGCGAGCAGTACCGTCAAGCTTTGTAAGAACAATACCTGTAAGCTCGGCAACTGCCTGAAATTCACGAGCCTGATTAACTGCATTCTGTCCTGTTGTTGAGTCAAGTACGAGCAAAACCTCACGGTCAGAGTATGGTAATTCACGGTCAATAACTCTGTAAATCTTATTAAGCTCGTCCATAAGATTTTTCTTGTTATGAAGTCGTCCTGCAGTATCAATAATGATAATTTCGCTGTCTCTCGCCTTTGCTGCACCGATTGTATCGAAAACTACTGCAGCAGGGTCAGCACCTTCTTTGTGCTTGATAATATCAACACCTGCTCTGTCAGCCCAGATTTGAAGCTGGTCAATAGCAGCAGCACGGAATGTGTCAGCAGCACCGAGAATAACACTCTTGCCCTGTGCTTTATACATAGCAGCCATTTTACCGATTGTTGTTGTCTTACCAACACCGTTTACACCGATTACAAGGATGATTGACGGAACTGTGATAAGTCCCATATCCTCGCCACCGTAAAGCATTTCGGCAATAATGTCCTTAATCTTCTGACGAACTTGATTTGCATCCTTTATTTTGCCTTTTTCTGCTTCTTCACGAAGCTTTTCTGTAATTTCAACGGCAGTTGTAACACCAACGTCACCCATTACAAGAATTTCTTCAAGCTCAGTATAAAGGTCATCTGTAATTTCGTCGAAGCTATCGAGCATATCGTCAATAGCCCCTGCCATTTTATTTCTTGTCTTTGTAAGACCAAAGTTAATTTTCTTAAAAATTCCCATAATAAATACCTTTCTTGAGAGAATTTTGCCTTCCCCTCGAGGGGAAGGGGGACCGCTTGCGGTGGATGAGGTGGAATTGTTTAACGGATACTTCGTATCCTACACCTCATCAGTCGCTTTGCGACAGCTTCTCCTCAAGGAGAAGCCATATTTATTGCTATGCTAAACCAAGTTTCCTTGCCAGCTCTGCTGTTTTAAGTTCAAGTATCTTTGATACGCCTTCCTCTTGCATTGTAACACCGTAAAGCATATCTGCCTCTTCCATTGTACCACGACGGTGAGTAATAAGAATAAACTGTGTATTCTTTGTCATTCTTCTTACATATTGAGCGTATCTTACAACATTGACATCGTCAAGTGCCGCTTCAACCTCGTCGAAGATTACGAACGGTGCAGGAGTAACCTTAAGAATTGCAAAGAGAAGTGCAATAGCAGAAAGTCCCTTTTCACCACCTGAAAGCAGGTTGATGTTCTGAACATTTTTGCCCGGTGGCTGAACCTTGATTTCAATGTCACATTCAAGGACATTCATTTCATCCTCAAGAACAAGCTCTGCCTTACCTCCACCAAAGAGCTCAACAAAAGTTTCACCGAAAGCAACATTAATTTTCTGGAACTGTTCACGGAACTGAACACTCATTTTTGTTGTCAGATCGTCAATAAGACGGATAAGCTCTGCCTTTGATTTCTCAACATCACCAACCTGCTCTGACATAAATTCATATCGTTCGGAAACTTCCTTGTACTCGTCAATAGCAGAAACATTAACAGAACCGAGTCCACGGATTTCATTTTTGAGTGCTGCAAGACGAGTTCTTGCTTCCCCAATGTTTTCAATGACAATTTCAAGAGCAATTGCCTCTCGTCTTGTCAACTGATATTCATCATAGAGCTTTGAGTTATACTCCTCAAATTCATTGAGCATTGAAGCCTTTCGCTCTTCAAGTCGGGCAAGCTCACCGCTGACTCTTTCTCTTTCGGATGATTTTTCCTTTTCAAGATTACGAAGGTCAGTATTTTCTTTTTCAAGCTGTGCACGTGCATCAAGCAAATCGTCAACATCTGTTTTTGCATCACCGCATTGTTTACGGAGCTCGTTAGCAGAGTCTCTCAAGCTCTCAATATCCTTTGTAAGCCAGATGTTCTTATTATTAAATGCTTCAATTTCTTTATCGAGTTCTGTAAGTCGGTCAGAGTGTGAACCCTTGAGAATATTAAGTCTGCGGATATTATCGTCAGCAGATTCAATATCCTTCTGGAAGCTTAAAATCAGGAGTCTGATTTGCTCTGCTTTTTGTGACAGCTCTTCACGGACAACTGCAAGACTTTCTCTGTCACCACTAACTGCTTCAAGGCTCTTTTCCTTGTCAGCAATTTCTTTTGTAAGCTCTTCTACTTTTGTCTTTGCAGTAATGCTGTCTTCATTTATTTTTTCAATTCTGTCACTGAGTATTCTTTCTTCTTCAATCAGCTCACCAACACCACCTGATGTTGATTCATACTGCTGAACAGCAAGGTTATATTCACCCTCAAGACGGATTTTTTCTTCATTTGCAGAGAGAATGTCGCCCTCAATACCGTTAAGGTCAGCAACTGCAGAAGCCAAATCCTCTGAAAGCATTTTTTCCTGAATAGAGAGTGTGTTTTTCTTTTCTTCAAGGTCTTTTACACCGGCACGTAGCTTTTCAATTTCGTTACTACGGCTGAGCATTCCAACGCCCTGTGCTTTAGAACCACCTGTCATTGAACCGCCGGCATTTATGACCTGTCCGTCAAGAGTAACGATTTTAAATCTGTTCTTATATTTCTTTGCCATAGAAATGGCACTGTCCATATCCTCACAGACAACAGTTTTACCGAGAAGATTTTCGATAATATCACGATATTTACTGTCTGTTGCAACAAGCTCGGATGCGATATTTACATATCCGTAGCAATCGTCAAGGTCACTTTCGTTAAGACTTCTCGATTTAATTGCAGTAAGTGGTAAGAATGTTGCACGACCGCCACGATTTTCTTTAAGATAAGCAATAGCCTTTTTAGCATCGTTTTCGTTGTCAACAACAATGTTCTGAATTGCAACACCAAGTGCAGTTTCAACTGCAACTGAATACTTATCCTTAACAGTTATAAGCTGTGAAAGTGGTCCGTGAATACCGTTCAATGCTCCACGCTTGCTTTCTTTCATAACGCTGCGGACAGAACCCTGATAACCCTCCATATTCTTTTCAAGGTCATCAAGAATACGAATTCTTTCATTTTTACGGTCGATTTCACTTTCGAGAGCATTGATTTCAGCCTTGATTTTTTCACTCTTTTCAGTTCTTGTCTGTACCTTTATTCTGTAGCCGTCAACTGCATTTTTATATTCATTGATTTTTTCATTACACTCATCAAGAGCTTTTTCAGCCTCATTTTTCTTTTCTTCAAGTGCTAAAACTGTTTCCTTTCGATTACCCAAAAGGTCATCAATAGCAGAAATTCTTGTTTTGATTTCTTCAATCTGTGAATTTGCAGTTTCGCTGATGACACGATTGTCCGCAAGACTTACTGTAAGCAGTGAAATCTCCTTTGCAAGGTCAGCCGCAACTGTTGCAAACTCATTATTTTCAACCTGAAGCTTTTCGATTTCTGCAATCTGTTCCTGAAGCTTCTTATTAGCATCATCAAGACCTGCTTGTGACTTTTTCTTCTGCTCCTCTGTTTCCGTAACCTGAGCATCAATACTTGCATCGTCCTGATTTGCAACTAATTTATCTTTTTCCAGTCTTTCAATTGACTCTTTGTTATGTAAAATTGAGTTTTCGTAAACCTTAGCCTGAGCTTCAAGCTCACTTGCCTGTTCTTCAAAATGTGATGTTGATGAACGAACCTCTTCAATCTTAACATTGATTTCACGAGTTTTCTCGATAATCTCGTTCATCTTCTGCTCGATTTCTTCAAGCTGACGCTGTGCATCCTTGTACTGAACAGATGCAATATCAATTTTTCTGTCCTGCTCTTTTAACTTTTCCTGTGTTTTTTCAATATTGTGAAGCCAGATACCTATTTCAAGATTTTTTCGCTCTTCTGCAAGAACCAGGAATTTCTGTGCCTTTTCACTCTGTGTTTTTAAAGGTCCAACACGACTTTCAAGCTCTGTGAGAATATCTCTCAAGCGAACAAGATTTTCTTCTGCCTGAGAAAGTCTTTTAAGTGCATCGTGTCTTTTATAACGGAAATGAGAAATACCTGCTGCTTCTTCAAACATTTCACGACGTTCGCCTGATTTTGAAGAAATAAGCTCGGCAATCTTGCCCTGGCTGACCATTGAATAACCGTCACGACCAAGACCTGTATCCATAAAAAGCTCGTTAATATCACGAAGTCTTACATTTTCACCGTTGATTTTATACTCGCTGTCACCACTGCGATAAAAACGACGGGTAATGCTCACTTCATCATCGTCACGACCAAGTGTTCTGTCAGTATTATCAAGACAAAGTGTAACCTCCGCAAAGCCTGTTGCCTTACGGAACTTTGTACCGCTGAAAATAACATCTTCCATTTTTGAGCCACGAAGACTCTTTGTGGACTGCTCGCCAAGAACCCAACGAACAGCGTCAGAGATATTACTCTTACCACTACCGTTAGGGCCGACAACACCTGTGATTCCCTTATTAAATTGAAGTACTGTTTTTTCCGGACAGGACTTAAAGCCCTGCATTGTAATTGATTTTAAAATCATATTGATTCTGTTACCTCAATCTGAAACTCTTCTAAATTTTCTTTACCCTTTATTATACAATGAAAGCCTTGATTTTTCAATGCTTTTTCGTTTCTTTTCTGTTGTCCTTTTGCCTTTGACAGTGCTTTTTTGCTGACAAAGACCGTATATTCGTAATTTTTATTCTTATTCTCTAATTTTTTAAGTATTTTTTGAAGATAAATATGTCCCTCACAAAGCTCACGGAATGCAGGATGATACGCACCGCCTACCATATCACTTTCAACTGTTTCGCTACTGTGAAGCCCTAATTTTATAACTTTTATGTCATTCTGCTGGAACAACTGCAAAAGCTCTGCACAAAACGGTGCTGACTCCTCTGCATTTGGTGCTTTGTATTCTCCAATTTCCTGCAAATAACCCAAATGAGTATTTTTGAGAACTACTGTTGGATAAATCCGCACAGTGTCAGGCTTTAATTTTATAATTTCCTCTGCAGTATAACGGTCTTTCTGAAAATCACTTTTGTAAAGCCCTGTCATCATCTGAAGACCCAACTCGAAATCATGCTCTTTAATAAGCTTTGATGCTTTTCTTACATCGTCAGCAGTATGACCTCTGCGATTGGCTGAAAGCACCTCATCATCCATACTTTGAGCACCCAATTCAACAGCAGTTACACCATAGTTTTTTAAGATTTCAAGCACCTCTTTATCAATACAATCAGGTCTTGTTGACACACGTATTCCTGCAAATCCGTGAGTATCTAAAAAACACTTTGCGGCGGTTAAGAGAGAACACATATATTCCCTCTCAATCGCCGTAAAACTACCGCCGAAAAATGCAATTTCTGTATTTTTCGGGTCAACTCCATATTCAATTGCAGTATTTACTGCTCTCGCCACATCTTCGGGTGTAGCAGAAACAGCTTGTCCGCTGATTGTCCTTTGATTACAAAAACTGCAATCATTGGGACAACCCTTGTGTGGGACAAAAATGCTTATATTATTATGGCTCATAATCCCATTAGCTCCAATGCAGATTTAGCAGCCTGCTGTTCAGCTTTCTTTTTACTTGAGCCTACACCTCTGCCAATCACATTACTGTTCATGTGAATTTCAACAACAAACTCCTTGTTATGGTCAGGTCCGCTTTCACCAACAACGATATACTCGAATTTTTCTGTAGGATTTTGCTGTAAAACCTCTTGCAGAGTGCTTTTGTAATCCTTGAAAACAGGAGTTTCTTCTGATGAAATTTCAATAAATGGTGTGACAAATTTCTTTGCTTCTTCTATTCCACCGTCAAGGTAAATCGCAGCAATAAGTGCTTCAAAAGCATCTGAAACAACTGACGGACGATGACGACCGCCTGTATGCTCCTCACCTTTACCCAAAAGAATCATATCACCTAACTGAATTTTTTCAGCATACTCAAAAAGTGTTTTTTCACAAACTGCGTAAGCTCTTTTTTTAGTAAGCTCACCCTCCTGCTTATTTTTGTAATGCTCAAAAAGGTACTCAGCTGTAATAAAGCCTAAAACAGAGTCACCTAAAAACTCAAGACGCTCATTCTGGAGTCCTGTACCCTTTTCATTGGCATAAGAGGAGTGAGTCAATGCTCTTTTAAGCAATGATTTATCTTTAAATTCATATCCGATTTTCTTTTCAAAATCAGTCATTTCATTCACCTAAATTGTTATTTTTTGCAAATTCTTTAAGAGAAGTCATACCCCTTTGGGCTAACTGCATATATCTTTCTTGTTTATCTCTGATTTTCTCTTCTAATGGTGGTAAAACGCCAAAATTCGCACCCATCGGCTGAAAATTCTTAACAGACTCATCACTTATGTATCTGCTCAAAGCACCAATCATTGTATCCTGTGGCAAAATCACAGTTTCTTCACCGCGAAGACGACGGGCAAGGTTAATACCTGCCATAAGACCGCTTGCGGCAGATTCCATATATCCTTCCACACCTGTGATTTGTCCGCCAAAGAAAACCTGTGGATTGCTTCGCAAGCTGAAGTCACCGTTTAAAAGTCGAGGTGAATCGATAAATGTGTTTCTGTGCATAACACCGTATCTTAAAAATTCAGCATTTTTAAGTGCAGGGAACATACTGAAAACTCGTTTCTGCTCCGGGAATTTAAGATTAGTCTGGAATCCAACAAGATTATACATAGTGCCATCTTTGTTTTCTTTACGAAGCTGAAGATTTGCCCAAGGTCTGTGACCTGTTCGAGGGTCAGTAAGACCAACGGGCTTTAAGGGTCCGTATCTCATAGTGTCTTTACCACGGGATGCTAAAACCTCAATAGGCATACATCCCTCATAAACGTCCTTGCGTTTATCAAAGGAATGAACCTCTGCACTTTCAGCATTGATGATTGCCTCATAAAAAGCCTTATATTCAGCCTTATTCATAGGGCAATTGATATAGTCAGCCTCACCGCCACGGTCATATCGTGATTGAGTAAAAGCACATTCCATATCAATACTGTCAGCACTTACAATTGGTGCTGCTGCATCATAGAAAGAAAGTCCGTTTCCGCACATTTCACGGATAGTTTCTGAAAGTCCCTCACTTGCCAATGGCCCTGCACAAATCACAGTTCCGTCATAGCCCTCGGGAAGTGTTGTAACTTCCTTTTCGATAATATTTATATTTTCATCATTTCTGATTTTTTCAGTAATAATTCTTGAAAATTCGAGACGGTCAACTGCAAGGGCACCGCCTGCCTCAACCTTACATTCATAAGCAGTTTCAACACAAATTGAACCTAAATATGCCATTTCGTGCTTTAAAAGTCCTGCAGCAGAATTAAGCCTTTCAGCCTTAAGAGAATTTGAGCAGACAAGCTCTGCAAAAGTGTCCAGCTTATGTGCAGGAGATTTTTTTAAAGGCTTCATTTCATACAAATCAACCTTTATTCCGTTTCGCGATAAAGCTCTTGCACACTCAACACCGGCAAGACCGCCACCGATTACTGCTACTTTCATTCTTCCTTAGCCTTTCTCTTGCGTTCTGCTTTTTTCTCAAAGCCACAACCCTCATTGAGACACGCAACAATTCCGCCTTTTCTCTTGAAAAGTGACTTGCCGCACTGTGGGCAAAGGTCATCTGTGGGCTTATCCCAGGTCATAAAGTTACATTCAGGATAGTTTCCGCAACCAAAGAAAGCAAAACCACGTTTTGACTTTTTCTCAATAACCTTACCGCCACAAACAGGACAGGTTGCCTTTGTTTCAACGACTAAAGGCTTTGTATTTTTACATTCAGGATAGCCCGGACAAGCAAGGAACTTACCAAATCTGCCTGACTTGATAACCATATTTTTGCCACACTTGTCACAGATAATATCAGTTTCATCTTCCTTAAGCTTAATCTTCTGTCCCTGCATTTCTGCCTTTGCTTTATCAACAGTTGCAATAAATTCATCATAGAATTCGTGGAGCATTTTAATATAGTCAGTTTCACCGCTTTCGACCATATCAAGCTGTGATTCCATACCTGCAGTAAACTTTACATTTACAATTTTTGAGAATTTATCCTTTAAAAGTGAAGTGATTGCTTCACCTAATTCAGTTGACTTTAACTGTTTCTGCTCACGAACAACATATTCACGCTGTGTAATTGTGGAGATAATTGTTGCATAAGTTGATGGACGACCGACACCTGTTTCTTCAAGTGCTTTAATGAGAGATGCTTCTGTATATCGTGCAGGTGGCTGTGTAAAGTGCTGATTTCCTGCAAGCTCTTTCATTTTTATAGCATCGCCCTCATTGATTTTAGGAAGCTTTCCCTCTTCTTCCTCATCCTCATCAGTACCTGTTTCATAAAGACGGGTAAAACCATCAAAACGAACTGAATAACCGCTTGCGTTAAATGTTATATACTTTCCGTTTGCTTTATCCTGCTCGTTTGCACCTGTGATTTCTGCCTTGACAGTATCCTGAACACAGTTTGCCATAAGAGAAGCAATAAAACGCTTCCAGATAAGTGTATATAATTTATACTGGTCAGTTGTAAGACTTGATTTTGCCACTTCAGGAGTAATTGCCATCATTGTAGGACGAATAGCTTCGTGACCGTCCTGTGCATTAGCCTTTGTCTTGAAATATCTTGGCTTTTCAGGAAGATATTCTTTACCGTAAGTGTTTAAAATATATTCGTTTGCTGCAGCTCTTGATTCCTCTGAAATACGAAGAGAGTCTGTTCTCATATATGTGATAAGACCCACTGAGCCAAAGCCTTGAATCTCAACACCTTCGTAAAGCTCCTGAGCAACCTTCATTGTCTTTCTTGCCTGGAAATTGAGCTTACGGGATGCTTCCTGTTGCATTGTAGATGTTGTGAACGGCGGAGCAGGCTGGCGACGACGAACGCCTTTTTTTACTGATGTTGCAGAATACTCAGCACCATCAAGACGAGCAAGGTACATATCGCTCTGCTCTTTATTTGTAATCTTTACTTTACCTGTTTCATCACCTGTAAACTGTGCTTTGAAAGCCTTTTTTGATGACGGAGCAAGCATTTTTGCATCAAGAGTCCAATATTCCTCAGGATTAAATGCTCTGATTTCATTTTCACGGTCAACAACGAGTCTTACTGCTACAGACTGAACACGACCTGCAGACAGACCGCGACGGATTTTCTGTGAAATAAACGGACTTAAAGTGTAACCAACAAGTCTGTCAAGAATACGACGAGCCTGCTGTGCATTAACTAAATCCAAGTCAATTTTTTCAGGGTGCTCAATTCCCTTTAATACGCTTGTTTTATTGATTTCGTTGAACTTAACACGATTATTTTCATTCATATCAAGGTCAAGAAGTGTTGCAAGATGCCAGGAAATAGCCTCTCCCTCACGGTCAGGGTCGGCTGCAAGGATAACTGCATCTGACTTGTCTGCAAGTTCTTTAAGCTCTTTTACAAGCTTTTCTTTACCTTTGATTACAGCATATTTAGGTGCAAAATCGTTTTTCACATCAACGCTCAGTTTTGCAGCAGGCAAATCACGGATGTGTCCCTTTGAAGAGACAACCGTGTAATCTTTTCCTAAATATTTCTGAATACTTTTTGCCTTTGAAGGCGACTCAACTATTACAAGTTTTGACATATATCATCTTCCTAATTATTTATTATATAACGTCTGCCGCTCTGCTGAGTGACGAGACCGTAAATCTCCAATTCTGTTATTGCAGAAAGCGTCTTTTCAGTTGCCATTCCGCAGCTATTTATTATTTCATCTATATGCTTTGGGTTTTCATCTAAAAAATCATAGACCCTTTTGGCATTGGCTGTCAAGTAAGAGGGAGCATCTTTTTTGACTTTTACCTCTTTTTTTACAGGCTCAGCCTTGCATTTCTCTTTTACCAAAGCTTCAGGCTCGCTGTCCTTTTCAAGAAGGTATTTCTGCGTTCTTCTGATAATTTCATCATCAGGAAAACGCTCCTTGTGTCCTAATTTTTCAAAAAATCTCGCATGATATAACTCAATAATATCATTCGGTGAGAAAACAGGAGTTGCACCGTTACGGATAAGGTTGTTCGTTCCGAGGAATGATGAGCTTACTAAATCACCGGGAACAGCGAAAACATCCTTTCCCTGTTCAAGTGCAAGCCTTGCAGTTATAAGCGAGCCACTTCTTTCTCCTGCTTCAACCACAACTGTTCCAAGGCTCATTCCGGAAATAATACGATTACGCAAAGGAAATGTTACCCGACTTGCAGGATGATATGGTGAGAACTCTGTGATTAAAGCACCATTTTCCACAATTTTGTCTCTTAAAGGCTTGTTGTCCATAAGGTATTTTGTACCAAAACCACAGCCTAATACACAAATTGTCTTACCGTTTTCGTCGAGAGCACCTGTGTGTGCAGCACTGTCAACTCCCAATGCACCGCCTGACACAATAGTAAAATCCATTGAAGCCATTGTTGACGACAAAGCTCTTGCAACACAATTGCCGTAGTCAGATGCTTTTCTTGCACCGACAACTGAAATCATCAGCTCATTGTTAAGAATTGTTTCATCTCCGTCAACATACAGCACAAGAGGTAGATTCTGAAGCTTTAAAAGCTGTGCAGGATAATACTTACTTGACGGAGTTATAACCTTCCAACCGTTATCAATGGCAATATCATATATTCGCTGTGCTTCCTCAAGAGGAAAGCTCTTGAGCTTTTCAACCTGACGCTTAGTCATAACATCAAGGGCGAAAATCTGATTGAAGCTTGCACCGTAAATCTCATAAGGATTCCACTCAAAATATGAAACTAAGTCAAGAACAGAAGCTCCCGGACCTAAGCCACAGGACATCCAAATCCAATAAACATCATAATTCATCTTGTCATTTCCCACATAATGATGGAAGCTGCAGCAGCTGCATTCAGAGACTCTGCTCTGCCATCCATTTTAATAGTGATTTTATCACTGCATTTTTCGATAACCTCTGCTGAAACACCATTTCCCTCGTTGCCGATTACGCAGACAGCACCATTTGAAAAATCAACTGTTACAACACTTTTCGCATCTCTGTCAGGAACAGTTGCAAATACACCTGTTCCGAGAGTCTTGCATTTTTCGATTTCAGCACCCAAGTCATTACATATCAGCACGGGAAGTCTGAAAAGCGCACCCATTGAAGCTCTCAAAGCCTTTGGATTGTAAATATCACATCCGCCGAAAATCACCATTCCGTCAATTCCCAATGCCTCAGCAGTACGGGAAATCGCACCTAAGTTATCAGGATTCTGAATAGTGTCCAGGGCTATATATTTCTTACCTTTTTCATACTCAAAACTATTCTGCTTCATTTTAACAGTACACACAACACCCTGCGGTGTAACTGTATCACTTATAGCTTTAAGAACATCGTTGCTGACAGTATAAAATGATTTACAACCATTTCGCAAAGCAGCTATCTCATCACCATATTTTTCAGCACAGTTTTCAGTACAAAAAACACTGTGGATTTCACATCCGCTGAGAAGGGCATCACAACAAAGACGGACACCTTCCACTACAAAAAGTCCGCTGTTTTTTCTGTCCTTTGATGAAATCAGAAGTGACTTTACCTCTTTAATTTTCGGGTTATTTTTAGCATTTATTACAATATCAAACATAATTAAAAAAACGGAAAAACCACGCGCGAGGGATTTCCTCATGCGTGGTCAAATTATTATTACTTAAGAGCTTCCTTTGCCTTTTCTGTGAGTGCTGTAAATGCAGCAGGGTCAGCAATAGCAATTTCTGAAAGCATCTTTCTGTTAAGGTCAATACCAGCCTTCTTAAGACCGTTGATGAATGTTGAGTAGTTCATACCGTTCATCTTGCAAGCAGCTGAAATTCTTGTAATCCAGAGCTTTCTGAAGTCACGCTTCTTCTGCTTTCTTCCGATATATGCATAGTTACCGCTCTTCATAACTGCCTGCTTAGCAGTTCTGAAAAGCTTGCTCTTTGAGCCATAGTAGCCCTTAGCGAGCTTTAATACTTTATTTCTTCTTTTGCGAGTCATCATCGCACCTTTAACACGTGCCATTTCTCTTTACCTCCGATTGAATAGATACATTTAATTACGCCTATACGTACTTCTTACTTATAAGGAATAAGACGCTTAATCTGAGCTGTATTTGTCTTATCAGCAACAGCTGTCTGACGAAGGCCTCTTTTTCTCTTTGTGCTCTTCTTTGTTAAGATGTGAGACTTGTTAGCGTGTGCTCTGATTGGCTTGCCATTCTTTGAAAGCTTAAATCTTTTCTTAGCTCCGCTATGTGTTTTAATCTTTGGCATAATAATATCCTCCTAATTTAATATACTTACTTTACTTTGCACCCTTTGGTGAGAGGAACATAAGCATCTGACGACCTTCAAGCTTTGCAGGCTTATCAACTGTGCCTAATTCCTCAACAGCAACTGCGAAACGCTCCATAATTCCGTTACCTAAATGTGCGTGAGCCATTTCACGACCGCGGAAGCGGATTGAAACCTTAACTTTGTTGCCTGATTTCAGGAATTTAAGGGCGTGATTTACCTTTGTATCAAAGTCATGAGTATCAATGTTTACAGAAAGTCTGATTTCTTTTGTTTCAATAACCTTCTGATTCTTTTTAGCTTCCTTTTCTTTCTTTGCCTTGTCAAAACGATACTTGCCGTAGTCCATAATCTTACAAACAGGCGGCTGAGCGTTTGGAGCAATTTTTACAAGGTCAAGGCTACGTTTTTCAGCTTCCTTAACAGCATCCTTAGCTGACATAATTCCAAGCTGTTCACCATCGTCAGTAATAACTCTGACTTCCTTGTCGCGGATTTCTTCATTGATTTGCAATTCTTTGGTACTGATAAATAAACACCTCTCCATGCCCTGTGGGCGAAATTTAAAAAGTGGACAGAAAAATTCTGTCCACTACAATACAACTCAATCTTTTTTATAAAAGAAAATGTATTGACCATTCAGCTCGTTTACCGAAAGGTGAGAACAAAATTTACTGTTCTGCTTTATTTTGCTCTGTTATTATAACACAAATAATCCGTTTGTCAATAGTTTTTTTATTTGTTTATGCCGTCAACTATTACAATGTTCGCTCTGCTCCACCTATCGCTTCTGATAAAATTCTCATACCCAAACAAAATCCGTCATAAAAAGCCTGTTCACTAATTAAAACGATATATTCATCTATGTACTGATTATATTTTTTCAATATTATCCCCGTTTCTTCATCAAGAGTCTTTTTTAATCTGTTGTAATTCTTCTCTATTAATATTTCCGTTCTTCTCATTTCAGCATTGCCGTTGCCCAAAATGTTTTTTGGTTCAAGTTGTCCCATATAAAGTTGCGTAATTGTATTTGGCATAATCATTATTTCCTCTCTTTATTATTTGCAAGCATCTGTAGTTCACATATTGACTTTCAACTTATTATAGTCGAATTATGAACTATTGTCAATAGTTTATTTGTGAACTATTATAAAATTAAGAAAAAGAAATATGAGAGGACGTTAAAAATGATTTATGCACAGAGAATACGGGATTTAAGAGAAGACCACGACCTATTTCAATCAGATATAGCAAAAATATTAAAAACAACACAGTCATACTACGCACAGTACGAAAATGGTCACAGACCATTACCAATAGACCATTTGATAACATTATGCAAATATTATAATGTAAGTCCTGAATATATATTGGGTTTTACAGATACACCAAAACCATTAACTAAAGAATGTTAAGCATCCCGCCGAAAAGTGACATATAAACCAAAAACACATTTCGTAGGGGCTGGCGTCCCCGACAGCCCGAACCAAGTAAACAGATAAACCAACGACGGGTCGTCGAGGACGCCGACCCCTACGAATTATCATCCCGACAAATTATAATTTACAACGCTATGATATTGTTCAATGCCAAATCCAAAATAATGGCATCGTAGCTGTCAACTGTACCGTCTTTGTTCAAATCGCAACGAAGGAACATAATGTTATCCGTCACCCTTGCTCTTGTTTGTGAAATTGCTACAAGCAGGTCATAGTCAAGCCAATCCACATCTCCGTCACCGTCAGCATCGCCCTTAATCCGTGACGGTGGTGTACCGTTTACGGTCAAATCAAGAATAATCACATCAATTCCGTCAATTGCTCCGTCATCATCCATATCACCTGCAAGAAATTCTGGATATGTTTCCTGTCTTTTCAAAATTGCAATTTCAGTGAGAATATGATAGTCAGTTTTATCAATATCTCCGTCGAAATCCAAATCACCCTTTACAACAGCATTCAAATCCACGAATTTAATGTTGTAAGCTGTTGCATGCTCCTGTGCATAAGAACCGCCATAACCGTAAATCGTTACATTTTCAGAGCTTGTAAAGGCTTCAGGCGAAATATCCGTAACTGAGGCAGGTATAAGCACATCCTTATCGAGAAGTGCCTCTGCAATAATTTTTGTTGTACCGTCCTGAATTACCGCAAGTGAACAGTCCTCATTTACACCAATTGCAATTGTGTTGTAATAAAGTACATCTCCATTCCAATTGTCCGTATTGTTGTAATAGCCTGTGTTATAAAAAGCACTTGCATACATCTGAATATCCTTTTCAGGCAAGGTGATATCTACAAGAGATGTGCAATTCTCAAAGGCTGATTTTCCTATATACTCAAGGTTGGATGAAAGCTTAACTGAAGTAAGCTTTGTGCAATCCTTAAACGCATTTTCGCCTATTGTTGCAGTCTGATTTGCCAAAGTAACGCTTACTGCAGAGCTACCTGCAAATGCACCGTCAGCAATAACTGTTGTACCGTATTTTATTGAATATGCACCTGAAAATGAAGCCTCTACCAGAATTTTACCTAAATATAAATATTCAAGGTTGCTGGCTATAATGTCTTCCCAGTCCATCTCGCTATCATTACCGCTTCCGCCAATTGAAGTACCGCCTGACGAACTGTCGGACACATTCTTTTTCCAATTACTGTCATCATTATAATAGGCTGTGTTGTAAATCGCCTTTTCTCCAAAATGCATAATTGTTGACGGAAGTGTAATGGTCGCAAGGCTTTCGCAGTTTTCAAAGGCAGCTGCACCAATGGCTTTGACACCTGATGTAACTGTAACTGTTGTGATTTCAGTATTATTTCTGAAAGCGGAATCGCCCACACCGTAAACTGTATATCCGTCGATTTCCGCAGGTACGGTAACCTGAGTCGCAGTACCTGTATAAGAAGTGATAATTGCCTCACCATTCACTATTTCATAAGTAAAATCACCGCTTGTCAACGCAAAAACAGGTGTAGTGCATACGAAGACGGCAAGTGTCAATATTATTGAAATGAGTTTTTTGACATTTTTCTTCATAATACACCACCTTACTGTATAGTTATATATATTGTACCATTTTATGAGCCACTTTGCAATAAAAAAATGACGACAACAAAATTTGCTGTCGCCATAATTTTTTTGATTTATTCATTTCCGGTTACAACTGTAATCTGATTTCCGCCTTTTGTAATCGTGAATGTTGTTGTCAGATTTTCCGCGTCTGTCATTCCGTTCATCGGACCTCTGCCGCCCTGCATTCCGTCCTGCGGTTTCATATTTTCCATACCCTCAGGCATTGTAAAATCTTCCATATTTTCCGGTTTTTGCGGTGCTTCACCCATATTTTCAGGTGGTGTCATATCCTCCACACCCTCAGGTTTTGTCATATCCTCAAACTTTTCAAATTTTCCGCCCATATTATCAGGACGTGACATGTCTTCCATTCCTTCAGGGAAAGTCATATCTTCAGGCATTTCCATATTCTCAGGTCTTTGCATATTGCCAAAACCGCCCTGAGCTACTGATAAAACTGTATCATCCTGATACAAGCTGTATTCACCCTCTGTAAGATAATCACCTGCAACAACTAAATATGTGAAATCGTTTTCAGGTTTAACCCTTGCAACAACGTCAACATTCTTCAAAATATATGTGCTTCCGCCTTTCTGCTTTGATGCAAAATTAAACACAACATAAGTCTGGTCACCGCCTGCAATTCGATCCATCATATTACCTGATGCCACAACAGTACCGCCATTGATATAAATTCCCAAATCTGAGTCAATACCTGCATCACCGCTTGTCGCACACGCCTGACAAGTTACTGTACCGCCATTGATTACAAGCCAACCGTTGGAGTCAATTCCGTCACCCTCACCTGTACCGCCTGTAACATTGATATTAAGATTACCGCCATTGATAGTTGTTACGGAAACATTGTCTTCATTTGTATTGATTCCGTCATTACCTGACTCAATATTTATATTGCCACCGTTTATTGTAAGGTGAAGCTCGCTATCTAATCCCTCATTATCTGCGATAATATTAAGGATTCCGTCACCTTTTTCTCCGCCTGTAACATTCATTGTTTTCTTTGAGTAGAATGCAGCATCATATTTGTGAAGCTTTTTACTGTCAACGACTTCTGTTCCGTCTTCGTTGAGTTCATAAGATTTATAAATTTTTGCAACATGAGAGCCATTGATGTTATTTTCAGTACCATCTGCAATAATTACATTAGCACCTGCTTTACTTGTATCAACATCCTTTGTTGCTGTTTCTTCATCCGCAACACCACATTCATATACATTATAGAAAATAATTGCAGGAGCAACAGTACAGGTAATATCCATATCATTGAGAATAAGAGTGACTACTGCTTCAGGGTCTGTTTCTGCATCTTCACCTAAAT
>JAFTUP010000041.1 GCA_017466205.1 Clostridia bacterium
ACGGATCCAGCTTGTCACCTCAGGAAACTCATAACCTCTTTCCATACATTTATAAACAGCATCACGGTCTTTTTTACTGTATAAAAAGAATTCACTGGCACGAATCATACCGTTTGGTCCACCGAGTCTATGTAAATAATCAAAAATTGTTACAATCTGTTCTGTTGAATAAGGAGCTCTGGATTGCTGACCATCACGGAAGGTTGTATCGGTAATCCATATATCCTTTGGCATATCATGAGGAACAATTCTATCATTAAACGGAATTTTGGGAACTTCTGAATAAGGAAACATATTTCTAAATACATTTGGCTTTTCAACATCATCCAAATAATACATATGCTCTTCAATTCTTAACAGATTATCCCTATCATCCATAGTGACTTTTCTATTTTCAAAAATATCATTTCTGTTCATTATTTTTCCTCCAAAATTTTACATCGGTATCATTGTATACAATAATACCGATGTTGTCAATACGCCTTTGTTAACAGATTTTCTATATTTAACATTCCCCAACCTTGCTTCAACCAATTTTCTTTTAAATCAGTTGCAGAAAGCCGGATTTGTCTTTTAATTCTTTCGTTATCGCCCAAAAATCCGGAACTAATTAAAGAAGCTATAGCCCCTGAAACCATTGGAGTTGACATACTGGTTCCGCTCTTTGAAATGTAATAGCTTTTCTGCTTCATTCTTTTACCCATAAACCTATAGTTACACGATACAATGTCTGTACCGGGAGCAACAATATCCGGTTTCCTGATATCATAGGGACTCGGACCTCTTCCCGAATAATCTTCACATTTATATCCGCTTTTTGAACAATATCCCATATCATGGCAACCCACAGTAATCACTTTTTTACTCATTGCCATTGGAGATAATGTCATAGGTCCCGGACCACTGTTTCCGGAAGCACACACAACAACCATTCCGGCATCCCAGGCCTTTTCCACCGCTTCCATGAGTCTTCTTTCATTTGCACTGTTAAACTCAGCCTTTACACCAATAGAAATGTTTAACACATGTATGGGTATTGATTTATTAAGCTCAATCAGCCATTCAATGCCTTCCAACATCTGTTCCGTATTCCCATTCCCCTCTGAATCCAACACTTTTCCTACAATAGCATTGGAATCGGGTGCTACTCCGGAATAAACCCCATTAGATTTATGTCCCGTTCCAAGAGCAATACCGCACACATGAGTACCATGACCACTGTCATCATATGGTTTTACTCTTTTATTTACAAAATCTCTAAATCCAATTACTTTTCCTTGTAAATCAGGGTGTTCACAAATTCCGCTATCTAAAAAGGCAATTGTCACATTATGGCCTAAAGCCTTCTGACGAATTGCCTCTTCATGCCTGATGATTCGTTTTGCTCTCTCCACAAATTCTTCCAGGTCTTTTTTTATATCATATGTAATTAACGGGAAATTGTGCTATTCTCTTTTTTCTTTCCTCTCCAAAGAACCATTAGTATTCCCAGGGCTAATAACGAAATACAAAGAAAAATTCTTGGTTCAAACCCATCACCGGTATCCGGTGAATCATCAAGAGCTCCCGAGCCGGTATCTTCACTATGGTTGAATTCATAAATTGCATATGGTGACAAATGTGCTACTTCAAATACTATACACTCTAATTCATCTATAGTTTCGATGGTACATAGAACTTCTTCAAGTTGACCATTTTCATCCATACACATCATTTTTAAAAATTCACTGTTAGTAGAAATCGGAACAGGTAAAGTTACTTTCATTGAATTGTTACCGAATTTATCAATAGATATATCTCCCTGCTTATCGGTTAACACAATATCAAGACCAAGCAATCTGGCAAAATCAGTTTCACCATATAGCTCTTCATATGCAGCTTCAAATTCTTTTGCAATGGATTCACTTTCCGTTATGCTAAGCTTGTATTGATGATGTACACCCGAAATAGTTGCACTTGCTATTTCCTGATTCTTCAAAGAATTTGCAAAAATAGATAATTCTATTTGTGGTATTTCTTCTATAACAATATCTTCAGGAACAACATCTTCAGTAACAGTTCCCTCTTCTGGTAAAATTTCTTCGTCTGTATTATTCAATTCTATCTCAGGAATCAAAGGTAATGTAAGCCCTACACCCTGAGGAATTACAACTTCTTTTAATGGATTTCTTTCCCATTTATCAGAAAGTTCATAAAAATCAAATGATTTATCATCTATCTCAACTAAATCATACTGTTTGCCAAAGATTTCATAGGTAATTGGAATATATACTTTTCCTTCTTCATCAGGATACATCGTACACAGGCGTAAACATACTTTACCTCGGCCATCTCCAATTGCTTCCTCCAGGATGCTAACGCAGACGCCATGAAATCCGTTTGTTTCCGGGTCCAGCGCTGAACCTTCAATGTCATCTTTTCTGATACTATTACTAACCACAGCAAAAGAAGCCTCATTAAAAGCGTCAATACGATATTGCTCATTAGAAACTCTTTTAGAAGATATCCCTGCAGTAATACCGGGAATTTCAATTCCCTGGAATATAATAAAGGCTTGTGATGTATATGCACCAACACCAACAGTTTCCACGCTTGCAGGAATTCTGATGTTTGATAAAGGACATTCAGCAAATGCTCTGTCACCTATACATTTTACACTCTTACCACCTGTAATTAACTTAAGCGAAGAACATCCGAGAAAGGCTTCTTCATCAATATATAAAAGAGAATCCGGTAATTGAACAGACTGGATTTCATTATGGTTTTCAAACACATTGGCAGCAATTGTTTTAACATCATCCGGTATAATGACATTACGGTAATCACCATTATAAGCGATTAATATTCCGTCACCAACAATCAAAAACTCTTCACCGGAATACTGCTTCCATTTTTTAATCCATTTCGTCTCAGCAAAAGCTGCCGGTTCAATGACTGTAACTGTATTTGGAATATTAACTTCCTCTAAATAATCGCAATGATAAAATGCACCGTATCCGATTTTTGTAACACTTTCAGGTATATTAATAGATGTTAATGCACTTCTTGCAAAAGCAAAATCTCCGATTTCAGTAATCACATTGGGTAATTCAATTTCGCTTAACGTTTCATCCAGATAATATGCCTGGTTAGCTATAACGTTGCGATAAACCGTATATTTTGGGAACGCCTGTCCCTTTCCGTCAGTGACAAAAATGATATCATCAAAAATGGTTTCTTCTTCAGGTTCCTCTTCTTCCGGTTCTTCTTCAATACCATAGTCAGAACCGTCATAAACATCCTGCTTCGTATTATCAATGAAAACAACTGCATCCTGACCCACAACCTGAGTTACACCCAGTGCATTTGGATCATATAAATCAACATTTACATCCTCGGACTCTTGTTGGTTTTCATCATCTTTATTATTATTTTCTTCATTTTTGTTATTATTTTCAGTAGCCATGTTTTCAAGCTGAACTTTTAAATGAACAATTTCGACCATGTCCTCATATTCAGCTCTCGATACATTGCTTGTATCCATCTTTTCAAAATAATCGTATGCATAGGAACCTTTTACGGTATTGGCCTTTAACTGATAACATCCATCAAAAGCCGTGCTGTGAATATCGATTACAGATTCCGGAACAGAAATCATTTCAAGACTGACACAATCCTCAAATGCCTTTAAGCAAATACTGCGTACAGAATAAGGAATTTCAATGACAGTAAGCTTACTGCAATTTGAAAAGGCATATTCAGAAATTTCAAAAAGATTTCCGGATAAAGTGGCACACCATAAATGGTCGCATCCCCAAAATGCATATGGTCTTATCTGCTCTACTTCTGACGGCATTGTATATAAATTGCCTTTACGTCCGTTTAACATTTCATAAAGGATATCTTTGTCATTACTGTAAATGACTCCGTCATCAAACGAAAAATACTCATTTTCATCGGATATTTGAACAGAATCTAATTTTTTACAACCTGCAAAAACACCATTTCCTAAGTCTTTTAACTTCTCAGGAATCGTAAAACTCTCAAGATTCTTACAATTTGCAAAAGCACCGGAATGAATCTCTTCCAGTTCATTATTCACATGAACGGTTTTAAGATTCGTACAGTTACCAAATGCACCATAACGCACTTCTCTTACATTATCCGAAAAAGTAACTTCTGTAACAGTTTCATTATTTGCAAATGCTTCTTCGCCGATAATTTTAACTGTATTAGGAATAGACACGGATTTCTCCGTGCCTGTATATTTAACCAATATATCACCGCTTAACTGAAACGAATGACTATCTGCAGAAACCTTAGCAGCAGGAATCTGAGTAAGAATAATCGCTGTCAGAATAAACAATATTCCTATAGTTTTTCTAATTCGACGAATATAAGTCATATACCTTTATTCCTCTTATACGTTACTAAGTACCACTTTTGATTTCTTATCTTTTTTCAAGAAAAGAACCGCTGACATACATCCAAGGGCAATTACCACGAACCACTTAGGATGTAAGAAATCACCTGTCTGAGGTGTATCATCAATTACACCCGACATTAAATTTGATTTGTCAACGTAAACTGTATACGGCGAAAAATGAGTTGCTGTAAACTGAACACATTTAACACCA
>JAFTUP010000003.1 GCA_017466205.1 Clostridia bacterium
ATGATATGATTAGATTTTTCTTTCCTAAAGGTTTTGATTTCCGTACTATTACTCAAGAGGATGTTGACTATGTTGTTAACCTCTTAAACAACCGACCACGAAAATGTCTTGGCTGGCGTACTCCTGCTGAAGTTTTTTATGGAAAAAGTGTTGCACTTACTTGACAATCCGCCGAGCTCCGTTTTTTTCAGCTTTATTCTGCAAACAACGGTGTTGATAAATATCTGTCGCCTGTATCGGGGAGCAGAAAGATAATGGTCTTGCCTTCGTTTTCGGGGCGTTTTGCAAGCTCAATAGCCGCACAGGTAGCAGCACCTGAAGAAATTCCTACAAGAATACCCTCGCTTTTGCCAATTAATTTTCCTGTAGCAAAAGCATCCTCGTTTGAAACGGGAATAATCTCGTCATAAATTTTAGTATTGAGGACATCGGGAACAAAGCCTGCTCCAATGCCTTGAATCTTATGAGGGCCGGCAACACCCGTGGATAGTACCGCAGAAGTAGCAGGCTCAACCGCTACAACCTTGATGTTAGGATTTTGAGATTTAAGATATTCACCTACACCTGTAACCGTTCCGCCTGTGCCAACACCTGCAACAAAGATATCCACCTGTCCGTCGGTATCTTCATAAATCTCAGGACCGGTGTTTTCTCTGTGTGCCTTTGGATTAGCAGAGTTTACAAACTGACCGGGGATAAAGCTATTCAATGTCTCTGCGGCAAGTTCTTCTGCCTTTGCAATCGCACCTTTCATGCCTTTTGCACCTTCGGTCAGTACGAGCTCAGCACCATATGCTCTCATTAGCTGACGGCGTTCGACCGACATTGTTTCAGGCATCGTAAGAATAATACGATATCCTCGCGCCGCCGCTACTGATGCAAGACCGATTCCGGTGTTGCCGCTTGTCGGCTCAATAATAACAGAATCAGGTTTCAGCTTGCCGCTTGCTTCGGCATCGTCAATGATTGCTTTGGCAATACGGTCTTTAACAGATCCTGCAGGATTAAAATATTCAAGCTTTGCAACTATCCTCGCTTTAAGGCCCAAGTTTTTTTCAATATGTGTGAGTTCAAGAAGAGGGGTTTTACCAATAAGCTCTGTGGCAGATGTATATACTTTTGACATAATAATTACTCCTTTACTGCATCAAAACCGCCTTTAAGGTCGGCGATAATATCATCAATATGCTCGATTCCAATAGAAAGACGGATGGTGTTGGGTTTAATACCCTGATCAACAAGTTCTTCTTCGTTGAGCTGGCTATGGGTGGTGGTTGCCGGATGGATTACAAGGCTTTTGGCATCGGCAACATTCGCAAGTAGTGAGAAGATTTTAAGGTTGTCGATAAACTTATGTGCTTCCGCTTGACCGCCCTTAATCTCAAATGTAAAAATCGAACCGCCGCCGTTGGGGAAATATCTCTGATACAGTTCATGGTCGGGATGGTCGTGCAAGGACGGATGATTTACCTTTTCAACCTGAGGATGACCCTTCAAGAATTCAACCACCTTTTTAGTGTTCTCTGCGTGACGTTCTAAACGAAGTGACAAAGTTTCAATACCTTGTAGGAGTAAGAATGCAGCGAATGGAGAAATAGTTGCTCCTGTGTCACGAAGCAAAATTGCTCTGATATAAGTAACAAATGCGGCAGGTCCAACTGCTTTAACAAAAGAAACACCATGATAACTTGGATTTGGTTCTGCAATTGCCGGATATTTACCGCTTGCTGCCCAGTCAAATTTGCCAGAATCAACAATAATTCCACCGAGAGTTGTACCGTGACCACCAAGGAATTTGGTAGCAGAATGAACTACAATGTCTGCACCGTGTTCAATAGGACGAATAAGATAAGGTGTACCGAAAGTATTATCCACAACAAGTGGTAAACCATGCTTGTGAGCAAGTTCTGCAAGTGCGTCAATATCAGGAATATCACTGTTGGGATTGCCGAGAGTTTCAATATAGATTGCTCTTGTGTTTTCCTGAATAGCCGCTTCAACTTCTGTAAGGTCGTGAATATTCACAAAGCTTGCAGTAATTCCAAAGTTAGGAAGTGTATGTGCAAGTAAGTTGTAGCTACCGCCGTAAATAGTCTTTTGTGCTACAAAGTGACCGCCGTTCTGACCGAGTGCTTCAAGAGTATATGTAATTGCGGCGGCTCCTGAAGCAAGAGCTAATGCTGCTACACCGCCCTCAAGGGCTGCTACACGCTGTTCAAGAACATCCTGTGTAGAGTTTGTAAGTCTGCCGTAAATATTGCCTGCATCAGCAAGACCGAAACGGGCAGCTGCGTGAGCTGAATTCTTAAATACATAAGAAGTAGTTGCGTAAATCGGCACTGCGCGTGCATCTGTTGCAGGATCAGGATTTTCCTGACCAACATGAAGTTGTAAAGTTTCAAATTTAAGTTCTGACATAATTGTTATTTCCTTTCGTTAATTAGAATATGATGATAATTGTCAAATGTTATTTTTACCGTCACATTCGTCCGAATCGGAAATTTGCTCTGACAAGCTTTTCAAAAAAGTTTTCCAAAATAAGCACCTTCTTTTTACCTACTGTTTTGGTAGGTGAATATATTGTAACTCTGTTTACCTACCTTGTCAAGAGGTAAAAGAATAAATTTTCTATTTTTATATGCAAAACGACGCTGCCGTTAAGCAACGCCGTTTTTCCCGAATGGTTTTTAGTCTATTTGGGGAAGCTTTGCACGATAGAATGCAAGTTCTTCATCAGTAGGAATATAGTCGTTCATTTCACCGTCGTGGAACTTTTCATAAGCCACCATATCAAAATATCCTGTGCCGGTAAGACCGAAGACAATGGTTTTTTCTTCGCCGGTTTCTTTGCATTTAAGGGCTTCGTCAATAGCAACACGAATTGCGTGGGAGCTTTCGGGTGCAGGAAGAATACCCTCGACTCTTGCAAAGTATTCTGCAGCTTCAAACACATCAGTTTGCTTTACGCTTGTAGCCTCCATAAGACCCTGATGATAAAGCTCTGACAGAGTAGAACTCATACCATGATAACGAAGACCGCCTGCATGATTTGCAGAAGGAATGAAATCACTGCCGAGCGTATACATCTTAGCAAGAGGGCAAACCATACCGGTATCGCAGAAGTCGTAAGCATATACACCTCTAGTCAGACTCGGACAAGATGCGGGTTCAACAGCAATAATACGATAATCTGCTTCGCCACGGAGTTTTTCGCCCATGAACGGAGCAATCAGACCACCAAGATTTGAGCCACCTCCTGCACAGCAGATAATCATATCAGGTTTGATGCCATATTTATCCAGTGCCGCCTTGGTTTCAAGACCGATAACAGATTGGTGAAGAAGAACCTGATTCAGTACACTACCTAACACATAACGATAGCCTTCACTTGTTACAGCCTTCTCTACTGCTTCAGATATAGCACAACCAAGACTTCCGGTGGTGCCGGGATGTTCAGCAAGGATCTTCTTACCAACCTCGGTTTCCATCGAAGGCGAAGGCGTTACCGATGCACCATAGGTACGCATAACCTCTCGGCGGAAAGGCTTTTGCTCATAGGAGCATTTTACCATATACACCTTGCAGTCAAGGTCAAAATAGGAACAAGCCATGGAAAGAGCTGTACCCCATTGACCCGCACCTGTTTCGGTAGTTACACCTTTAAGTCCTTGCTTTTTAGCATAATAAGCCTGAGCGATTGCGGAGTTAAGCTTGTGCGAGCCGCTTGTGTTGTTTCCTTCAAATTTGTAGTAAATCTTTGCAGGGGTGCCCAGCTTTTCTTCAAGACAGTAGGCACGTACCAAGGGAGAGGGACGATACATTTTATAAAAATCACGGATCTCCTCGGGAATTTCAAAATAAGGTGTGGTATCGTCAAGTTCTTGCTTTATGAGTTCTCCACAGAAAACACCTGCAAGCTCATCAGCCGTCATGTTTTTTTGTGTTGCGGGATTAAGCAGCGGTGCGGGCTTCTTTTTCATATCCGCACGCAGATTATACCAAGCCTTCGGCATCTCGTTTTCATTAAGGTAAATTTTATAAGGAATTTTTTCCTGTTTCATAATAATTGCCTCCTGATAAATAAAATGTTTTCGATTCTTTGTTATGTTTTGATTTTTGTTGTTCGGCGCCATTAACCTGACGCCATCGTTTTGTCAATAACATTGTATTTACCTCCTTATAAAATATGAATTCTTTTACTACTTTTCTGCCAAAGAAAAACAAAAACGCCCCTGACAGAAAATACTCTTCTGTCAAGGACGAATAAAAATACTTATCCGCGGTGCCACCTTGATTCACAGGAATGACCCTATGCACTTAGCAGGATACCAACATATCCCCGGCATTTATACGCTTGCCTGCAGCGTCGCAGAATACTCTGAGGAAATCTCATTTGACTGCGCCCTCAGCGGTCCATTTGACAACTTGTTTCTTACCTGACTCTCAGCACCACAGGCTCTCTGTAAAGGCATCATTGCCGTTATCTCCGCTTCAACGGTTTGATTATTAAGTTTACTACATTATACTCCCATTTACCTACCTTGTCAAGAGGTAAATAGGAATTTCAATAAATTTTTGCGGGACATTGTGAGAATCGTGTAACAGTCCGTGCAGTAAAAATTGTTGAGTAAAAAAACCCGAACCTTTCATTATTATGAAGCGAAAGGTTCGGGTTTGTGCAGTTTTGCAGCAAGGTACTCCCCTGTTTTATAAAGCTGTCAGCCCTACTGTGATTTCTTTCTCTTTCTCTGCAATTGTTTATTCCTTTGTTTTTGTTTGAGTCAGATGCACATATTATTGTTAAGAAATGAACATATCTGTTGAAATGTATACAGGCAGTATGATATAATTTGAAAAAATAGATGATTGATATGAACAAAACCATAAAGACCTCAGGGTCAGATTTTGTTCGTAAAAAAGGATTGAAATAGAAATATGCAACAAATAATTTACTTTTTGTTGGCACTGTTTGCCACAACTATAGGTTCCCTTACGGGTATGGGTGGCGGCGTTATAATCAAGCCTCTTATGGATGTGCTTGGAGACTTTGATGTGCAAACTATCGGTGTAATATCGTCAATTACCGTCTTTTCAATGGCAATTGTTTCCGTAATCAAGC
>JAFTUP010000004.1 GCA_017466205.1 Clostridia bacterium
TATCTGTTTCAATGTTATGATTTGATGATATATTTGCTATTAAATTTTTATCACCTGATTTACCGTAAAGATAATAATCTGCACCTGTCATTTCTGCAATATCAACATAAAAGCTGATTGTATTTTTTTGTTTTGTTTCAGAAACAGAAAGATTTTCAGGGCGGATTCCTAATATTACCTCTTTATTTTCATACATTAATAAATAATCATTCATTCTTTCAGGTAATTCTAGTTTTTCATTATTTAATCTCGCATAATAGAAATTTTTCTGTTTTTCAATAATACAAGTTAAAAAATTCATTTGCGGTGAGCCGATAAAGCCTGCAACAAACATATTTTTCGGATGGTTGTAAAGCATTTGCGGTGTATCAAATTGCTGAACCACACCATCCTTCATTACAACAATTCTGTCACCCATTGTCATAGCTTCAGTCTGGTCGTGAGTAACATATACGAATGTTGTACCCAATTCCTTATGCAACATTGAAATTTTACTTCTCATTTCAGTTCTTAGCTTTGCATCAAGATTTGACAATGGCTCATCAAGAAGAAAGACCGACGGTTCTCGCACCATTGCTCTGCCTAATGCCACTCTTTGTCGCTGACCACCGGACAGCGCTCTTGGTTTTCGGTGAAGATAATCCTCAATTTCAAGCATCTTAGCAGCTTCTCTCACCTTTTTATCAATTATATCTTTTGGAACTTTTCTGTTTTTAAGTCCAAATGCCATATTATTGTAAACAGACATGTGAGGATAAAGTGCATAGCTTTGAAAAACCATTGCAATATCTCTATCTTTAGGCGAGATAGAATTGACTACTCTGTCACCAATTTTAAGCTCACCGTCAGTAATTTCTTCAAGTCCTGCAATCATTCTCAGCGTTGTTGATTTACCGCATCCTGACGGACCGACTAAAATGACAAATTCTTTATCTTTTATTGATAGATTCAGATTATCAATTACTGTAACTCCGTCTTCATAAGTTTTTTTTATATTTTTCAGTGTTATTGAAGCCATTCGATTTATCCTTTCACAGCGCCATCAATAACGCCTTTAATAATATATTTCTGACAAAGTAAATAGAAAATAATAATTGGTATAATTGAAAGTACAAGCATTGCCATAAAACCTCCCCAATCAATTGCACCATAAGCACCCTGCATTGCAAGTTGGATTGCAACTGATAATGTTTTATTGCCGGAGCCTAATAAAAGATATGGTAAAAGAAAATCGTTCCAAATCCACATTGCATTTAAAATTGCAACAGTAATTGCGGTCGGTTTCAATATTGGGAATATAACAAAAAAGAAAGTTTTTATCGGACTGCAACCATCAATCACAGCAGCCTCTTCAATTTCTCTCGGCAAGCTTTTAACAAAGCCGCTGAACATAAAAACAGATAATCCGGCACCAAAACCAAGATAAACTATGATAATTCCTAAAACGCTGTTCAGATTCAGTTTTGAGCTGATTGAAGTCATTGTAAACATAACCATCTGAAAAGGTACAATCATACTGAAAAGGAAAAGGTAATATATCAATTTGTTTACTTTTGACCTTATCCGAGTAATAAACCAAGCTGTCATTGAAGTGAATATAACTATTGCAATAACAGAGCCTACGGTAATAATCAATGTTCTTATAAATGCACCAAATAATCCTGACTCTGCAAGACCATTAATATAGTTTTCAAGACCCACAAAGGTTTCTTCATTCGGGAAACTGAAAGGTTCACCAATTATTGTAAACTTCGATTTGAACGAATTTATAATTACAAGATAAATAGGAAACAAAAAAACAAACGATAAGAGTAAAAGAAAAGAAAATGCAGCCGTGCTCGTAAGTTTTGTTTTACTTTTCACTGATTTTCAGCCTCTTTTCTGCCTGTAATTTTTAGTTGAATAAATGCAATAACTGCTACAATTATAAAAAATACTACTGCCTTTGCCTGCCCTACACCTTGCCATCCTATTCGCCCGTAAAACGTGTTGTAAATATCTAATGCAAGCATTGATGTTTCTCTTGCGGGAGCACCACCTGTCAAAGCTAAATTCTGGTCGAACAGCTTAAATGAATTTGTGATAGTAAGAAATAAACATATTGTAACAGATGGCATTACCATCGGAATTTTTATATTACGAAGAATTGATACAGATGAAGCACCATCAATTAATGACGCTTCAATTAACTCTCTCGGTATATTCTGCAACCCTGCTATATAAATAACCATCATATAACCTATTAGTTGCCAGTTCATAAGAAATACAAGTCCCCAAAATCCATAATCCGCATTATAGGTAATATCATATCCGAAAATACCTAATATAGAATTTATTAACAAGTTCCAGATATAACCTAAAACTATACCGCCAATCAGATTAGGCATGAAAAATATGGTTCTGAAAATACTTGTTCCTTTCAATGCTTTGGTCAACAGCAAAGCAAGAAAAAAAGCGAAGACATTTATTGTTATAACGGAAACAACCGTAAATTTTATTGTAAACCATAGTGCATTTAAAAAGTTATCATCCTCAGTAAATGCAGTTATATAATTTTCAAATCCTACCCATTGAGCACTCTCGACTGTTGTAAATTCAGTAAAGGATAAATAAATACCGAGAATAAAAGGGATTAAAAATACAACCGTAAACGCTAAAAAGGTAGGTAAAACAAATACAGGAAAATATTTTTTTAAATTTTTCTCCATAGTTATCTATCCTTTATTACACATTAATTACTTTCTGTTTTCCAACGATTTACAAATAGAGTTTTAACCTCATTCCAATCTTTTGTACCCTGAGCATATTGAAGCAATGCGGAGCCAAAATCATTTTTGAAATTCTGACTTGGAAAAACAGTAAAATTCCACGGAATGGTTACAATATTATCCTTATTCATCCATCGGATAACCTCTTTTGCAAGCGGGTCATCAGGGACTTCATTTTCACTAAAGGTATCAAACGGTGTTAAAAGTTCAAGCTCATTTGTTACAAACTTTTTACCCTTTTCACTTGAAAACAACCAATTAATAAAATCCTCTGCTGCTTTCTGTTCTGTTTCATTTGCTTTAGAATTAATTGCAAAGAAATTTTCAGTACCAATACAAAGTCCTTGATTTTCTTCATTATCAAAGCCCATATAAATCGGCAAATATTTAACATTTTCAGCTTTTACTTTATTACCGTCAACATTTTTTATCTGACCCCAAGCCCAATTACCATTCTGCACCATTGCACATTGACCAAGTGCAAACTCAGCCATTGATTCATCAACAACCTTTGACCCTAAAACTTTTCTGTCATAAACAGAGTTATTTATATACAAGTCAAAAATATTTTTGAAATTATCTGAATATTCAAAATCAACTGTTTTAGTATCATCACTTGATAAATTCACATTATTTTTTTCAAATTCATAATAGATTGGAATGTTTGCTAAATGAGTGTGCCATCTCCAATCCTCACCCGTTTTCATTGATGTTGTTGCAAAAACACCTTTAATCCCAAGCTTTTCTTTATTTGCCTGCATATCTTCAACAACAGTTTTCAAATCATCAAAGCTTCTTACCTCATCCATTGATTTCAAATCTGTTTTCTTGTCTTCAAGATTGAAATATTTATCAGTAATTTCTTTATTATATATAATTCCATATCCCTCAACAACATAAGGAATTCCGTAAACTTTACCGTCAACTGTCACAGCAAGGCTTTTATCTGTAAGATGCTTATATAATTCAGTGTTCGACAAATCCTTGCAATAATTCTTCCAGTTTGCATATCCCTTAGGTCCGTTTATCTGAAAAAGTGTAGGAGCTTCATCAGTACCCATTTTTGCAGTGAGTGTCTGTTCATAATTACCGCTTGCAGCAGTTTCGACAATTAGCTTTACGCCTGTTTCACGTTCATATTCTTCAGCAATTTTACTATAAACATTTGCTACCTCAGGCTTGAAATTTAAAAATCTGATTGTTGTGACTTTTTGAACTGTTGTGTCATTATTTTCTTCTTTTTTACTACACGCTGATAAAGATGTAATAACTAAAATTAATGATAAAATGATTGATAAATACCTTTTCATAAATTCCTCCAAAGTATATTTTAAAATTTAAAAGGCAACCACAGCCCTCTTTTTATCTATTTTTAACAAATATTTATTAAAAAATTCCACGAATTGTAAAGTTAAAAAATATTGTATTTTTTGACAATTTGTCTTATAATGTTCTTATAAATGTGCAAAGAGGATGACATTATGCAATTGTTGGAAAACAGAATAATAAAAGACGGAAAAGTTTTTCCCGGAAATGTACTAAAAGTTGATAGTTTTTTAAATCATCAGTTAGATGTTGATCTTTTAGATAAAATGGGTCTTGAAATGAAAGAATTATTCAAAGATTCCGGTGTTACAAAAATATTGACTATTGAAGCGTCAGGTATCGGTGTTGGTTGTCTGGTAGCAAGACATTTCAACTGTCCTCTTCTTTTTGCAAAAAAAAGTAAGACTTTGAACATTAAAGGTGATGTTTATACAAGTAAGGTTGAATCATTTACTCATCAATGTACTTATGATATAATTGTTTCAAAAGATTTTCTTAACGAGAATGATACAGTTCTCATAGTTGATGATTTCCTCGCTAAAGGAAATGCACTTAACGGGCTTATTGATATTGTTAATCAGTCAGGTGCTAAGCTTGCAGGATGTGGAATAGCTATTGAAAAAGGTTATCAGGGCGGTGGAGATAAACTCAGAGCACAAGGAATTCGTGTTGAGTCAATGGCAATCGTTGAAAAAATGGATGACAAAACAGGAAAAATTATTTTCCGCAGATAGGTAATTGCAGCTTAAGCTGTTAAATATTACAAAAAATAAAAAGGAGAGAGAGAAAAACTATGAAAAATCTCAGAAAAATTCTCGCAGTTGTTCTTGCCCTCATTATGATTACAGCAACATTTGCTGCTTGTGGCGGTAATGAGGACAAAGATAACGAAGCAAAGTTGAAGGTTGGCTTTATCTTCCTTCACGACGAACAGTCAACTTATGACAAGAACTTCATGGATGCTGCTATTAAAGCATGTGAAGAAATGGGCGTAGAATACGCACAGAAGACTCAGATTTCTGAATCAAAAGACTGTTATGATGCAGCTGTTGAACTTATCGAAACTGATGGTTGTAACATTATTTTCGCTGACAGCTTTGGTCACGAATCATTCCTTATGGATGCTGCTCAGAAGTATCCTGAAGTTCAGTTCTGCCATGCAACCGGTACACAGGCTCATACAGCAGGTTTAGCAAACTTCCACAATGCTTTTGCTTCAATTTATGAGGGTCGTTACCTTGCAGGTGTTGCTGCAGGTCTCAAGCTCAATGAAATGATTGATGCAGGCGAAATCAAGGCTGAAGAAGCTAAGATGGGTTATGTTGGTGCTTTCACATTTGCTGAAGTTATTTCAGGTTATACATCATTCTATCTTGGTGCAAAATCAGTTTGTCCAACAGTAACTATGGATGTTAAGTTCACTGGTTCATGGTATGATGAACAGCTTGAAAAGGAAGCTGCACAGGCTCTTATCGCCGGCGGTTGTGTTCTTATCAGCCAGCACGCTGACTCAATGGGTGCTCCTACAGCATGTGAGACAGCAAAAGTTCCAAACGTTTCTTACAACGGCTCAACAATTTCTGCATGTCCTAACACATTTATTGTTTCTTCAAGAATTGACTGGACACCATACTTCAAGTATATGATTGAATGTGTACAGAAGGGCGAAGAAATTGCTACTGACTGGACAGGCACTATCGAAACAGGTTCCGTTGTTCTTACAGACGTAAATGAAGCTGTTGCTGCTGAAGGAACAGCTGCTAAGCTTGAAGAAGTTAAGGCAAAACTCCTTGATGGTTCTATCAATGTATTTGATACTGCAAACTGGACAGAAAAAGGCGTAACTCTTTCAAGTTATCTTGCAGACGTTGATACTGATAAAGATTTTACAAAAGATACAGAAGTTATTGAAAATGGTATATTCTATGAATCAAAGCATCGTTCAGCTCCTTATTTTGATGTTGAAATTGACGGTATCACACTTCTTGATAGAAATTACGGCGAATAATCTATTAATCATTGTCAGAGACGGGAGGCCACTCTCGCCTCTGACTAATTTTGAAGAAATTGTTATGCAAGAATGGATAGCAATTTCTTGAGAATTAAAATGAACGGAGGTTTAATGTTGAATAAACAACCTGCAATTGAATTAAAAAATATTACAAAAAAATTTGGTAAAGTTGTTGCCAATAAAAATGTTAATCTTACTGCTAATCGTGGTGAGATTCTTTCCATTTTGGGTGAAAACGGTAGTGGTAAAACAACACTTATGAATATGATTTCAGGTATTTATTTCCCTGATGAGGGTCAAATATTCATTGATGGAAATGAAGCTGTTATCACCTCTCCTAAAGATGCTTTCAAATATAAAATTGGTATGATTCATCAACATTTCAAGCTTGTTGATGTTTTCAATGCTGCAGAAAATATTGTATTGGGAATAGAAGACGGAAAATATAATCTGAAAACTGCAACTGAAGAAATCAAAAAAATTAGTAAACAGTATGGATTTGAAATTGACCCTGAAAAGAAAATTTATACAATGTCTGTTTCGGAAAAACAAACTGTCGAGATTATGAAGGTATTATATCGTGGTGCTGATATTCTCATACTTGACGAGCCTACGGCTGTTCTTACTCCTCAGGAAACAGAAAAACTTTTCAGTGTACTTCGTCGTATGCGTGATGACGGTAAATGTATTATCATTATCACTCATAAGCTTCATGAGGTTCTTTCTCTATCTGATAAAGTTTCTGTTCTGCGAAAGGGCGAATATGTCGGCACCGTTCTCACAAAGGAAACAAGTGAAAGTGAACTTACTGAAATGATGGTTGGCAAAAAAATCGACCTTAACATTCAAAGAAATGAACCACACAATACAGAAGAAAGACTTGTAGTTAACAGTATTACTTGTGCTGACAGAACAGGTGCTACCGTTCTTGACAATGTATCATTTACAGCAAAAAGTGGTGAAATACTTGGTATCGCAGGTATATCTGGTAGTGGTCAAAGAGAATTACTTGAGTCTATTGCCGGTCTTCAGCGTCTTGAATATGGTGATATTTTCTATTTTGACCCGAAAACAGGTAAAAAAGAAAGTTTAAGAGATAAAACACCAATGCAAATCAGAAATATGGGTGTAAGACTTTCATTTGTACCTGAAGACAGACTTGGTATGGGTCTTGTAGGTAATATGGACATTGTTGATAATATGATGTTAAGAAGCTATTCAAAAGGTCATTCATTATTCCTTAAGAGAAAACAACCAAAAGACCTTGCAATGAAAATTATCAATGACCTTGAAGTTGTTACACCGAGTGCAAGCACTCCTGTTCGTCGTCTTTCAGGCGGTAATGTTCAGAAAGTCCTTGTTGGTCGAGAAATTGCTGCATCCCCTACTGTTCTTATGGTTGCTTATCCTGTTCGAGGACTTGATATCAACTCATCATATATGATTTACCATCTTCTTAATGAACAGAAAGAAAAAGGTGTTGCTGTTATCTTTGTCGGTGAAGACCTTGATGTCCTTATTGAACTTTGTGATAAAATTATGGTTATTGGTTCAGGTCGAATTACAGGCATTGTCGACGGAAGAACAACAACAAAAGAAGAAATCGGTCTTCTTATGACAAAAGGAAAGGAGAATAATAATGGCTAATAATAAAATTGCTACAACTCGCGAACCCTTATTCCACATTGTTAAACGCGACGATATGCCGGCAAGTAAAGCGTGGCTTATTCGTATTGCAACCATTGTTATAGCATTCTTTCTTGTCGGTATTTTTTCAATGATTGTTACTGAAAAAAGTTTTGGTGATACATTTGAAATTATGTTTACAGGTGTATTTGGCAGAATTTTTGAAGGCAGAACAACAATGCTCTGGAAGTATTTACAGGAAATTGCCATACTTCTCTGTCTCGCTTTAGCACTTACTCCTGCATTCAAAATGAAATTCTGGAACTGCGGTGCTGAAGGTCAGGCCCTTATGGGTGGTCTCGCTTCCATTTATTGTATGATTGAATTCGGTGATAAACTCCCCTACCTTACTCTCATTTTAGTTATTGCAATTACAAGTATTATTGCAGGTGCAATATGGGGTGTTATTCCGGCTATTTTTAAAGCATTATTCAATACTAATGAAACATTATTCACACTTATGATGAACTATATCGCAACACAAATAATCGCTTATTATGTGTATATTGAAGGCGGCGGTTCAAACGTTATTAACCCTGTATCAGCCGGTAATTTCCCTTCAGTTGGCAATAACGACTATTTTGTTAATATAGTTATTGTTGCAGTTATTACAGTTCTTATGTTTATTTACTTAAAATATAGTAAACAAGGATATGAAATTTCTGTTGTTGGTGAAAGTCAGAATACTGCAAGATACATCGGTATTGATGTAAAAAAAGTTATAATCAGAACGACGGTTATTTCAGGTGCTTTATGCGGTGTTACAGGTATGCTTCTTGTTGCAGGTAAAGACCACAGCATTAACACTAACCTTGTTGGCGGACAAGGCTTTACAGCAATTCTTATGTCATGGCTCGGTCAATTCAATCCATTTATTATGGTAATAATGACTGCTATTGTTGTTTTCCTGA
>JAFTUP010000042.1 GCA_017466205.1 Clostridia bacterium
TGTAATCTGCCAGCAGACTTCGTACCTTCCTTGTTGCCTTTTCTTCATCGGAATAGGAACCGGAGGTACCGAAATAATCCTGATTGAATTTATCTATCGAATCGGAAAATTCCTGATTTAAGAATTCGCACCAACTTATAAGAAGATTAAATTTTGCATATGTTTTCATTGCGTCAATGTTTTCATTTTTTAATAATCCGGCTAATGCTTTTGCTTTTTCAACATGGGTTATGAGAATTTTATCTGTTTGTTTCAATCCCGATGCTTCAAATACTGAATCAATGTCCACTCCGGCGAACATTTCCTTAAGCTCCTGAAATGTAAAAACATTGTAGATTATATCAACATTATTCTGATCTGCAACATCAAGCTTTTTTTCAGCAAGTACTTTTTCTGTGTCAATGTACTGCTGTGCCATAATAGCTGCATTATCCTTTGTTTCTCCGCCAAGCTCAAACATGGAGGAAAGGTATGTAAGATACATTTCCTTTTTAGGATTGTCTTCAAGATAAAATTTCTTTTGCAGCGCCGGAGATACTGTTGCGAAATAAAGCATATACTCTGTGCTGTTCTTCTTATCAATGGTAAGAGAAAATTCAAAGAAAACGGAAAGACAAGTATCTTTGAATATGGTGTTATGAGCTCCGATTAAATCATCAATATTTTCGGCAGCATCTATAAGTTCAAGATACTTCTTTATGGGTTCGATTCCGCGCTTGTTTCTATTCTCTTTATCAAGAATAGAATTATAAAGTGCCGCAATTTTATACTCCCTTGTGCCTTTTTCCCAGCTTGATGAGGTGATTTCCTCGATTATATCTGATACCTGCTTTGTCGATTGCTCTGATAAATCGTTAGCTGTACCTGCCGCCCTTCTGCCCGGCTTTATTTCAAGGGAATTAAGAGTATCCTTATTAACCGCAGCGTAGAAGTCATCCTTTAGATTAGTTCCATATAAAGCAAACACACGCTTTATAAACAAATCCATTTGCTCACGGGTTACAAGTTCATCAGGGGAAAATATACCCTCATCTGTTCCTGCAACAATACCGGCATCAAACACATTTTCGAGTTCGCCGGATGCCCAAGAGGGAATGTCTGTAAAATCACCGGATACAAGCGCAACTCTTGCGTTATGACCTGTTGGCACAGGAAGCTCACCAAAGGCTCTTTTCAGCATAACAAGAGCCTCAGCACGAGTAACTGCACGTTCTTCGTGAAGCTGTCCATCCTCATAACCTTTGATAATATCCGTCTTTTGAACTGTCGGGTTATAGTCGTCAACCGCATTAAGAAGCATTTGGACTACCTCGCCGCGTGTTGCAGCTTTCGCTTCTTCCGCAAGCACCGACGGAATTACTGCCTGAATCAACATTAATGCCGTAAGAATAGATGTGATTATTTTTTTAAATTTCATGACATTTTCTCCTTTTTATAATCTATATCAAATTTACTTATTGTTTTCTATAAATCTATGAAGTATCGCAGCAGCTTCTGCTCTTGTAGCATTGTATGACGGATTGAGCGTTGAGGCCGTTTTGCCCTTCATCAAACCGCTTCCTACCGCGTACTGAATAGAAGCTATTGCATACTCGGAAATGCTGTCGAAATCATCGTAAGAGAGAATGTTTGTGTTTTCTCCCACGCTGACATCATAACCTTTGTATTGAGCGTATCTGTGCATAATAGCTGCGATTTGTTCTCTTGTGATATTGTTATTCGGTGCAAACTCTGTTTCAGAAACGCCGTTTACAATACCATTCACCTGTGCCCAGCATACTGCATCAAGGTAGTATTGACCTTTTTCCAAATCAGAAAAGCTTGTTATTCCTGAAACTCCGGGCTTTCCTTCTGCACGATAGAGAACCGTAACCAGCATTGCTCTTGTTAAAGGTGTGTTTGGTGCAAAGGTTGTTTCCGATGTGCCGGTAAACAAACCATTTTCCACTGAGTATTTAACATCACCGAAATACCAATCAGAAACATTTACATCTTCAAAGGTATTTACAAAAGCACTGCATTTAATCATCAAAGCAGGATTTCCGTCAGCATCGCAAATTGTGTTATGAAATACTTCTACACTGCCGCTTTCATCTTCGTAGGTTTCCGCAAGAATTGAGGCAATTTTGTATTCTGCAGGCTCAATAATTTCGCAATCATTGGAAAGTATAATTTCAGCACCTACGGAGATTGCACGTGTTGCCTCTGCCTCCAAATCGGTTACTGATATTTGTGCGTTGCCGCTCATATTCAGATTGGCATCTGTGCGAATACCTACTACACTGCCGGAAATTTCGCCAACGTTTCCGCCAATTTTCACACTGCCGCCGATATAAAACTCGTTGCCCTCTTCGTCCCAATCAACGCTTGAATAAGCCTCAATACCACTTGCATAACCCGATATGCTTTCTACTGTACCGCTAACAAATACATCGCCGGATGTGGCGTGGATGCCCGAATATCCACCGCCAAAAATTCTGCCTGTTTTTCCGCTTATAATTATATCCTTGCTTGCTTCAATGCCGTTATATCCTTCCGATGTAATATTACCAAGCAAAGCATCCTCTTTTATAATAACACAGCCGAAATCGCTTTCAATACCGCTGTCAATACTGCCCGTACAAGTAATATTTCCTACTGTGCCGGAAACGGTAATATCTTCATAGGCTGAAATACCGCTTCCTTCTTCACCGCTAATATTACCTATCACTCCATTAATTATTATACCGCCGTTTTCGCCATATCCGTCACCTTCAACATATATTCCGCATCCCGGGTTTGTTTCTGTATATTCATATCCTTCTTCATCAATGCCGTTTACGGAAGTAGATTTACCGGATATGGAGTTGTTTCCCTCTGCATCGGTATCAATACCGTTGATAGTAAGGTTTATGCCGTAAGCATAAATACCGTGTCCGCTTTCGTTGATAATTGTAGCGTCTGTCAGAGTCAGAGTATCGGTAATATGATTATATTTTACACTGCCGCCGTCACCCAGAATATCATCTTTGTTTTCGTCGGTTACTTTTATGCCGCCTACCCAGACTTCATCATCAAAACCGGATTCATCGTTATTTTCAGCAATTTCTATACGACCACTACCGTTTATTGTACTGTAGTCCACTAACAATCCGGGATATTTTTCCATAAGCGGAGAATTTGATGCACCTACAATACCACCGTCAAAACCCTGAACATAATTTGCAAGCACCATATAATCCTCCATTACATAGTCAAGCACATTTACTGCACCATCAAATACTTTATATCCGTCACCAAGGTCGCGAAGTGTATAGTTGTAGCCTGCAATATCGTATTTTGCTTCAAGGTCAATCTTTTCATATGCGTCTGTTTCCTTGTTGTAAACCATAACATCATAAACACGATAGTTGTCCGGTCCTTTGAGCCAGGTTTCCATTTCGCCTTCTGTTATAGTGTTCGGAATTGTTGTATCCACCTTATAAGTAATGCCCGAAACCTGTAAAAAACCACCGTTTTCACCGGAACCAAGCTTTCTTGCACCCCACTCAAGTGCATCTAACAACTGCTGTCCCGTGATGGTCTGCAGGCAAGCCACATTACCGAATGGATGCATATCCTTACAAATTTTATATGTAATATCGCCTGTTATTGCCTCATTACGAATACCGCCGCCATTCATAATGGCAACATCAACATCCATACCCATATTGTCAAACAGATAATACAGTGCATCTGCTGCAAAATCACCTGAATTTGTTTCCTGTGTGCGAACCAAACGGTTTTTATCTGTATCATAATTGTCAAATACAATCTCTGTTGAGCCAATCTTTTCACCAAGTTTTTCATCTATCTCATTGAGCCACGCATCCTTGATTTCTTTTACTGCACTGTCTGATACTATTTCAGTACCGCTATACAAGTCTGATGCAAGTTTATAACCGGTGACCGTTTCGCCATCATCGGCAAGAATTTCTTCACATTCGATAAAATCTGTAGTAATTTCATCTGTATCAGAGTCAATAACCATCATACCGATACGGTCAAAGTATTCACCGGTCTGAGTCAGCAAAACGTCGTGTCCGTCCTTGTCTTTTACAATTTCGCCCTCTTCCGTGCTGTGGGAATGACCGTCAATGAAGGCATCAAGTCCGCAAACACCGGATATGGTCTCGATACTTGTCCAGGGCTTTGATGATTCGTCAATTCCCAAATGTCCCAAAGCAATAACTTTTGTTGCACCCTTGTCTTTTGCAGTGTCTATTGCCTTTTGCACATCCTGCTGAAGCAAAGTGCCGTCCGCTCCTCCTGAAATACCGTAGATAAACTTACCGTTAGTGTCCTGAAAATATGCAGGAGTGGATTTTGTAAAAGTTTCCGGTGTAGTGATGCCGATAAAGGCAAGCTTTTCTTCACCGCAATCAAACATTACATAACTATCGAGAACATTTTCTCCGCGTATTCCATCTTTTTCGCGGTAGAAATTGGCAGATACATAAGGGAACTCTGCAGACTCAATAACATTTAAAGTGCCTTCCATATTATAATCAAATTCATGATTACCTAAAGTTGCAACATCGTACTGTGCAGTGTTCATCATTTTGATAACGCTTTCGCCTTTATCCATAGAACCATATGCCGTTCCCTGAATATGGTCACCGGCATCTGCCAAATAAACATATTTATACTGCTTTTGCAAATCTTTTTTTATAGCAGCAATCACATCATAACTCAAAGGACCATTAATATAGGTATGAACATCGTTTGTATAAAGAATTACAATATTCTCCGAAAGTTCTTGAGTCGTTGCCGCTATTGGAATAGAAGCAGATGTTAATATTAATAAGATGGATATAAAAATCGCTGTCAGCTTTTTCACATTAATCTCTCCTCGTTACTGAATTATTTTTGAAAATCTTTGTCTGTTTCGCTAATCAACCTTCTTTAATCTTATATATGCATACAAAATAAAGAGATATCCCTTTGCGAATTTATTATTACACATTTTGTTCTTCTACGTTGTCAAGTCTTTTGACGAATTTTTCAAACAGGTCTTTTGCAGTTTGTTTATAGTCGAGCTTCAATATTTTATCAATAGTTTGCTTTCTGTCTGTTTCAGAAATATTATATGCCTTCATCATTATATCAAGACTCATACTGATTTTATCGTCAAGAGTAAAATACCTGTCGCAAGGGGACATAAACGCTGCAAGCTCAATTCCGCTTGTTATGTTCTCGATTTTCCTGTAATCTGCTTCGGTTAATTCGGGAGTTAAGTTCCCAAGCAACTGATAATTCTTTCTTGATGCCCAATCCTTGATATAAGCGTAGGTTTCGGGGTGATTGTATGCTGAATGATACAAGTCCCAAGCCTTTTCGTTATTCTCACATAAAGCAATTTGTATTGCGATTTCCATAGCATAAGCAAATAGATTATCTTTCGCTTTTTCGCTTGCTTCTTCTAAAATATCAAGGTGATAGTCCATAAGTTCCTCAATAAGTAGGCGAAGCATATCTTCTTTTGTTCTGTAATGGTATGTTACCGTTCCCAAACCAAAACCCGACTCTTTTGCAATCATACGGTGTGATGATGCCGAGAAGCCTTTTTCCAAAAAGAGCCGTGATGCAGTTCCTATAATTTTAATTTCGGTTTCAGACAAGGGAGTTAATTTATTATGTCGTTCGATAATGCTGTTAAGCATTATTTATCACTCCTGTGCAATTCGTATCGTACGAGTTCTATTATAAAGAAAAAATTGCGTCTTGTCAATAGTTTTTGATAAATTTGAGCACTTTGCACAAAAAAATTATCGACAAAAAGGCTTGTATCTGCTCGTTCGATATGCTTTCAGCGTTGCCGATTGCACTTTCCAAAATCGCCCCTCGCTCAATAAGTCGGCTAACTCGTTTCTTGCGTTTTTCTTCGCTGTCCTTTGCAAGTAAGGTTTTCTTTTGCTTTTGTAACTGCTTGATTTTTTCGTTTACCTTTGCAATCTGTTCATCTAATTTTGTCATTTTCTCTGTCATTTTCTCTGTCATAATCTTTTACCTCATTTCTTAAAAATCTACATAAAAAAAGAGTAACCGTTTTTATTTGGTTACTCTCAAAACTGTATTAAGTTTTTAGTTTGTTTTGGTTATTTCACAATATACGCTTCGCAGAGTGGAACAA
>JAFTUP010000043.1 GCA_017466205.1 Clostridia bacterium
ACTATTGATTTTGCGATAAAGGTTTCAGACATCTGTGATAATATTACTGGATGTTCAGTATATGTAAATCAACTGGTAAGATGTTCTTCGTCCATTGGTGCAAATCTTCACGAAGCAAAATATGCTCAAAGCAGGGCTGACTTTATTCACAAACTTGAAATTGCACTTAAAGAATCTTACGAAAGCGAATATTGGTTGGAGTTATTATTTAGAAAAAAGAAAATTGATAAAAATACGTACAAATCTTTAATTAATCAGTGCGGAGCAATACGCAGAAAGCTCATTGCATCCGTTACAACAGCGAAAAGTAATTTATAATGTGTCGTTTTGTTAAAACGACACGCGACATAAATCACTATTATGATTGCGATATGTCTTACGGCATGTGATTTGTATCATAATTTATGTTTAAAGGAGATTGAATTATGGGATTGTTTGATTTGTTCAAAAAGAAAGAACCTCTGACTGAAGCACAAGAAAAAATGGAGTATTTATGGGACTTATGGCGACTTGAAGAAGTTCCTGAACCATATAATACACTTATGACTTACTACAAGGAAATCAAAAAAGAAGGTCATACACGATTTTTTATAAATATTGCATTCTGCGGCGAAGTTGAGAAAGCAGTAGAAAAAATCGGTAATTTATTACCTGAAATCCTTTGTGAAAACTTAAAAACTGCATATTCACATTATGTTATTCTTGTGAATGAAGAAAACGAAGAAACAGAAGATAAAATTATGGAATGTGATAAGGTTTTTGATGAAAATGAGAGCTTAATTACTGATATTCTTCAGGAATATGCTGACACGTTAGAGGTATAACAATATGTTCGAAATCAAAAACAAAGAGTTTTATATGGACGGTAAGCCATTTAAAATCTATTCAGGTGCTATGCACTATTTCCGTACTGTTCCTGAATATTGGGAGGACAGACTTTGGAAGTTAAAGCTCGCAGGCTTTAATACTGTTGAAACATACACCTGTTGGAATCTCCATGAGCCCAAACCGGGCGAATTCCGGTTTGACGGTATTCTTGACATTGAAAGATTTGTAAAAATTGCTCAGAAAGTAGGTCTTTACTGTATTATAAGACCCGGTCCGTATATCTGTGCTGAATGGGACTTCGGTGGACTTCCTGCTTGGTTACTTAAAGATAAGAATATGCAGATTCGTTGCATGTATCCTGATTTTCTCACTTGCATTGAGCGTTATTACAAGGAGCTTTTAGGCAGACTCCGTCCACTTTTACAATCAAATGGCGGTAACATTATTGCAATGCAGGTTGAAAACGAGTATGGGGCATATGGCAACGACAAGGAATATCTTAAATTCGTTGAAGATTTAACAAGAAGCTGTGGAATCGACTGCCCCCTTTTCACCTCTGACGGAAACTGGAAAAATATGATTTCAGGTGGTTCTTTACCTCATATTTATAAAGTTCTTAACTTTGGTTCAAAGGCAAAAACTGCTTTTAACTGTCTTAAAGACTTCGAGAATGACGGACCAAATATGTGTGGCGAATTCTGGTGCGGATGGTTTGACCATTGGAGAGACAAGCATCACACAAGAAAACCACAGTCAGTTGTTAAGGAGATTAAGGAATTCCTTGACTGTGGTGCAAGCTTTAATTTCTATATGTTCCACGGTGGTACTAATTTTGGTTTTAACGCAGGTGCTAACCATAATCCTGCCTGTGCTTATGAACCAACGGTTACAAGCTATGACTACTGTGCATTACTTAACGAATATGGTGATTACACTCCTGCTTATCACGCTGTAAGAGAGCTTTTACATAAACATCAAGGTTTAGAAATGAAGGAGCTGCCACCGTCACCAAAGCTTCAGACAATCGGTACTGTTAAGCTTACAGAATCTGCAAGTCTTTTTGAAAATCTCGATGTGATTGGTGAAAAGCATCGAGCTCCTGTACCTGAAAGTATGGAATACTTCGGTCAGAATTTTGGTATGATTTACTACGAGACCATAATCAAAGGTCATTATGACCCGATTCCTTTGATGATTAGAAATGTTCACGATTTCGGTTTTGTATATGTTGATGATAAATACAAAAAATTCATTGACCGTACAACATACACAAAGCGTGGCAAAATTTCATTAGGTTCACTTTTCAAGAGTGTTACAAAGGACAGCAGCGACACATCAACAGTATTTATCGGTGCTGTTGACGGTGAAAAGAAAATCGGTCTTCTTGTTGACACTATGGGACGAGTAAACTATGGTGAAAGGATAATGGACAGAAAAGGTTTTTCTGATATTATTATCGCAAATCAACGTCAGATGGGTTATGATGTATGGACTTTACCGCTTGATAACCTTGAAAAATTAACATATAAACCTGCTGAAAGCTTTAACAAAGACAATGGTGCTATGTTCTACAAGGGTACATTTAAATCAAGTTCACAAGCTGATTGTTTTGTTCATCCTGATGGATTTGATAAAGGTTATGTATGGGTAAACGGATTTAACCTTGGTCGATATTGGAAGGTCGGTCCGCAAAAGTCACTTTATCTCCCGGGTTGTCTTCTTAAGGAAGAAAATGAAATCGTTGTACTTGAAACAATGGGCATGAAAAATCCTGAAATCAAGATTTTAGATACACATAATTTATAGTAGTAAAAAATCCCCGATAAAAGTAATTTTCATCGGGGATTTTTATTGTAATTCTTTCTATGCCTTATGGTTCTGCACTCCAAGAAAAATAACCCATACCTTCGTATGAATAAAATGTTATCCCTCTTCCAAATACCGGTTCCATTATTATATTGCCTGAATAATCAATAATACCGTGAACATCGTTATAATCATCATTTTCTACAATTATGGGGAAATATCCTTCTGGCAACTTGCATCTCTCTCCGTATGCTTCGTATCGGTATTCATAAAATGCATACGGAATATTATCAGCAGTTTTGTTATAATCTTTATCATAAATATCAATAATTTGGTCGAAATTGAAATCATAACCGGTATATTGGATTGCTAAATAGTATCCACCATAACTAACAATCCTATCATACTCAAAAGGAATTATAATCTCACCGTTTTTTTCTAAACCATAACCAAATCCCGTTTTAGTTGTAGCAACACGCTTTGATGTGAATTCAACATCACTTTCTATATCGATAAATTTTTTGCCGTTAAATTTTTGTATTTCAACTAATTTGTTAGTGCCTTCATCTTCTCCGGTTAAAGTTTCATATGTGTATTTATAGATATAATCACTTCTTGTATCATAAATACTATAGTTATTACTACTTCTTGGATTTGCAATCTCATCTAACTTGTCACCTGAAAAACTAAATATCGCACTATAACAATCACTATCATCAAAGTATTTGCATACATAGTAACCATCAAAAACTGCATCTATTCCCCTGTTTTCTGCTTCAACATCAAATTCAACAACAACATTTCCTTTTTTGTCAAGTATATATTGCTTATCCGTTGTTGTATATGTATAACCTTCCTCATCAATGACTTCTTTTTCAGTTCTTGCCAAAGCATAACCACAATTAAAAAAACTTGTAGCATAGTCATAAATAAGTGGTATTATTTCTTCACCTTTTGAATTAATATATCCATACTTTCGTATATACTTATAATTTTCGCCTTCTCCTATACTTTCCTCAGTCATTACCAAAGCAATTCCATCATGTGAAAATGGTGCAGCATCATCATATTTAGGCTCAATCTGAAACACACCGTTTTTATCAATAAAACCGATCTTGCCAGAATTCTGGTCATATGCAGGTGCAAGTCCGTTTTCAGAATAATAGCTGAAATATGCCATGACTTCGTCTGTATTTATTCGTTCACCTTTATAGTTGTATGCATATATTGTGCTTCGGTCATCTTCAATATCGCAACGGTCATTAGCTACGAAAAGTATCTGCTCAGTTGTATATGTTACTTCATTTTTATTGTTATCTTTAAGTTGGTCTAATATTGTGTCGTCATAATTTACTGTGTTGTCAGCATTATTGTCACATCCTACAAACGAAATTAATAGACACATACTCAACAAAACTACAGTTATTTTTTTCATATATTTTTCTCCTTTTCATAATTGCTTTTACAGAAAACTAATCCTTCACCTCAATAAAAATGCACACCATGCAAAGCTTAACAATAATGATATTAGTTTTCCATATTTACACACCTTAATCAATTTACTCAAGCCATTCTAACGCAATAACATTGAGTGTAATTTAATTATTACACAACTTTTGTAACTTGTCAAGTTATATTTATTACATTTTAAGTTGTCGAAGATATTGCAAAATAAGGTTATACTATTTTATGAGGTGACATTATGGAAAAGCAACAATTCGACAATTACAGACAATTAGGTCTAAACATTGCATATTATCGAAAAGCAAAAGGATTTTCTCAAATCCAGCTTGCGGAAAAGATAAATATCAGTCGTACACACATGAGCCGAATTGAAACTGCTGATTGTGCTGTTTCCTTGGATGTTATTTTTAACATCTGCGATGTTTTAGATATTAAACCGAATAAATTATTTGATTTCAGAGATTAGGAGCAGGTTTTCTGCTCTTTTTATTTTTATTTTTGTCGAGAAAAATGCAGGCGTGGAAAACCCCTCTGTCACTTCGTGACATCTCCCCTTTCAGGGGCGACAAGTGCCGCTACGCGGTCGCTTACGCTCAGAATGACAATGCCGGGGGCAAGCCACCCGCCCTACCGTAATGTATTGAATTCGTTTAAACGGTCGATTGGTGAATCGCCCCTACAAATCCGCTCCCTCCATGAGGGCGCGGGTGTCCGGTGGACACCTCCGCGAAGCGGAAGCGCTGTCTGAGCCGGCAGGCGAGTAATGAGCTGTCGAACATAGTGAGACTGAGGGAGTACTCCCCCAGTCACTCGTTACACTCGTGACAGCCCCCTCAGAGATGGGGCGAAATGGTATGGAAGGCATAAAAAATCGCCAAGGATTTTTCCTCGGCGATTTCTTTTTTACTTTTTAATTTAATTATTCTGCAACAGGAGCTGAAACAGGGCAGCTATCAGCACAAGCACCGCAATCGATACATGTATCAGCGTCGATTACATAGATGCCGTCGCCTTCTGAAATAGCCTCAACAGGGCAATCAGCTGCGCAAGCGCCACATGAAATGCAGTCTTCAGTAATTTTGTATGCCATAATTATGTACCCTCCCTTAATTGGTATATTTACATTGTAGCATATTAAACGAAAAAATCAAGTCTTTTTTACTCAATTCCTTTTAATGCCTCTAATTCCTCTTTTTCAATCTTAATTCGAGCATCCTTCAAAATCTTTACCTGATGACGATTAATCACTAACGGAGCAGCATCCGGACGACGGTCAAGGCTCACCTTTAACATACCTGTAATAAGGTTATTTTCAACAACTCTGCCTTTTCCCTCAGGAGTATCAACAATAGCACCAACCTTTGGAGTAACACGAAGAAGATGCTCATAGGTTTCCTGCTCATACTTAAGACAGCACATAAGACGTCCGCAGGTACCGCTGATTTTTGTAGGATTAAGAGAAAGTCCCTGTTCCTTTGCCATTTTGATTGAAACAGGTTGGAAATCAGTTAAAAATGTATTACAGCAGAACGGACGTCCGCAGATACCAAAGCCGCCAACCATTCTTGACTCATCTCGCACACCAATCTGACGAAGCTCAATTCTTGTTCTGAAGGTCGAAGCCAAATCCTTAACAAGCTCACGGAAGTCAACTCGTCCGTCAGCTGTAAAATAGAAAAGAAGCTTACTTCTGTCAAAGGTGTATTCCACATCTACAATCTTCATTTCCAGTCCGTGAGCTTCAATTTTCTTTTCACAGATTTTAAAAGCCTCCTGCTCCTTTTCCTTATTTTCAGCAAGAGTTTTTATATCGCTCTCATTGGCAACACGAATCACCTTTTTAAGAGGCTGATTAATGTCATCCTCATTGATTTTATGATTAGCCTTTGCAACTTTTCCACACTCAATACCACGGACAGTTTCTACCATTGCAAAGTCGCCTTTATTAAATTTTATTCCGTCAGCATCAAAATCATAGATTTTGCCGCCGTCTTTAAATCTTATTCCAACTGTTTCTATCATTTATATTGTCTCCTATATTTTATCTGCCGATTGCCCTTTTAAATTCATAACACATACGGACAACAAGCAGGTTGTTATTACAATTGCGGTCAATGGAGCCAATCAGCTCGTCACAGACTGAAATCAACTGTAAAAGCGATTTAGCAGTAAGACCCTTACAAAGACTGTCTGTTTCATCAGAGAAACGAAATTCTCTTATATAACCGCTTTTCTTGACAAGTGCATCACGAAAAACCTCAGTTAGCAAAACAAGAACTGACTTTGCAAATTGATTATTCTTTTGAAAAACTGCTGTCTGCTCCATAAGTGCCAGTTCATTCACATTGAGAATTGCACCTACCATATTTTTAACGGCTGTGGCTTCCTTTTCAGTAACCACACCCTCATCACTTAAAAGTGAATAAACCTGAACTCGTGACAACACGGTTTCAAGCATTGTACTTTTTGATTCGGCAACAATAATGAAATGAACATAAGCCGGCGGCTCCTCCAATATTTTCAGAATAGCGTTCTGTGCCTGTTCATTCATATTTCCGCCATTTTTTAATATATAAACTTTTTTATTGCTTTCGTTAGGTGCGATAAAAGCATCCTCGCGAATTGCACGAATTGCATCAACTGTAAAATTTTTGCTTTTACTGTGTTCCTTTATTCCGTCTGTTTCAAATATATCAGGATGTCCCTTACCCTGTGCCTTTACACAATCAGGACAGACACCGCAAGGCTTATTGTCTCCGGAACACACAAGAGTATTTGCTATAAAACGTGCAAACTCCTCTCCCTCATTACTGTTCTGACACTCAATAAGGACACCGTGAGGAAAAGTCTTCTGCTGAACTGAAGACACAACCTGGTTATACATTATATCCATTTTTGTCTGAATCTCATTTATCATATCTTATAAAACTGCTCCACATCAATAACAAAAATTGTTGCTCCACCTACTGTGATTTCAACAGGCATTGATGAGAGCATAGACTCTCCGATATATGTAGTATTTACAGGTGTAATTTTCTTACGCTGACTGCTGTATTCACCGATAATATTGATTACATCGTCAACCTTTGCCTTTTCAACACCGATTAACAGCGTAACATTGCCTACACGAAGAAATCCGCCTGATGTGGAAAGTCGCGTTGCAGAATAACCTGCTTTTGTAAGATTTGACATAACTGCATTCGCATCATCATTATTGATAATTGCAACTATCAGTTTCACGAAAATCACTCTCCTTAATTTCAAAAAACAACTGAAACCATTAGTAAACATTAAGAAATTGTTGTTAAATGCTATTGTAGTTCCTGTGCTAATGCTATCATTACAGGCATTGTCAGAATTGACAACACACTGATAAAGGCTGTCACCTTTGAAGCTAAAGCTGTGTCACGATTATATTTTGCTGCAAACATAACTGTGTTGCTGGCTGTCGGTGCAGAAGCACTGAGAGCACAAGCTGTAAGCAATGTTCCGCCGAAGCCGAAAAGCTTTAAGCCGAAAATTGTCACAAGCGGAACGATAATCACCTTGATAAGTGCAGACAGAAAGATTCTCTTGTCAGAAAAAAGTGTTTTCCAGTCAGCTGATGCAAGATAAGTACCAAACATAACCATAGCAAGAGGAGTGTTAAGGTCTGCAAGATATGATACAGGTGAATAAATGATTTCAGGAAGCTTAATCTGAAGCAGGAAAAGCGGCAATCCGATTGCAACACCGATTACGCCCGGATTTACAAGAAGCTTTTTAAGGCTTAATTTTGACTTATTTTCACCTTTCTGCATTATGTTTACTCCGTGAGTAAACGACAAAATATTGAAAGGAACTAAAATTACAGAACAGTAGAATACGCCTTCATCCCCCAGCACTGCCTGAGCCAAAGGCAAGGCCATATAGCCAACATTACCGTAAACACAAGCATACTTAAAGATACAGGCAGTTGCCTTATCACCCTTATTGAAAAGAAAAGGTATAATCACCATTCCCACAAGGTGAAGAAAAATACCGCCCACAAGTGCCATTACAAGTCCTTTTAAAGCACTTTGGTTATACTCCATTCCGAGAAATGAACGGATAATAATTGCAGGAGCAACAATATAGAAAAGTAAATCTGTTGTAAGTCGCGAAGCTTTTTCAGTATAAATTCCTGCTTTGTGGCAGATAAAACCGACCATAGCAATCAGAAAAAGAATTACAACCTGAGTAAATGCGGTTAAGACGTTATTAAGAAAAAACATAACTTATTAATTTTCGTCCTCATTCATATTAATTTCGTCGTAGTCATTTACAACCGCCTTATTCATTGCATTTACAATATATGCAACAACAAAAAGGGCAAATGCAAGGTCACAGAATGAAAGCGGATATTCTGCAGGGATATGAGCACCATTACCTGTTACCATCAAAACAATTCTTGGAATATTGGCCAATGAACAGAAGAATATGCACACATAACCTGATGCAAAAAGTGAACGCATTGACTTTTCATTTGAAAGTCCTGATGAAATTCGTGCAAAAGCCAGAAAGAAAATCATCATTGAAGCAAGGATAAATATTTCAAGCATCAAGTCAGCAACGTTTACATAAGATATTTTTTTCATAAATCTTATAATTATTCTGCCTGTTGTCCACGCCAATGGTGCCAATGCCATAAATCTGTATTGGAAATATGTGGTTTTGCCGTCAAAATTTGAAATTCCGAAAATCATGAAATAAATTGCGGCAAAAACACCAAAAACAGCTTCAATAACGACTGAGCCAAGACTGTCTGCACCGGCAATACCTGCAAGAATTGATGTAATTGCAAGAACTGAATCGATAATAATACCGATTGCAAAAAGAATTGATGTAACTGCTAAAAACACATTCTTTTTACGGATTTCATCTCTTGAAGACGGAACATTTTTTGCAAGATTAACAAGAATAACCGAAACTAAAATCGCCAACGCTGACAAGCCGTAAATTGCATATACTGACCAGTCAAGCTTTGCATAAAAGCCCGTTGCCTGTTCTGTAATAAAAAGAAGCTGATATGTTCTGAACGGAATTGCAAGGCACAATAATCCCACAACTATATAAAGGGGCAGTACAGGGTTGATTTTCTTAAATTTTCCGACTAACTTCATTTTTCTTACCTCTCTGCAATAGGAATATATTCACCCTGAACACCGTCAATACGAAGAATACGCTCGCTCATCGGGACATAATTACGAGGAATTGTAACATTCTTGTAAGCGGGACGGATAATTTTACCGCCGGTTGTAAGTTCCTCAATACGATGTGCTGACCAGCCTGCCATACGAGCTGACATAAAGATTGGTGTGAACAAATCCTGAGGAATACCGAGCATATCGTAAACAAGTCCTGAGTAAAGGTCAACATTTGCACACATTTTTTTGTGAATACCACGATGCTTTGCAAACAGTTCAGGAGTAAGCTCTTCAATCAGATTAAGAAGCTTAAACTCGTCCTCTCTGCCGGTAATTTTAGAAAATTTATCAGCATAACGACGAAGAATAACTGCTCGCGGGTCAGAAAGCGTATAAACAGCGTGACCCATACCGTAAACAAGTCCCGAACCGTCATTCGCTTCTTTATTCATAATTTTGGTAATGTAATCAGCAACCTGACCTTCATTTGTAATATCTTTAATATTTGCCTTCATATCATCAAGCATTTTGTAAACCTTGATGTTAGCACCACCGTGACGAGGTCCTTTAAGTGAGCCGATACCTGCCGCGATTGCAGCGTAAGTATCAGTTCCGCTTGATGTGATACAACGAGTGGTAAACGATGAATTGTTACCGCCGCCGTGTTCAGCGTGAAGAATCATACAGATGTCAAGAAGCTTTGCCTCATCATCAGTAAACTTCTTGTCAGGACGGATTGAGCGGAGAATGCTCTCTGCAGTTCCCAGTCCCGGCTTGCTCTGATGGAAATACATACTCTTTTTATCATAAACTCGACGCTTAACCTGATATGCACTTGTCATAATAACAGGCATCTGAGCTATAAGCTGGATACACTGACGCAGAACATTTTCAGGTGATGTGTCGTCAGGATTAGGGTCATAAGAATAAAGAGCAAGTACACTTCTTGCAGCCTTGTTCATAACGTCAGGTGACGGAGCCTTCATAATCATATCCTCAATAAAATCCTCAGGAAGATTACGACATTCAGAAAGAAGCTCTGTAAACCATTTAAGCTGTTCCCTTGTAGGAAGTGCACCAAATAGAAGAAGCCATACAACCTCTTCATAACCAAATCGTTTTTCCTCTTCACAGTGCTCAACAATATCTGTCATATTTATTCCGCGATAAACAAGCTTACCTTGTTTAGGTACTTTTTCACCGTCGTCCATATAGTAACCCTCAACAGAGCAGACACGAGTAAGTCCTGCAAGGACACCTGTTCCGTCATAGTTACGAAGTCCACGTTTAACTTTAAATCTGTTGTAATAATCAGGATTTATGTGGTTATTTTTTTTAAGCTCTTCGCATAATGTTGAAAGAGCATCATTGGAGATACTTGAAATATATTCTGCCATTAATATTACCTCCTTGTAGAAAATTTCGATATGTATCCAAGATAATAATTATACATTGTATATTTTAATACAAATAAAGATTAAAGTCAACTATGGTGACAGAAATATTCCGAGTTTCAACCATCTCTGTCACCCTAAAGGGAGAGATAAAAAATGAAAACTTACACACTCATCTGCTTTTTCCTTGCACTCAGCTTAATTCTTTGTCCGTTGGTAGCGATGGACAGGACAAGCGAGGTGATTTCGCAGGAGATTTTTATAGAAGAAACTACTGAAGCTGAATTCATTGAAGAAGAAAAAACTGACACAGTTAAAGTTATGTCAGTAAACGGAAATAATATTACGGAAATGTCGTTAAAGGAATATCTTGTGGGAGTTGTTGCAGGAGAAATGAATGCGTCATACCACGAAGAAGCACTTAAAGCACAGATTGTTGCAGCACACACTCTCCTTTTGTACACCAAGGAGCATAATACAAAAGATTTGAACGGTGCTGACATTACTGACAGCGGTGCCTCTCATCAGGAATATCTGACAACAGAAAAGCAAAAAGAAAAATGGAAGGATAATTATGAGGCAAACCGTAAAAAAATTGAAGAATGCATTGACGAGGTATTTGATGTAACACTTCAATATGAAAATGAATATATCTGTGCTGTGTTTCACGCCATTTCTAACGGTACTACAGAAAATGCAACAGATGTGTGGGGAGGTAATTACCCATATCTTGTGTCAGCTACAAGCATTGGCGATAAGCTATCCCCTGCTTATCAGTCTCAGGTCACATTTACTGAAAAAGAATTCAAAGAGAAGTTTAAGGACAGTGATTTAAAATTCGGCGACAAGCCTGAAAAGTGGATTGAAAAGGTCACACACACAGACACAGGAATGGTAAAAACAATTACAATCTGCGGAAAAGAGTTCAAGGGTACTGAAATAAGAAAGCTTTTTGATTTGCGGAGCAGTACATTTGCTTGTCAATACAATGAGGATGAATTTACATTTACCGTTAATGGTTACGGTCACGGTGTCGGCATGAGCCAATATGGTGCTAACTATATGGCACAGCAAGGGTTCAGCTATGAGGAAATTCTGAAGCATTATTATACAGGCGTTGAAATTGCAAAAGTGTAAAATCCAATGACAAATTATAGTTTTGCACTTTGCATTTTACAAAACCTTTCTGCATAGACTTAACCGAAACATTATGTTCAAAGGAGAGATACGAATGGATTTTAACGTTCAAAAAGAGTACATACAGCTTCATAAGACAGATTTTAAAGGCAGGAGTGAGCAATCAATTGACTGTGACGTTACCTTGCCTGAATATCTGCCTGATATTATGCGGATTGTCCGTTGCAGCTGTGTTCCCGGAGTCAGGTCCCATCAGGTGAACGGTGACAGAATTACCGCTGAATGCACCTGTGCCTTACGAGTGCTATATATGAACGAACAAGGTGCACTTTTTTGCTATGAGCAGAATATTCAGTTCACAAAACAGCTTGAGGTAAGCAGTGAGGATACAAGGGATTTCTTTGTCGGTGCAAAAGCTGACTATATGAATTACAGGGTGTCAGGTCAACGACGATTTGAGCTTCACGGAGCAGTTACAATTTTTGCAAAGTCCTGTGACAGCCGAAAATATGAAGTTATCACAGATGCTTGCGGTGACGGAATTACGCTCAAATCAGAAAAAGCAACCGTCAGCAATCTGAAATGTGTTGTTGAAAAGCCCTTTACTATAACTGAAACTTGTGATGCAGGAGCACTTTCAGAACCAATCGGTACAATCATCGCCTGTTCTTCAGCTGCAGTAATTCATCAGGTGAAAATCATTTCAAACAAAGTTTTTTTAAAAGGTGAGCTTATAATTCATTCGGCCTTCACGGGAGCTGAAAGTCAACAGGTGCAGACACTTGAAAATGTCTTAGCAATAAATCAGATTATTGAAGCACCTGACATTACAGAGGAATGTCACATCGACTCATCTCTTACAGTTACAGATTTGGAAATCAAGCCTCGTTTTGACCTATCAGGTAACAAAAACCTCCTTGATATTACAGCCTGCGTAAACTTTTCAGGATATAGCTTTGAGAACAGTGAAATCAGCCTTGTAAAAGAGGCATATTCGGTCACTTACGAAACTGATGTTAAGAAATCAATTGTTTATACGACTGCAATCACAGAGGAAATTGAGAACACATTCCTTTGCCGCGGTGTTGCGGATTTAAGCACAACGGGAATTGAAGCTGTGTTGTCATTTATGTGTAATGACATAACCTCAGGCTTTTCCGTTCAGGAGAACAACTGCATAATCACAGGTGAAATATCGATAGAAATTATTTACAGGGATATGAAAGGCGAAATCTGTTTTGCTCAAAGGCATATTCCTTATGAATACACAATGCCGATTCCTGAAAACGATGGCATACTCACCTGCAACCCTCATTGTACCCTCTGTGCAATAAGCTACGTAATCAACAGTGACGACCGCCTTGATATACGGGCTGAAATCAATGTTCGCGGTGTAATTTTCTGTGAAAAAGAGCTGTCAGCTATTACTGATTTAGCTGTAAACAAGGACAAAATCAAGTCAACTGACACAGCCTCACTTACAATCTATTTTGCAAATAAAGGTGAAGCACTCTGGAATATTGCAGAAAAATACAACACTACCGTTGAAAGGATTGTAAAGGAAAACGCCCTTACAGAAACCACCGTAAAAGAGAACTGCAAATTGCTGATACCAAAGATGTGAAGGAGTGAACAGTATGAATAACAAAAGCATTTACGAGGATATTGCCACAAGGACAGGAGGCGATATTTATATCGGAGTAGTGGGTCCTGTAAGAACGGGAAAATCCACATTTATCAAGCGTTTTATGGACTCTGTTGTGCTTCCCAATATGAACGACGACAATATGCGTCAACGTGCAACCGATGAGCTTCCTCAGTCCTCAGCCGGCAGAACTATTATGACAACGGAGCCTAAATTCGTGCCTGAAAATGCAGTTAAAATCACGCTCCCTGACAACGCAAGCTTTAATGTTCGGCTTATTGACTGTGTGGGCTACATAGTTGACAGCTCCCTGGGATATATCGAAAATGATATGCCGAGAATGGTCCGTACACCTTGGTATGAAAATGAAATTCCATTTAATATGGCAGCTGAAATCGGCACTAAAAAGGTGATTTCAGAGCATTCTACAATAGGACTTGTAATCACAACCGACGGTAGCATAAGCGACATTCCGAGAAGTGAATATGAGGAAGCAGAAAGGCGTGTTATTGAGGAATTAAAGGAGCTTCAGAAGCCTTTCGTCGTACTTCTTAACTGTCTTGAGCCTGAAAGTGCTGAGTCACGTCAACTTCAATCAGAGCTTTGCAGAAGATACAATGTTCCGGTAATGGCTGTCAGCTGTATCCAGCTTACTGAAAAGGAAATCAAGGAGATTATCACACAAATTCTTTTTGAATTTCCCGTTAAGGAAATCGGCATTGACCTGCCCCTGTGGCTTGTAGGACTTTCCAATGAGCATTGGCTGAAAAGCGAGACCTACAAAACAATTCTCAACTCGATTCAGCACATTGAATATGTTCGTGATATTGCCACGCTCACTGACACGCTCTGCGAAAGCGAATACATACTTAAAGCTGAAATTTCATCAATGGATTTAAGCGTTGGTTCTGCCCGGATAAGCGTTAAGCTGCAGAATGGACTTTTCTATAAAATTATGGCTGAGGAAACAGGAATTGAAGTGGAGGATGAGCAGTCACTTCTCACCTGCCTTAAAGAGCTGTCACTTATGAAAAAAGAGTATTCACGAATACAGTCTGCTCTCGAAGAAGTGCAGACCACAGGCTACGGAATTGTAATGCCGACTATTGATGAGCTGACACTTGAGGAACCTGAAATTATGAAGCAAGGTGGCAGATACGGTGTGCGACTTTGCGCATCTGCACCGTCAATCCATTTGATGAAAACCGACATCCGCACAGAGGTAGCTCCCATTGTGGGCAGCGAAAGTCAGTCAGAGGAACTGGTAAAATATCTTCTTGCAGGCTTTGAGGAGGATCCGCACAAAATATGGGAGTCCAATATTTTCGGCAAATCCCTTAACGAGCTTGTGAACGAAGGACTCTGCAACAAGCTTTATCACCTGCCCACAGATGCACGAATGAAATTCCAGGAAACCCTGGAACGCGTTATAAATGAGGGCTGTAACGGACTTTTGTGTATCATATTGTAAACAGGATAACAAATCGGAGTTTGTCGGGATGTTGCAACAACGCGTAGTGGAAGGCTTCCACGCCTGTATCCGCTCCCTCCGTGAGGGAGCTGTCGAACGAAGTGAGACTGAGGGAGTAAACGGATAAAACTACAAACTCCCTCCGTCATTTTCTTGCGAAAATGCCACCTCCCTCAATGAGGGAGGGAAACATAACATCCCCGACAAATTATAATTTGTTGAACACATTATTTGCGAGATTACTGATTATGACAATATTTTTGAAATTGAAAGAATAGAATGTTGATAATCAGGAAATTAAAACTATACGGAGGTTAAAAAATGAGTGTTCAGATTGATTTTCAGGATGAGGTGCTTCAATGCTGCCTTGACGGTGAAATTGACCACCATACAGCACAGCCTATAAGAATCAGCATTGACGAAAAAATTGAGAATTGCAGACCAAAAACAGTTATTCTTGACTTTTCAAAGGTCACATTTATGGACAGTTCGGGAATCGGTCTTGTTATGGGACGGTACAAGCTGTTGAGCGAATTGGGAGGCAGCCTTGAGGTGACAGGACTTTCAAGCAACTCATATAAAGTGATGCGACTTGCAGGACTTGACAGAATTGCAACAATCAAAAAAGGAGGAAGTAAAAATGGTGGTAAACGAATTCCGAATGACAATTGACAGCAAATCGGTAAATGAAGGCTTTTCACGAGCTGTTGTGGCTGTTTTCACAGCACAGCTTGACCCGACAGTTGAAGAAATCAACGACATTAAAACCGCTGTCAGCGAGGCAGTTACAAACAGCATTGTTCACGGCTACAAAAACACATTAGGCAAGATTTACATAAATGTAAAAATTCATCAGGATAACAAGGTTGTTATCTCAATCCGTGATAAAGGCTGTGGGATTGCTGACATCAAGAAGGCTCGTGAACCGCTTTTCACAACTCTTGGCGGTGACAGAGCAGGACTCGGATTTTCAGTTATGGAAAGCTTTATGGACAAGATTACAGTCCGTTCAAAGGTAGGCTGTGGCACAAGCGTTACAATGCAGAAGCAAATAAACGGTCGCAGAAAATGACGAGAGATGAGCTGATTCTTAACAATTTAGGGCTTGTGGGCAGCTGTGCTTCAAAATTTATCGGTAAAGGAGTTGATTATGATGATTTATATTCTGCAGGTTGTGTGGGACTCATTAAAGCTGCAGACGGTTTTCGTGAAGATTTGGGCTTTGCTTTTTCAACTTATGCAGTTCCGTCAATTTTAGGTGAAATAAGACGGATTTTCCGTGATGACGGAGCAGTTAAAATCAGCCGAAGCCTTAAAGAAAAAGCAAGAGAACTTGCAAAAATCAAAGAGAACTTTGAAAAGGAAAACGGTGTTGAACCTACTGTCAACGAGCTTTCTGAAATTATGAACATGACTCCCTTTGAAACTGCACAGATTATATGTGTACTTCAGCCTGTAAGGTCACTGACTGCTGAGAATGATGAGGAGGGTCAGATTGATATACCCACAGAGGATGAGTACTCACCTATTGAGGACAAGCTTTCAATACATCAGGTTCTGAAGGAATTGCCGCCGGATGACCGTCAACTTATTATTCTGCGGTTTTACAAGGGTCTCACTCAAAGTAAAACTGCAAATATTATGGGAATATCACAGGTGCAGGTATCACGAAAAGAAAAAAACATCCTGCAGAATATGCGTAAAAAGCTGACAGGATGAAAAATTTGATATTTTTAGTATTGTATGGTAGAATGTATAAAACATATCCTAAAAATCAGGAGAAACAATATGAAAAATTCTCGTTACAATATTTTTATAAAGCTGATTTCCGTTATCTGTCTTATTGCGATACTTTTCACCTCTTGTGTGCCTTATACAAACAGAAAAGAGGAAGCAACATACATCTCTGCTGAATATTCAGGCAATGAGTATCACAGAACAACTGCAAATAATTATCAGGTAATTTCAAAATCAGGTCTCATTGAGCTCCTTTTTGACAAAAACACAACCGCAATAGCGATTCGCGACACCAATTCGGGTGCTTTATGGTCATCACTTCCTGACACAAGCATTAAAAAGAAAATTCCAAGCTCCGCAATTCAGGTAACCCTGTCTGACGGTGGTAATAAGATTTACACTCTTAACTCCCAGGACAATGCAGTTGCTCATGGAAATTTCACATACACAGCCTCTGCTGACGGTATTTCAGTTACATATTCAATGGCACTTGATAAAGAAACAGGTACTATACCTGTAGATAAAGTCAACAGCGGTAAGCTCCGTGCAGATGTTACCGTGCTTTACACTCTTCGTGACGGTTCATTTTATACAAATGTCAGCATGAATAATGTTCATTTGCCTGAGGGAGTTTTCCTTGAAGAAATTACAGTTCTTGACAGCTTTGGTGCTTATGAAAAAAGCGGTGCTGAGGATTATATCTTTGTACCTGACGGCAGCGGTGCAATAATCAAAACAGGTATAAGTGACGAAGCTTTTACTCCTGTTTCACTTGCTGTTTACGGTAGGGATATTGCAACTTCAGACAATTTTAACACCTCACCCTGTCTTGTAGGTGCGTTCGGAATTAAAAAGGACAGCAGTGCTTTTCTCTGCATTATCGAAAAAGGTGATGCAATCGCTGAAATCAAGGCAAACAGAAACAATGAAGCCACTCTTAACAGCGTTAATGCAACCTTTAAAATCACAGATATTTATTCACAGGATATTCAGGGAAATCAGTATAAGGATGAAATAACACTTTGCTATCGTTTTCTTTCGGGTAAATCAGCCACATACTCAGGAATGGCAACCGCCTGTCGTGAAAATCTTATCAGAAATTCTGTTCTTTCAACAAAAACAGTTGATGCTGCATCAAGCAGTATCCCTATGATTGTTTCTGTTCAGGGTGGCTATAAGGACAATGAAGGTGAATATCATACTCTTTCAAGCTATGCAAACGCACTTTCACTTGTATCACTTTTAAAAGCAAAGGGTGTTGATAACATTTATCTTCGTTACAACGGACTTTATAACAATGCCAACAATGGAAATACGGATGATTTTGATGAATTTAAGTCAAAATTAGGTACTGACAAAGAATTTGACGAGTTATATTCTTATCTTGTAAGTCAAAAATTCTCCTTGTTTATCGATACTGACATTCTCACATACAGAAATCAGCTGTCAGGTGCAAAAGCTTTGAATAAAAAGAGTATTGTCAACACGACACAATATGATTTTCCGAAAAGCACATCTTCTCAGGAGTTTGTCAAATTAAGCAGACTTGAAAACAGAGTGGAAAAAATACTTCGTTCTTCTGAAAAGGTAAGTTTTGACGGTTATGCATTGAATGATATGGGTTCTTACCTTTACTCTGACTATTCATACAACACATATTCAAGAACACTTGCGAAATCTCATATTTCATCACAGATTTCGGCATTGTCAACATCAAAAATGCTTATGGTGGATACCGGCAATTTCTATTCAGTAAGAAATGCTGATGTTATTACAAATATTCCTGTCTCACCTATTGAATACAAGGAAAGTGATGCTTATATAGGTATCCCTTTTGTTCAGATGCTGCTTCACGGTATTCTTGAATACAGCTCAATGGGCTTCAACACCTATGATGACTCAAGAACAGCATTTCTCAAGGGTGTCGAATACGGCTGTCTCCCGAGTGCTGATTGGTACTGCACAACATATACAGAGGAGCTTGACGAAAAGTTCTATTACGACAAAAACATCAACGATATAGTAACATACTACACAAAAGCCAACGACTCACTCTCAACTCTTCGAGACTCGCGAATGACATCGCACTCTGTTATACAAAACGGAGTTTACTGTACTGAATATGATAACAGCATAAAAGTTTATGTAAATTATACTGATGAAGAAATTACAACAAACGGTGTAATTATCCCTGCAAAGGATTGTATTACGATTTTCTGATAAATTCCCGTTAATAAAACAACTCCGGATAGAACCTGCTATCCGGAGATTTTTTTAATTAAATATTTCTGAAAGGATGTTATCAAAGCTTATTCCGGGAGTTGAACCATTGCTGAAGTTATCATCAAAGATGTTAAAATCATCCTCAGGTGCTTCGCCCCAAACCTCAATATAAACCTCGCTGCCCTTAATCTGACTCGAGCCTGCTTCAGGAGACACACCCGCAACTGTATTTGCTGTGTAATTTCCGTCATTTGCCTTTTCAATTATTTTGACAACAAAGCCGGCTTCCTCAAGCTGTGTTTTTGCTGTTTCAACCTCCATATCAATTACAGGCGGAACAGCAACGTATTCGGGCCCTTTGCTGATTACAAATGTAATCTCAGTTCCCTTTTTGACTGATTTACCGGGCTCAATACTCTGTGAGATAATGTAGCCCTTTTCAACGGTCTGACTGTAATCAGATGTAGATTTAATTGTAAATCTTTCATTCTGAACAGGATTTGACGCAATCAGGTCATAAGAGGTATTCACAAAGTTCGGAACCTCAACCATTTCCTTAGCCTCTGTGTTATCCTCGACCGGAGTTTCTTCAGGAGCGTTAATCACCCTGTCATATACAAACCAGCCTGCAAAAGCAATAAGTCCCACACCGAGAATTATAAGAAATGTCTTAAGAATTGTCTGTCCGGGAGAGTCCTCGTCAGCTGTGACATAAACAGGAGCATCCTTTTTTTCATCAGAAGGAACCTTTACACCTGAATATGAAGAAACCACATTGGACGGTGTCGCTGAAAGCTCCTCACGAAGTGTTTCAATATCTCTTGTTCTTTCCTGCGGGTCAACCTGAAGACCGTTCATCAGAGCGTTGATTACATAAACAGGAATAATCTCAGCATATCGTGCAGGAATTATAAGCTTATCGCTTGTTGAACGGGAAATAGCATCCTGCGGCACACTGCCCACAAGAGAACGATAAACCGTTGCACAGAAGGAATAAACATCAGACCATTCGCCGTTTTCAAGACTGTACCCATATTGCTCAAGCGGAGTGTAGCCGTTAAATAATTCAGCAGGAATCTGTGTCCGTTCAAATCTTGCCTCAGGAATTGAAAATCCTGAAAGTCGAAGCTTTCCGTCTCTGCCTATAAGTAATGTGTCGGGACTGATGCCATAATGAATAATGCCTGATTTATGAAGATTTGAAAGAAGTGACAGCACAGGCATAAAAAGTACATTTGCTTTTTCCCAATTAAGATATCCCGTTTTACTTCTTAATAGAAATTCGCGAAGAGTAAGACTTTCAACATACTCTGTAATAGCATAAGCTGTGTTATTTTCTTCAATAACGTCAACAACGGGAATTAACGCTGAAAATCCTCTTATTCTGGCAAGGTTACGCCACAAATCAAGGACTTTATTGAGAAGCTCAAAGTA
>JAFTUP010000044.1 GCA_017466205.1 Clostridia bacterium
AGAATGACCTGCCCAAATTAATTACATATTAACCAACAACGGCGGGGTCAAGACCCCGCCCTACCGTGACACCAATGGTTTTACATTTATCCCTACAAACTCCGATTTATCCGGGGCATTTATATAGAATACAATACCCTGTAGGGTCGATTCAAGAATCGACCGCAACAATAATATCAAGAAACTTTGAGACGGGCAATTCGTGAATTGCCCCTACATTTCAACCACTGTTGTTGCGTAATGAATCCCTCCACCGTCTCCGACGGTCCCCCCTTTTTTTTTAACAAGGGAGGCTGTTGGACAACCTCCGATTTGTGCTATTGCGAAGTGTTGATTTTGCGAGAGATTTGTTATTTTTTTAACAAGAATTTATGGTTATTTTGTACCATTTATCTACCATTATTTCAATATATTTACCAATTGATTAAAATCGAAAAATGTTGTATTATATAAAGGTATATGAAAATAGGTGGTGAGAGTGTGAATAAGTTTAGAAAACTATTACCTTTTGTTGCTCTTATGCTTGTTGTAATTATATTCACAGTTTCGCTTCTGGATAGCAGTAACAAAGAATCAACTGTCAGCGGATTTGCTATGGGTAGTCCCATAAGCATTACGGTTTACGGTGAGAAAACCGGTGAAGAAATTTGCACTTCTGCAATTCAAAAAATAAATTTCATTGACAACAGATATTTATCTCATACTGTTTCCACATCTGCAATTTCTACATTAAACAGAGATAAAACGGTGGCTTCCGATGAATGGCTTTCCGATTATCTTGAGGAATGTGTGGAATTAAGTGAGAAAAGCAGTTGTTTCACCCTGTTTTGTGGTGAAATGAAAAAGCTTTGGAAAATTGAAGACGGTGGCTATGTGCCGACTGATGATGAGATTGCAGAAAATCTTGAAAATCTTAAAAAATCATCACTAAAAATTGACAGCAAAACAGTTTCAATAACCAATGGCTTACTTGATTTAGGTGCGTTGGGAAAAGGAACTGCTTGTGATGAAGCAATCGAATATCTAAAAAATCAGAATGTGGAAAAAGCACTCGTTACTGTTGGTGGTTCTGTTGGTGCAATCGGCAAAGAGCCATATAAAATTGGTGTACGCAATCCTTTTGGTGGTCAGAATGATTATTTCGCAGTTTTGAATGTTACTGATTGTTTTGTTTCAACATCAGGTGATTATGAAAAATATTTTGAGCGTGATGGTGTTCGATATTCTCATATTTTCGATGCAAGGACAGGAAAACCTGTTCAGAATGAAATCACTTCTGTAACGGTTGTTGCTGACAGCGGAATTTTAAGTGATTTTCTCTCAACCGCAATTTTTGCAGAGGGAATTGAAAAGGGTATGAAACTTGCAGATGAGTTTGACGCAGAAGTGATTATTGTAAAAAAAGATAAATCAGTTCTGATTTCAAAAGGTTTAAAAGAAAAAATTACAATTAACGATGATAATTTTTCACTTTCGGTGATTGAATGAAAAAGCTTATAACTAAAAAAGACTTTATATTGCTTTTGGTTGTGCTTGTAATCGGTGTTGTATGGATCTTACTTGGAAATTCTGCAAACAAAGGCACAACAGCAGAGATAAAGGTTGACGGTGAAATCGTTGAAACAATCTCTCTTGACGGTGAATTTCTTGAAAAAGAGATTAACGGTGTTACTGTCTGTCGTGAAAATGGCGAAATTTATATCAAGGAAGCTGTCTGTCCTGACAAAGTTTGTGTTAGAAGCGGCAGAATTTCAAAAGCAGGTGAGGGCATTATATGTGCTCCAAACAGAGTTGCTGTTGAAATAGATGGTAAAAACAAAAATCAGCTTGACGCATTGACAGGGTGAATGTAATGAGAAAAGAAAGAATTAAAAGAATTACATTCACAGCTCTTATGACAGCAATTTCCGTTGTGTTGTCATTTGTGGAGGGTCTTTTACCAACTGCATATTTTATGCCACCGGGAAGTAAATTAGGACTTTCGAATATTCCCGTAATGTTTTCAGCATCGCAATTAAGTGTTGGTGAAACATTGCTGATAGTAGTGGCAAAATCGGCTTTTGTATTTATAACAAGAGGTTTTACAGCCTTTTGTATGAGCCTTGCAGGTGGGGTACTCAGTGCACTATGCACTACACTCATTTTCAGAAAAGCAAAAAATTTCGGATTTGTGGGTGTTGGTGTTGCATCTGCACTTTGTCATAATGCAGGACAACTTTCCGTATCATTTTTTATGGTGCAGACAACTGCGATAATCGGATATGCACCCGTGTTATTGGTTGCATCAGTTGTAAAGGGAGTTTTAACAGGCACAATATTGCGTTTTGCAATGCCTTATTTTTCTAAATTTACAAGATTTAAGGAGATGGGAGAATGAGACCTTTAAAAATTAAAGTAGAAGGATTACTTAAAGCAGTCAAAAAAGGTCGCGGTGGCGTGAGTATTGC
>JAFTUP010000045.1 GCA_017466205.1 Clostridia bacterium
TCTTGAGTGGATTGTAAACCACATCAAGGACACCTGACAAATTTTTGAAATCATCGAGATTTACGAGAGATTTTAAGTTGTTGGGATACATACCAACAGGAGTTGTGTTAACAATCACTTCACCGTCATAGTGAAGATAGAGATTGTCATAGTTATTCTCCGTATTCAAATCAACTACGATTACTTCTCTTGCACCAAAGTCACGAAGGACTGCCTGAACGGTTGCAGATGCACCGCCACCACCTAAAACTACTGTCTTTTTACCCTCAACGCTGATACCTGACTTTTCAAGCATATATACAAAGCCAAAATAGTCTGTATTATCCCCATAAAGTTTACCGTCACGAACAGTTATTGTATTAACTGCTCCGATTTTTTCTGCCTCGGGAGAAATCACATCAAGAAAAGGAATAACTGACTTTTTATATGGTATTGTTACATTGATACCGTTAAAATTATGTTCTTTCATAAAGTTTTCAAGATTATCAGGAGAAACCTCAAAAAGATGGTAATCTTCGTTACCTAAATTCATATGAATTTCCGGAGAAAAGCTGTGTGGTAAGTGTTCACCTAAAAGTCCGTACATATTACATTACCTCCGAATAACTGCCAAGATAATTGAAGTATTCACATTCATCACTTAACTGTTCAAGAATTTCATAAAATGCGTCGTCGTAAACTGAAACCGACATATCAAAATAGAACATAAATTCAAAGTCTTTGTTCTGCATTGGTCGGCTTTCGAGTTTAATCACATTGATACCGAGAGCATAGAAACGAGCCAATGTGTGATAAAGTGAACCCGGTCTGTGAGGTAATGTGAGAACAAAGCTTGTTTTATCTGCTCCCGGATAGATTTCCAAATCCTTTGAGATACAGATAAATCTTGTATAGTTATTATCCTTATTCTGAACTTCATTTGAAAGCAAAGTCATGCCGTAAAGGTCACGACAGTTTTCTGATGAAATTGCCGCAACATCAGTACGACCACTTTCAACAACCATTTTAGCTGCTACTGCAGTATTTTCGCACACATTAACCTTTATGTCACTATGCTGACGAAGAAATTCACTGCATTGATTTATTGCCTGTTCGTGAGAATAAATTTCTTTTATTCCGTCAAGAGTTGCACCCTTATTACTTAAAAGGCAATGGTTGATTTTAAGACGGAAGCTTTTCACGATATAGAAATTATGCTCTGCCATTAAATCATAAACATTGTTTACACTTCCTGCTGTGCTGTTTTCAATAGGAAGTACACCATATTTGCAAAGTCCTTTTTCAACAGCATTTACAACATCATACCAGGTTTTGAAATATGATACAGTCGGATATTTAAATAATTTTTCACAGGCAATACCGGAATAAGCACCCTCAACACCCTGACAAGCCACCATTGCTTTTTGTGGAAAAAGCTTTTCTGTGTTTTCCACTGCATTTTTGATTTTCTCTGTAAGTGGATTATCATTTGAAAGGTACTTGTGCTGATATGACTTTGAAACAGTCATAATTGTATCATAAAGCACACGGGAATAAACATCCAACTCCTCACCTGCCATATTGCCGATTCGGTTAAGAAGTTCAGTTTCTCTTTTGGCATCAAGAACAGGAAGGTTATTTTCCTTTTTATACTGTGCCACAGAAAGACAAGTTTCCATTCTCTCTTTCCAGAGTTCCACTATTTTATTATCAATTTCGTTTATTTTTTCTCTGATTTTTGAAAGGTCTTCCATAATATCACCTGTTTACAATGGTTTTAATTACGCGTTTACACTCGGGTCGTCGAGGACGCCGGCCCCTACGATAAAACATCAAGGAGTGTTATTGCAGTTACTGCTTCCACTACAGGTACTGCACGTTGAACTATGCAAGGGTCGTGTCTGCCCTTAATCTGCAATTTTTCTTCTGTCTTGCTTTTAAGACTTACGCTGTTCTGCTCTTTGAAAATTGATGGTGTTGGTTTAATTGCAGTTCTGAAAACTATCGGCATACCGTTTGTGATACCACCGTTAATTCCGCCTGAATTATTTGTTGTTGTTTTAATTTCACCATCTACAATACAGAAATCGTCATTGTTTTCACTACCGTAAAGGTCAGTAGCATCAAATCCGTTACCAAATTCGATACCTTTAACTGCAGGAATACCGAAAATATTTTTTGCAAGTTGGTTTTCAACACCATTAAACATTGGGTCACCGTAACCGGCTTTAACTCCTGTTACTGCACATTCAATCACGCCACCCACAGAGTCACCATTTCCTCTTGCCTTCTCGATTTCTGCAATCATAAGCTTGCCTTTTTCATCATTGATTACAGGAAATACTTTTTCGGCTGTATTCCATTTACCTATATTTACATAGTCAATTTTATCGTCATACACATTTTTGATTTTCTGAATATGAGCCTGAATTTCAATGCCCATATCTTCTAATATCTGCATACAAATTGCACCTGCAAAACAAAGAGGTGCTGTAAGTCTGCCTGAAAAATGTCCGCCACCTGAAACATCGTTAAATCCGTTATATCTTACATTTGCAGAAAAATCAGCGTGTGATGGTCTTGGCATATCAATTATATTATTGTAATCAGCTGAATGCTGATTTTCATTATAAATCACCATACTGAGTGGTGCACCACAAGTAACACCATTTACAAGTCCTGAAAGAATTTCAGGTGTGTCACTCTCTTTTCTCTGTGTTGACAAGGAATTTTTTCCGGGAGCACGCCTGTCCATAAGCTTCAGAACTTTTTCTATATCTATTTTCTTGCCTGCAGGAAGTCCGTCAATCACAATACCAATTCCCTTGGAATGAGATTGACCGAAAACTGATATTTTGATTTTATTACCTGTCATTGAGGACATTTGCGTTACCTCCCATTTTATTAAAATCAGCGAAGAAATCAGGATATGATTTCCCTACTGCATTACTGTCAGTTATTTCTACATCACCTTTGCAAAGGCTACTGAGAATTGATGCTGACATTACAATTCTGTGGTCGTTATAACCATTGACTTTTCCACCGGTGAGTTCTTTGCCACCGTGGATAATCATTCCGTCGTCAGTTTCTTCCACACTGCCACCAACAGACAAAAGCATTTCAACAACTGACTTAATTCTGTCACTTTCTTTTATACGAAGTCGCCCTGCATTGATAATCTGTGTGTCGCCATTGCAAGCAGTTGCAACAACTGAAATAATGGGCACCGCATCGGGAATATCAGATGCATCAACAGTAATTCCATTCAGTTTGTTCTTTTTAACCGTAATTTCTGTACCGCTGATTTGCACATCAGCACCCATTGAAGATAAAACTTCTAAAATTTTCTTATCCCCTTGTGGTGAATTAATATCAAGGTCAGTTACTGTTACACCACTTTCACTTAATGCACCTGCACAAAGAAAAAAGGATGAGTTTGACCAGTCACCGTCAACTGTTATTTCCTTTGGTGAAATGTATTTTTGATTTCCTTTTATAATATACAAATTTTCTTGTTCATCAATTTCAATGCCGAATTTACGAAGTACGGAAACAGTTATATTTAAATATGATTTTGATTCCACAGGTGGAATAAGTTTTATTTTACTGTCACCTTGGAGTATTGGTAAGGCAAATAAAAGTCCTGTAATGAACTGTGAACTGATATTTCCCAAAATCTCATATTCACCTGATTGTAATTGTCCAGTTAAATGCAAAGGAAATTTATTATCAGTATGAAATGTTACACCTTTTTTCTCCATTTCTTCCTTTAATGGTGAAATTGGTCTTTCAGGTAATCTTCCGTGACCTGTAATGGTTGTATCAATATTCAAAGCAGACACAACAGGCATTAAAAACCTGAGAGTTGAACCACTTTCACCACAGTCAATGTCTGCTTTTTTGTTGAACTGGTTTGGATGAACTGTTATGACATCACCATCCACAGAAATCTCTGTACCCATTGATTTCAGGCAATAAATAGTCGCTGCGATATCCTTTGACATCACATTACAATTAATCTTTGTTTCATTTTCAGAAAGAGCAGCACAGATAAGAAGTCTGTGAGCATCAGATTTTGACGAAATTGCTCTGATTTTGCCACTTATGGCAGATGGTGTACAGTTTACTGTCATTTAGTTCATACCTTTTTCGATAAAGTTCTGTAAATCTTCAACAGGAAGCTTCATAATTTTACAAAGTCCGTATTCTTCAGGAACAATAAGTGACATTGTGTCAAGACTTCTCTTTTTATCTGAAAGAGATGCCCTAAAAAGTTCTTCTGCTGAGTATTCACAAGTTATCGGTAATTTGTTCTTTTGGAGTATTGGAATAAGTGTATCTGAAAAATCTTCATCAGACATACCTACTTCATAAGCACCTTTTGTTGCAATTACCATACCTATTGCAACTGCGTTTCCGTGAGAAATTGTAAGATTACTGCATTTTTCAATTGCGTGACCGATTGTATGACCGAAATTGAGAAGCTTTCTCTCACCTTTTTCAAATTCGTCGTGATTTACCACATCACGCTTAATCTCAACGCAACGCTTGATTACATATTCTATATTTTCTCTTATATCATTATTCTGTAAGAATGTAAGGAATTCGCCATCTAAAATCATACCGTATTTAATGATTTCGGCACATCCCTCGTTAAATGTTTCTTCAGGTAAAGTATTCAATGTTTCGCAATCTGCATAAACTGCGATTGGCTGATAAAATGCACCGCAGAGATTTTTTCCTGCATTAAGGTTTACTGCAGTTTTACCACCAACAGATGAGTCAACCATTGCAAGTACGGTTGTCGGAATCTGTACAAAGTCAACACCACGAAGATAAGAAGCTGCTGCAAAACCTGTAAGGTCACCTGTCACGCCACCACCAAGGGCTACAAACAAATCAGTTCTTGTAATGCTGTTTTCTGCACAAAATTCCATTATCTTGCCAAAGTTTTCAAGGGATTTTGCATCCTCACCGTGAGGGAATACAAATTCACAAACTGAATAACCACTATCTGTAAGACTCTTCTTTACCTTTTCACCATAGAGAGAAAAAACAGTATCGTCAGAGATAAGCACAACTCTGCAAAGTCTTTTTATCTCTTTGATTTTTTCACCTATGGATTCGAGAATTCCCGAACCTATATGTACTGTATATTCTTTTGATGCAGATACTTTTACTGTTTCCATATTGTTCACCCGTCAATCTGTTCTTTAAGTAATTTACCGTCACGCAATAACTCTGCTAATTTTTCACGGTCATTATTTTCCATTGCTTTTTTATATTCTACCAAATTATTCACTATAGAGTCAATTTCATTAATAAGATTATCACGGTTTTCAAGGAATAATTCTGACCACATATCTTCGTTAAGATATGCTACTCGTGTCAAATCCTTATAGCTTCCTGCTGAAAAGCCTTTATGAATAAGTGCGTTTGGACTTTTCACATAGGCATTTGACACAATGTGGGCAAGCTGAGAAGTAAAAGCGATAATTTTGTCGTGTTCGTCGGGAGTTGACATCTGAATGTTTGTAAAGCCGATTTTCAGGAAAAGCTCTTTGACCGTATTTATATATCCCCACGGAGTATCTTCATAAGGAGTAAGAATCATTGATGAATTGTTGAAGATTTTTGCCGTTGAGTGTTCAAAGCCTGAAAGATGAAGTCCGGCCATTGGATGAGCACCAAGAAAAACAAAACCATTTTCTTTTGCTGTGTCATAAAGTGCATCACAAACATAGCGTTTTACACCGCTGATATCCATTACAATAGAACCCTTTTTGAAAAGAGTTGCGTTTTCCTTAATATAATCAATGGATGCTTGCGGATAGAGAGAAACTATAACCAAATCACAAAGAGGCAAATCCGCTTTAGTGAGTTCTTTCTCAATTGCACCTACGAAAAGTGCTTTTTTCACTGCTTCGGGACTTCTGTTTGTGCCCCAGACAGTATGCTCTGTGCCAAAGCTGATTGCCTTGGCAAGTGAGCCACCCATAAGACCTAATCCGACTATTCCGACTTTCATAAAATCACCTTATTTTACTGCATCTAATACTTTATTTACTGCACCAACAACATCCTGGAACTGTGGTGGAGTAAGTGCCTGTGGACCATCGCAAAGTGCTTTTGATGGGTCATTGTGAACTTCAATCATAAGTCCGTCTGCACCACAAGCAGCTGCTGCCAACGACATTGGTTTTACAAATCGAGCAATACCTGATGCATGAGACGGGTCAATAACAACAGGTAAATGAGATTTTTCCTTAAGCATCGGAACTGCTGACAAGTCAAGAGTGTTTCGTGTAGCAGTTTCAAATGTTCTGATACCACGCTCGCAGAGAATAACATTTTCGTTACCGCCTGCCATAATATATTCAGCACTCATTAAAAGCTCCTGGAATGTACTTGAAAGGCCACGCTTTAAAAAAATTGGAGTCTTAAGATGTCCAAGTTCTTTTAAAAGCTCGAAGTTCTGCATATTTCGAGCACCAACCTGAATAATATCAACATTCTCGAAAAGCGGAATATGAGAAGCGTCCATAATTTCAGTTACGATTGGCATACCTGTTTCTTTTTTTGCTTCAAGCATCAATTCAAGACCTTCGCCACGCATACCCTGGAAAGCATAAGGTGATGTTCTTGGCTTGAACGCACCACCACGAAGGAAATTAGCACCTGCAGCTTTAACATCCTTTGCGATGCTTAAAATCTGTTCTCTTGACTCAATTGAGCAAGGACCGGCAAAGAACTGGAAATTGCCTCCGCCTATCTTATATCCTTCAACATCAATAACTGTGTCGTCAGGATGGAATTTTCTGTTTGCACATTTGTAAGGCTCTGAAATTCGTCTTACGTCCTCAACAATATCAAGGCTCTGAATAAGGTCAATATCAACACGACTTGTGTCACCGATAAGACCTAAGATTGTCTGGTAATGACCAACAACCTCATTGATTACAAGATTCTGTTCATGCAACCATTTTGTTAAATTTTCGACCTTCGCGGGGTCAACCTCGTTTTTAAGAATTACTACCATATCTCTTACTCCTTTACCGATAGTTTAAATAAAAAAATCTCACAGTGTTGTTTCACTGTGAGATAAAAATTACAAATTTTCAGCATTTGTTATTTTTCCGCAGTGAAACGAGCCTTTGACTTTGTAAAGTAAAAGCTAAAGTAAAAGTATTCAGCTGCGAAATTAAGAGTTTTCATAAATTATTACCTCTGTTTGCTGATTGTAAAACATTGTAGCACTATGAAAAAATATTGTCAATAGTTTTGGATAAAAATTTTAACAATTTAATGTGATAAAGAAACTAAAATGTAAAGTGGAAAACGGAAAACTGAAAACGAATGATCTGCGACGCATTATAAATTCACAATTTTTATGGTTGGTCTTTTAAACACAGAATGTAATCTGTTGATACATTGTAAAATTTGCTTAATGCAATTAAATCATCAATATTTAATTTGCGTTTTCCATTTTCATATCTGCCATAATTTTGTTTAGTCGTATTAAGAACACGAGCGACCTCTTCTTGCGTTAAGTCATTATCTATTCTTAAATCATATAATCTCTTTGTGTAATTCATAATATCACCTAATGAAATTTTACAACAAAATGTTTGTTTAATCCGTTCCGTTCGTTACACCTGCAATATAATCGATAGACACATTATAGAGTTTTGCTAAAGTAATTACATGATGAAAAGGAATTTCTGTTTCACCAGTTTCCCATCTACTATATTGTTTTTGAGATGTTCCCAATATTTTACCGATATCAGTTTGATTTAATTCTTTATCTTCTCTCAAATCTTTTAATCTTGGATATATGAACACTATTATCACCTCAATACAATTTTACCATAGTACCAATTTGGGGTATTGACATTAGTACAAAATTGGGGTAACATTATGTAAAACGAAAGTAAAAGGTGGTAAATATGCAAAAAGATTTAGAAAAACTGTGGTTTGATTATTTAATCGAAGTTCCTGTTACAAAAAGTGAAAAAGAGAAGCAAATTATAAATGAATTTACTGAAAAGGAAAAACTGTTCCGTTCAAAGCTCAATGACGAACAAGTTGAATTTCTTGAAGAATACGACAACGCTGTATCAAAAGTAAACAGCATATCTGAAAAGAATGCGTTTGTGAAAGGCATTATGTTTGCTACACGATTCATTTTTCAGGCGTTATATAATGATTGAATGTATATAAGTTTTCGGTCACCCTGATAAATTATAATTTGTCGAGGTGTTGGCTTCCCCTTGAGGGGAAGCTGTCACGAAGTGACTGATGAGGTGTAGGTTGCGATAGCAACCGTTACATATCAATAATAAGTTGGTTTTCCACCTCATCCGTCTTTGCCTCACGGCAAATCCA
>JAFTUP010000046.1 GCA_017466205.1 Clostridia bacterium
AAGCAGGCAATACACTGTAAGCGTGCGCTCTTTCCCGTGCTTCTCAAGCAAAACAGCATAATCTTCATCCATATGTTCACAGGCATACAGATAGGGCATGCAAATCCGGATCAAATCCTGCATGCCAATTTTGCCACCATTGTCAAACGAAATTATTACTCTTGTTAAGGATACTTCACTTGCAAGAATTATTGCATTGCAGGAGATTATCTGGGCGGGTCAGGCATTTATGAAAGGCTCACAGGGTATTGCAGGTGAAATCTGGCCATTATTCTTCACGGGCTTGTATTACCTCATTTTCAGTGGTATTTTAACTGTTGTATTAGGTAAGATTGAGAAAAAACTCAGTTATTTCAGAACTTAAGGAGGGTTTTATATGTCTTGGCTTGAAGTAAAAAATATTCATAAAAGCTTTGGAAAAACAAAAGTCCTTAAGGGTATTGATTTTTCTCTTGAAAAAGGCGAGGTTTTAGCTCTTATCGGTTCATCAGGCAGCGGTAAAACAACCTTACTCAGATGCTTGAATTTTTTGGAAACTCCTGACGATGGTGTTATCAGTGTTAAAGATAAGGTTTTATTTGAAGGCAGCGTAAAAACCAAGTTTAATGACGAAGAAATTCGTCAGAATAGATTACACTTTGGTTTGGTTTTTCAGAATTTCAATTTATTTCCTCAATATACTGTTCTTAAAAATGTTACATTAGCACCATCATTGTTGAAAAAGGGTACGGATGAAGAAATTAACAATAAGGCAATGGAACTTATTAAGAACGTCGGCCTTTCAGAAAAAATTAATTCTTATCCATGTGAGCTATCCGGCGGTCAGCAACAGCGAGTGGCTATTGCACGTGCATTAGCATTATCTCCTGATGTACTTTGTTTCGACGAGCCCACAAGTGCTCTTGACCCTGAGCTTACAGGAGAGGTGCTTCGTGTTATCAGAGAGCTTAAGAACGGTGAGAATACAATGGTGATTGTTACTCACGAAATGAATTTTGCAAGAAATGTTTCAGATAAAGTTATTTTTATGGCTGATGGTGTCATTGAGGAAATGGGTACACCTGATGATTTATTTGAAAATCCAAAGAGTCCTCGCCTTAAAGAATTTTTAAGCTCATCATTAAAAGATTAAATTTAAATCCTTCACTTTATGTGGAGGATTTTTCTTGTGTTTATTGAATTTTTGTGTTACTATGTATTGGGTGATAAATATGAAGAATTTTTTTTCAGTTATAATTTCAATAATTATTCTGTCCTTGTCTTTTTCCTTTACAGCTTTTGCTAATGACCCTGTTTTACTTTCAATTCAGGATGAAAAGGTTTATGCAGGTGATACATTTACAGTAAATGTGTTTATCAGCTATGATTCGCAGATGAGCGGTGCAGTAATTGATGTAAACTATGATTCAAAAATGCTTGAATTTATTTCTGCAAAAGAAGGTGGTATCCTTGATTCAAGTGCCACAATAAGTATAAAAAACATAAAAAACAAAAAAAGCTTTGTTCGTTTTGCTTATATGTCAGGAGCATCCTCCGTAACTATGGATGGTATTATTTTCAGTATTACATTTAAAGCTCTTGAATCGGCAAGCGGTAATACAAAACTTGATATTACAATTCCTAACCCTAAGGATTTTGTAAATGAAAATCTTGAAGTAATTGATTATACTGTTGATAATGCTGAAATATCCGTTCTTAATAATATTTCTATTGAAGTGCCAACAGAGGAGCAAAGCAGCGAAAGTACAACACTTCCCGAACCTGAGGAAACACAATCAACAGAAACAACTACAAATAATATAATTGATGATACTGAAGAAAAAGACAATAATGATTACACAATAATAATTATTTTATTACTTATTGGTATTGCATTGGTTTGCTTTGGTGTTGCAATTGCATTGAAAAAGAGAAAATAACGAAAATTTTAATGTCCCTGATTTTTGAAAATCAAGGACATTGTTTTTCTCTAATATAGTACAAATAAATACTGAGAATAAAAAGCTGACTTCGTTGGTAGAACGAAATCAGCTTTAAAATTATTTTATCGGCTCAAAATCTTCAGCACCGTGTTTGCATAACGGACAAATGAAGTCTTCAGGCAATTCTTCGCCTTCGTAAACGTATCCGCATATTTTACAAACATAACCTTTTTTCTTTACCTGTTCAGGTTTTGGCTTAATGTTGTCAAAATAGTATTGGTATGTTACAGAAGGTACATCTGATAATGTTTCTGCTTCAGTAACATCTGAAATAAATAAAATGTGACTGCCGCAATCAATCATATCAGTAACAGAACAAGAAATATATGCGTTGGTTTGTTCGCATATAAAGAAAGTACCGTTTTCTGTTCTGTAGTGGTCGTTATATCCTGAAAATTTGTCAGTATCCTTACCACTCGCAAATCCAAATCGTTTTATCATATCAAAGGTAGCTTCTTGAGAAAGGACAGAAATGGTGAATTTTTTAGTTCTTTCAATCATACCACAAGTGTAGTTATTCTTGTTTACTGCTATTGTTATTCTTTTTGGACTATCAGTAACTTGAGTAGCGGTATTGATAATGCAACCATTGTCTTTTCCATTTTCATTTGCAGTTAATATAAATAAACCGTAACTCAATTTAAACATTGCTTCGTTTTTAATCATAAAATCAACTCCTTTTCCTAATTATAACATAATGATAACAAAATATACAATATTATTTTTTAACATTCGTCAAATTACCAAATTTATTGACAAAACACCTTAAATATGGTATCTTTTTTACATAATTATAGTATATTGAATATAATTTTTTATGCAATATACGAAAAAGGAGATGTAAAAATGAAAAGAAAGTTTAATCCAAAAACCTTAGTTGCTTTGGTAATTTCAGTTTTGCTTATAGCAAGTATGGCTGTTTTTGCATTGGCAAGTGATGGTGAAGCTGCAACAGCAAAGATGATCGATTGTTCATCTTGTGAGGGTGTAGGCTACACTTCTGTTTGTGAAAATTGTGAAGGAACAAATATTGCTTGTGCAGATTGTTCTACTGCTGCTAATGTTTGTGGTGATTGTAGCGGTTCAGGACAGGTTGAAGCACCGTCAAGATTTTATTCAAGTATCTGGTCATTACTTCCGCCTGTAATTGCTATTGCTCTTGCTCTTATCACTAAAGAAGTATATTCATCACTCTTTATTGGTATTGTTGTAGGTGGTTTGCTCTATGCAGAGGGTAATTTGGTCGGAACAATTACTCACGTATTCAGCGATGGTTTTGTAGCAAATATAGCTGATTCATACAATATGGGTATTATCATCTTCCTTGTTGTTCTTGGTGCAATGGTTTCAATGATGAATAAAGCAGGTGGTTCAGCTGCTTTCGGTCGTTGGGCAAAAAAACATATTAAATCAAGAGTTGGTGCGCAGCTTGCCACAATTGTTTTTGGTTGTATGATTTTTATTGATGACTATTTCAACTGCCTTACAGTTGGTTCAGTTATGAGACCTGTTACAGACAGTCATAAAGTATCTCGTGCAAAGCTTGCATATCTTATTGATGCTACTGCAGCTCCTGTTTGTATTATTGCTCCTGTTTCTTCTTGGGCAGCAGCAGTTGCCGGTTTCGTTGCTGAAGAAGAGGTCAGTGGTTTCCAACTTTTCCTCAGTGCAATTCCATATAACTTCTATGCACTTCTTACTATTGTAATGATGGTAGCTATTACATTTATGAAGTTTGATTACGGTAAGATGAGAATACATGAACAAAATGCAATGAATGGTGACCTCTTCACAAGTGATGCAGAGTCATTTGCAGATTCAACTGATGATTCTAATGTAAATCCAAAAGGTAAGGTTATTGACCTTATTATTCCTGTTGTTCTTCTTATAATTGCTTGTGTAATTGGTTTGATTTATTCAGGTGGATTCTTTGATTCAACAAGTGGTGCATATCACAATGTTATTGAGGCATTCTCAAGTGCTGATGCATCCGTTGGTCTTCTCTATGGTTCATTTATTACACTCATTATTACAATCGGATACTTTATGATTCGTCGCGTAATTACATTCAAGGATTGTATGGATTCAGTTCCTGAAGGTTTCAAGGCAATGGTTCCTGCAATTATGATTCTTGCTTGTGCATGGACTCTTAAGGCAATGACAGACAGTCTTGGTGCAAAAGCATTCATCGCCGGTATTGTTGAATCAACAGCAGGCAGCTTTGCAAACTTCCTTCCTGCAGTTATCTTCCTTATTGCAGTTGGTCTTTCATTTGCAACGGGTACGTCATGGGGTACATTTGGTATTCTTATTCCACTTGTTCTCAGCGTATTCCCATATAGCAGTGGTCCAATCTCAATTATCGCAATTTCTGCATGTATGGCCGGCGCTGTTTGCGGTGACCATTGTTCACCAATTTCAGATACAACAATTATGGCAAGTGCCGGTAGCCAGAGTAACCACCTTAATCACGTTTCAACTCAGCTTCCTTATGCATTTACAGTTGCAGGTGTTTCATTTGTAACATATATTATTGCCGGTTTTGTTCAGAAGGCTTATATTGCTCTCCCAATCGGTATCCTTCTTATGTTAGGTACACTCTTTATTATTAAAGCAATGTCAAAGAAAAAAGCATAATTGTTCATAATAAAATTTTATCCCCTTATCCAACTTGGATGAGGGGATTTTTGTCTATTCAGAATTTTAACCAGTCATCATAAACAGCATCAGACGGCATTATCCAGGAACTTCTTGGTGACAAGGAAATCGAGCCAACTGCGGGACCGTCAGGCATACAGGAACGCTTGAATTGATTGTTAAAGAATCTTTTAACAAAAGTTATTAGCCAGGTTTTAAGTTCATTTTCAGTATATTTACCCTTAAATGCCTTGATTGACATTTCAAGTAGTTCTTCAGGTGTCTTTTTGTTTTTTATAAAATGATAAATGAAATAATCGTGTACTTCGTAAGGACCAAGCGTAGTTTCTGTTTTTTGCTCCATTTTGCCGTTTTTATCAGGTGGTAGTAATTCAGGACTGACAGGAGTATTAACTATGCTGTAAAGCGTTTTAGACACTTTCTCATCGCTTTTATCAGCAACATACATTACAAGGTGTCTCATAAGCGTCTTTGGAACAGATGCATTTACACCATACATACTCATGTGATCACCGTTATATGTGCACCAACCAAGTGCCAATTCACTTAAATCTCCGGTACCAACAACAATTGCACCTATTTTATTTGCATAGTCCATAAGGATTTGTGTACGCTCTCTTGCTTGAGTATTTTCATAAGTGACATCGTGAACATCAACATTGTGGCCAATGTCTTTAAAATGCTGTAAACTTGCATCTTTAACATTAATCTCTTTTAATGTTGCTCCAATTAGTTTAACAAGATTACAAGCATTTGTATATGTCAAATCAGTTGTGCCAAATCCGGGCATTGTTATACAAATTAAATTCTCAATCGGAAGATTTAGTTTCTTTAATGTTTCAATACAAACAAGAAGTGCATGAGTTGAATCAAGGCCACCTGATATGCCGAGAACAAGCTTGTTACAACGAATATGCTTCATTCGTTTTGCAAGGCCTGTGCTTTGAATACTTAATATTTCATCGCACGTTTCTGAAAGAAGATTTTTATCATTTGGAATAAAGGGATGAGCATCACTTTCATCAACAAAGTTTTTTTCAAGGTAAACAGGGGAGGAGGAATCAGATTTTATTGGATTTAGTTCACTTATAATGATTTCAGTATTAAGTGAAAATCTTTTGCCCTCTGATATAATTGCACCACTGACAGCGTGAATACAATCACCTGAAAATACAAAATCGGTTGTAGATTCACAAGCGCCTGCAGAGGATAAAACAAAAATACAATTTCTTGCTTTTGTATATTTTTTTACGAACTCCTTCTTAGTGTTATATCTTGTGACAAGTGAAGGGACAGCTGAAATGTTTACAACTAAATCACAAACTGTTGCTTTATTATATATATCATCACCAATTACAATATCAAATTCAGAAGAACCGTTCTTAACTGAATATCCTTTAGAAAACCATCTTAATTCATTAAGTGAAAGCTTTTCTTTTGAAACAATTTCAACAATTTTACCTTTAAAAATATGAACTGCACAATTATATAATTTACCATCATTTTTAATTGGCGAACCGACAATAATATGTGAATAACAATCGTTTGAAAACGCAATTATCCTGTTAAGTGCTTGGTTACAAGCTGTGGTAAGTATGTCACAATTAAACAAATCACCACAAGTATATCCTGAAAGACAAAGCTCAGGAAAGGCAATAATGTTAATATTTTCACTTTTAAGACTTGTTAAAGCATTTATAATTTCATCACAGTTTTTTGTAGGACTTCCAACAAAAATTTCAGGTGAAACAGATGCAACCTTAATTTTATCACACATAAAAAGTCTCCCTATATGAATATTTCCGACATTATTATATATCAGAAATTATATTTAATCAATAAAATTAAGGGCTACTTTTTCAGTAACCCTTAAAATTCTATTTTTTAACTTTCTTCAATACATCAATATATGCCTTAATAGCTTCAACGCAACCTTCAAAACCTAAATCAGCACTATTAAGACACAAGTCATAGTTTCTTGCATTGTCCCAGTCACGACATGTATAATAATGATAAAATTCACTGCGGTGTTTGTCAATTTTACAAATTTTCTTGTCAGCTTCTTTTTCACTCATTGCAAACATATTCATAATTGTTTCAACACAGACATTATGTGGTGCCCAAATAAACACCTTAATAATATTGTCAAAATCTTTTAAGATATAGTCTGCACAACGACCTACAATAATGCATGATTCTTTTTCTGCAAGAGCTTTAATTACCTTTGCTTGATAATTGAACAGATTTTCTTTTGATGTGAATTTGCTGTCTTCAGGTGGAATAATGTTGCCGCTATATTTTTTAGTTGATGAGTCAAATAAACCGATATTGACCTCTTCATCATATTTTTGAAAAAGACCGAGATTTATACCACTGTCATCGGATGCCATATAGAGAATTTCGCGGTCATAAAAGGGGATATTAAGCTCTTTAGAGAGCATTTTACCAATTGTTCTACCGCCACTGCCATAACCACGTGCAATAGTAATAACGATTTTTTTATCCATAATTTGACCACCTTTCAAATCTTATTCACTAAGATATGCTTTCTTAACTGATTCATCATTCATAAGTTCTTTTGCATCACCTGAAAGAACAATATTACCTGTTTCAAGAACATAAGCTCTGTCAGCAATTGAAAGTGCCTTTTTAGCATTCTGTTCAACAAGAAGAACAGTTGTACCATTTTCATTGATAGCCTTTATAATATCAAAAATTTCAGATACAAGAAGAGGGGAAAGACCCATTGATGGTTCATCCATCAAAACAAAATCAGGCTTTGACATAAGTGCTCTGCCCATAGCGAGCATCTGCTGTTCACCACCGGAAAGTGTACCTGCAATCTGATTTTTTCTTTCCTGGAGTCGTGGGAAACGCTCATAAACATATTTTAATGTCTGTTCAATTTCATCCTTATCCTTGCGAGTAAAAGCACCTAATTTGATGTTATCAAGAACTGAAAGCTGTGAGAAAATTCTTCTTCCTTCGGGAACGTGCGCCATACCCATTGAAACAATTTTATGAGCAGGAGTTTTTGTGATATCCTGGTCATTAAATAAGATTTTACCTGTTTTTGGCTTTAAAAGACCTGTAACAGTGTGGAGAATAGTTGTTTTACCTGCACCGTTTGCACCGATAAGAGCAACAATTTCACCTTTATTAACTTCAAAAGAAACGCCTTTTAAAGCTTTAATCATACCATAATATACTTCGATATTATCGACCTTTAAAAGTGGTGCCATTGCCAATCCTCCTTAATCACCTAAATATGCCTTAATAACTTCAGGGTTATTAAGAACGTCGCTTGTTTTACCCTGTGCAAGTTCCTGACCAAAGTTAAGAACAGAAACTTCTTCGCAAATACCGCTTACAAGCTTCATATCGTGTTCGATAAGAAGAATTGTCATATCAAACTCATCACGAACAAAACGAATTGTATCCATAAGCTCTTGTGTTTCACTTGGGTTCATACCTGCAGCAGGTTCGTCAAGAAGCAAAAGCTTTGGTTTAGTAGCTAATGCACGGGCAATCTCAAGCTTTCTCTGTTTACCGTAAGGAAGGTTATCAGCCAATGTTGATGCTTCATCTTGAAGCCCGAAAACCTTTAAAAGTTCCATTGCTTTTTCATCCATTTTCTTCTCTGTTTTGAAATACTTTGGAAGACGAAGAATACCTTCAAGTGTATTGTATTTGTGTAGATTATGGAAACCTGCCTTAACATTATCAAGAACACTTAAGTTTTTGAAAAGTCTTATATTCTGGAATGTTCTTGCAATACCACACTTATTAATTTCGATAGTGCTTTTTCCTGTGATGTTTTTGCCATCAAGAATAACAGCACCGGATGTAGGCTTATAAACACCTGTTAAAAGGTTGAATACAGTTGTTTTACCTGCACCGTTAGGACCGATAAGTCCATAAAGTTGACCTTTTTCAATTTTAACATTAAATTCATCAACGGCACGAAGACCACCGAAAGAAATTGAGAGATTTTTAACTTCAAGAATAGCCATTATTTAACCTCTCCTTTCTTTTCTTTAATAACAAGTCCTTTTACTTTTTCAGCATAAGCACTAATTTTTCCTTTAATCGTAGCATTTGATGTAATGAGCATCATTGTAATAAGGATAATCGCATAGAATAACATACGATAGCTACCGATTGGAGTATCTCTTAAAAGTTCAGGAATAAGAGTAAGAACAACTGCAGCAATTACACTACCTCGAATTGAACCGATACCACCGAGAACAACAAAAACAAGAACGAGATTGACATGTTATAGTCAAATTTCACAGCT
>JAFTUP010000047.1 GCA_017466205.1 Clostridia bacterium
AATGTTTTATATCGGCGAGGACGGACAGATTACACCTGTTCAGAATCCTGATGAAACGAAGCTCGACGACCTTATAGATTACGAGCGTGAGCAGAAAGTGATAATGGATAACACAAAGGCTCTGCTTTCCGGTAAGCCTGCGGCAAACATTCTTTTAACAGGTGATGCCGGAACCGGTAAATCTTCTACTGTAAAAGCGGTTGTAAATGAGCTTTGCGATAATGGTCTCCGTATTATTGAGGTTCGTAAGGAACAACTCCACGGCATACCGAAAATTCTTGATGAGCTTAACACGAATCCACTTAAATTCATTTTGTTTATTGATGACCTGTCCTTCACAAAGGACGATGATAATTTCAGCGCATTAAAAGCGATTCTTGAAGGCTCTGTATCTGCCAAATCAAATAATGTGGTAATTTATGCAACCTCAAACCGCAGGCACTTGGTAAAAGAGAGTTTTTCTGATCGTGAAGGAGATGATGTTCACTTCAACGATACAATGCAGGAGATTTTATCACTGTCCGAAAGGTTTGGAATTCAGCTTACATTTTCAAGACCTGATAAAGCAACATATCTTGATATTGTGCATAATCTTGCTGATAAACAAGGAATTGCTTATGATACAGAAAAACTTGACACAGCGGCGGAAAAATTTGCATTAAAACGAGGCACACGCTCTGCCCGTGCCGCCAAGCAGTTTATTGACGGAATTGTAGCAGGAAGTATTACGGATATAAGGTAATTTAAAAGGAAGCTTGGAGAAAAATCCAAGCTTCCTTTTCGTTATCTGCATATAATTCTTTCAATCGGGTTTTTTATAAGCTTTAACCAAAGTTTTACTGCTACACCCGTAAATACTGCAGAAATAATTGTTCCTTCTCTTGTGCCAACCAATGAGCCGTTAAAGAAAATCAAAGACAGTATAATAGAAAATGCAACCCACGACACATCAAATACAATTTTTACATTTGAAAATTCTTTGTGCGTTACGTCTGCGAGTGCTTTCACAAATGCTTCGCCCGAATTTAAGATTACATCGGCAATAACTCCCAGGGTTATGCCGAACCCGAGAATAATGATACCGACTATTACAAGTAATAGCTGAACTGTGTAATTGTCATTCGGAATAAATCCTGCTATCCATAACCCGAAATCCGTAAAATATCCGAACAGAAATGACAGCGGAATCTGAAGAAGCTGTATGGGCTTGAAATTCTTACGCAGTAATAAAATCTGCCCGAGCAGTAAAACGCAGTTTGAAATTGTAAGCCATGTTCCGAATGATAAAAATGTGAATTTGATGCTTACAACATTTGCAACTGAAGATATTGGAGAAACACCCAATTCACCGTGCTTAGTAAGTGCTACACCTATTCCCATAAAGAAAAGACATAGAATAAATAAAATATATCTTTTTATAGTTTCCTTTTTGCTCATATCCATTACCTCGCAGGCTTGCATTTTACAATTATTTCTGTAACATCCGTCAGCACCAATTCGTTGTTCTGATTAAATACTTCAAAGGTAAGTTCGACAATGCCGTTTTTCTCATTGCGTTTTGTAAGCTTCGATACAGTGCAGGTGCTTGTAAGAACATCATCTGCAAAGACGGGCTAAACCACTCTATCTTAGTTGACTTTCCTGCAAGAAGTTCATCGCCTGCCAGATCATTTTCAAGATATTTCGCCCAAACTGACATAAATGACATAACGCCCGGAGCAATGAGCTTTCCGAATATGGTTGATTTGGCATATTCTTCGTCGGTGTGAAGCGGAATGTTGTCATACTTCTTTGCAAAATCAATCATATCATCTTTATTTATAACAGCAGGCTCAATCTGTGTTTTTGAGCCTAACTCAAATTCTTCAAAATACATTTTCTACACCTCTGTCTTAGATAAAATAATTATATCATGAAAAGTGTTGAAAATCAATAAATCGGTCAATTTTGATGAGTTTTGACAAAATAAAGTATATATAAATTTACAAAAAACATGAAAGAAGCATCTTTTTTGTCCGAACCATTTTGTTAATATTTCAATCATATTATATCTATTGACAGCAATTTTCGGATTTGATAAAATATTTTTAGAAAATCAGGAACATTTTATATATACTTGTGTCGTTATTATATAGAGAACGCTATTATCGGAAAGGAAGTGAATGAAAAATGGACATGAAGGTACATCTCCCGGTAGCTACTCTGCCATTAGACAACGGTTGTGAGTATTACTACTTTAACTCGCAGTTTTTACCTATCTTTTACAGAATCCCAAAAGAGATTTTGGAAGTCAGAGGTAAGGAACTTATGTGGATTCCCCGTACACCGGCATCAGCTTATTACGATGCAGAGGTAATAAACTTTATAGAGAGCGACATTTTTCTAAAGGGAGTCATAG
>JAFTUP010000048.1 GCA_017466205.1 Clostridia bacterium
CGTGCCATAGCTTTACATTGGTAATTATTTTTCGTCTAACCATACCGTCAGTGGTAACTCTGACATTATCACCAAGATTATAATCTTCGGTATACTCTATGTTTCTTGTCTTACATTGCATATTGTAAGTAACCGTTTTATTCTTCAACTCTTCAGCTGCAGCCTCAGCAGTTTTTGCAGATAATATAACCGTTTGTCCTTTTAACCCTGTTTTTTCACCTTCAATAAATGTCCAAACAGACTCTTCATTTTGATACCATCCTGAATATCCGGCAGTTTTATTATTAAAATCCTCTTGAAAATCATATGCATTTAGATTACCTTCAGAGAGTATCAAAGACTTTTCGACAACAGGTAACAGTTCAAAATACATAATTTTATTTTCAATGTATATCCGATAGCCGCAGTTGCCGAGAGTGCACAAACTCTTAAAAACCTCATCACCGTGCTTATATGTATCTGTGCTGAAGGTTATACTGTTAAAGCTGCCTGTAGGTTCTTTCCATATCAACCAGGGGTAATATTGCGTTATTAATCTTTGAGCAATTGCATCTGCAGTTTCGGTTGTTTCCGCTTGTGTTGGTATAACCTCTTTGTGTAATACTCCATTCAGATGCGTACCGAATATTCGGCGGTCTTTGACTTGCTTTTGCCAATCCGTCAATATCCCCTGAAATTTACCCCATTGAATAAGCATACCATCAGGATACTGTTTTAACAAAGCTCTTAATTCTTCATCATAGTACAGTATTTCACACTTGCCATTCCCGGCAAAATCAATCTGCACATTTGCTGATATATACCCTCTGTCTATACTGCTGCTTGGCAATATATGTATTAGATTAAAATCCAAATCATAAAAATATACATCCATAATCTTACCTCACTGCCGCATAGTATTCAGGATTGTACTTTATAACAGCACTTAAAACCTGACCTGTTGAATTTGTAAAAGACAGGTGATTTATACCTACATCAAGATAGAATTTTGATAAATCCGGTGTACTGTCACCAAGCTCATTTGTGATGTTGCCGTTTACTGAGCTTGTAATTTTTCTGCGCCCCAGGTCAATTGTAATAGTTTCACCGTATGCCATAGTATAAAAGGGGAGTTCTATCTGAGCTCCGGTGGTTTCGTTTTCAATTAACACTCCGCCGGATGCAGCGCTTACTTCCGAATTATCAGTTATATAAATAGTAGGATAAATAAGCTTATCACCTGTATTATTAATATCACCTTCGCTGATTCGCTCTGTAAATACACAGGGCAAGGTAAATGTTTCAGTAACAAGATTTCGCTGACGGTACAGAGGTAGCTCCGTGTCATAAAAGTCGTTGAAATACGGATAATCAGCAATGAATTGAACTGTAAACTTATTATTGCCGCTTCTGCCAAGCCGTTTAAAATCATCCATATTGTTGCAACGGCATTTTATGCTCCGCCGTACCTTATCAAATATACAATACAAGGCTCCGTCTTCGTATAAAACCTTGCAAGCTCTCTCCAAATCGTACTGTGAACCTCTCAATGTACCTGTAATAGTCATCGTACGTGCAGAATCGCTTTTACCTATAACCGTGCTACCGTTTTCACCCGCAAAATTAACAGTTTCAAAAGCTCTTGGCGGAAATTCAAAGCCACTTATCAAAAGTATATTTCCTACAGCATCCAGTCCACCGCCAAATTTTATACTACCGGTCTTTGACCTGTATTCAATCATAAACAATTATCCCCACCCCCTTGTATGGCTTTGCCGAATTTCATTTTGATTTTGCTCTTCAACTATATCGTGTGCAGTGACATCATTTGCGTAAATTGTGGTTGTTCTGTTGTCCTCGTAGATTGTTGTCCCAACACCTGCAAATGCACCGTTTGCAATTACTGCACCGGGCAACATACCGACAAAGGATGCGTTAATCGTTTGCTTTGCGGTTGAAAGCATTTGACTTAATTGCTCCATAAAAGCAGTGCCGAATTCTTTCGCCGCATCAGCCCCGATTCCGAAAAAGTTTTCAGGAAGCTCTCCAAAAGCATCAGTGAGCATTGTCCGGATTTCTTCGCCTTCGTTCTTAAAAGCTGAATTTGTAACACCCTTGATGGTTTCCGGAATTTCCTGCCACTTGCTGATATACTCCTGTTGCTGTTCTTTGGTTGCACCAAAAAATGCATTCATAAACTGAGTTGCCTCTTCAGGATCATAGCTTAGAATTTCCCGGTATAAATCTTCGGGCACAAGCCCTTCGAGCTTCTTCAGCCTCTCACCGTAAACCTTTAGGTCGTCTAACTGTTTTCCCATATCAGTCAGACTGGATACTTCCATTTCAACACCGCTGCCTGTGTGATAACCCGGCATACTGGTTATAAGCTTCTTTGACGTAGAAACAAGATTTATACTGTCTTTTAATGACTTTCCGAAATCAGATTGCCTGTCTTCAAATTCATCCAGAATTTCAGAAGCATTGTCCCACATAGTTTCAAAAGTATCCAAAACATCTTTTTTGCGTGCTTCGCATATTTCACGTTCACGTTCGGCTGTTTCTTTTAAACCGTCAAGATATGCTTCGTCAGCTTCTTCCTGTTGCTTTTTAAGGCGTTCCTGTTTTATTTTCTCGATTTCTTTTGCATTTTTAGCAGATGCTAACCGTTCTTGATATTCCGCCTCTTCCTTTTCCCTTTCCATTCTGAGGCTTTCATCAAGATAAAACTGTTCACTTTCCAGAAGCGTTTCGTTAGATTCATAAAGAACCTTTGTAACCTCTGAAAATCCTTCTTCCATACCAACTGCTACACCGGCAGAAGCCATCTTACCGACCTTATCACGCATAACACGAGAAGGCGATTGAATGCCCAGGAGTTTTTTCATCCCATCAGGAATAGAATCAGCTATTTCTTGAACCTTTGTATTAACCAATGGCTTGCCTTTTTCTAAACCTGCTGCAATTCCGGCATCAACTTGATAGCCAACCTGTTCAGACTCTTTTTCTACGCTGCTTGCAACAATTGGGAAAGTGTTGTTCATTTCAGTGCCAACAGTTGTAGGAAAGCCTGTACCTAAATTGCTTGCGAGTTCGCCTAATTTTTCTTCAAGTCCAACCGTATCGCTTATGATACCATTAGCAAAATTAGTTGTAAAATCCAAGCCGAAGGTTTCACCATTCTGAGAAAATTCTGAGAGTTTCCCTTCAATGTTGCTTGTAAGACTGCTTATATCTACAGGGGTATTACCCATACCCGCTATATACCCCA